>DATFFA010000058.1:0-22267 GCA_035250605.1 Variovorax sp. | reverse complement strand
GCAGATGCGCGAGGCCGACCCGGCCTGCTTTGCCGGCGCGCGGACCTTCGTCGATACGGAAGAAGCGCCCCGGAAGGCCGGCGACCTGCTCGATGCGTTCGCGGCCGGCACGCTGGCGCGCGATGCGCTTCAGGCCACGCTCGCCGACCTGTGCAAAGGCCGGCGCGGCGGGCGCGCGAGCGATACGGAACGCACCGTCTTCAAGGCCGTCGGCAGCGCGCTGGAGGATCTCGCGGCCGCCACGCTGGTGTGGCAGGCCGTGGAGCCGGGCCCTCTCAGTCCGGCGAAACGTTCGCCTTCCTGATCACATCGCCGAAGCGCTGCGTCTCGCTCTTCACGAACTGCGCGAACTGCTCGCGGCGCATCCGGCAGCAGCCCACGCCGGACGAGTCCGGTCAGACGCGTTCGAGGATGACGGCGATGCCTTGGCCCACGCCGATGCACATGGTGCACAGCGCATAGCGGCCGCCACCCTTGTGCAGCTGGTTCACCGCCGTGGTCGCCAGCCTTGCGCCGCTGGCGCCCAGCGGGTGGCCCAGCGCGATCGCGCCGCCGTTGATGTTGACGCGCGCATCGTCGTCCTTCAGGCCCAGCAGGCGCAGCACCGCGAGGCCCTGCGCTGCGAAGGCCTCGTTGAGTTCGATCACGTCGATCTGGTCGAGCTTGAGCCCGGTGAGCTTCAGCACCTTCTCGGTGGCCGGCGCCGGGCCGATGCCCATCACGCGCGGCGGCACGCCGGCGGTGGCCATGCCGACCACGCGGGCGCGCGGCGTGAGGCCGTGCTTCGCCGCGCTTGCCTCGTCGGCCAGCAGCAGCGCGCAGGCGCCGTCGTTCACGCCGCTGGCGTTGCCGGCCGTCACCGAGCCGTCGGGACGCACCACGCCCTTGAGCTTGGCCAAGGCTTCCAGGCTGGTGTCGCGCGGATGCTCGTCCTTGTCGACGACGATCGGATCACCCTTCTTCTGCGGCACATGCACCGGGACGATCTCGGCGTCGAAGAAGCCCGACTTCTGCGCCGCCACGGCGCGTTGCTGCGACGCCAGGGCCATGCGGTCCTGCGCCTCGCGCTCGATCTTGTGGTCGGTGGCGACGTTCTCCGCCGTCTCCGGCATGGAGTCGACGCCGTACTGCGCCTTCATAAGCTTGTTGACGAAGCGCCAGCCGATGGTCGTGTCGTACACCGCGTTGTTGCGGCTGAAGGCGCTCTCGGCCTTCGGCATGACGAAGGGGGCGCGGCTCATGCTCTCCACGCCCCCCGCGATCATCAGCCCGGCCTCGCCGGCCTTGATGGCGCGCGCCGCGGTGCCCACCGCGTCCAGCCCCGAGCCGCACAGGCGGTTGATGGTGCCGCCGCCGACTTCGAGCGGCAGCCCCGCCAGCAGCGCCGCCATGCGCGCCACATTGCGGTTGTCCTCGCCGGCCTGGTTGGCGCAGCCGTAGAGCACGTCGGTGACAGCCTGCCAGTCGACATCCTTGTTGCGCTCCATCAGCGCCTTGATCGGCACGGCGCCCAGGTCGTCGGCGCGCACGGCGGAGAGGGAGCCGCCGTAGCGGCCGAAGGGGGTGCGAACGGCGTCGCAGATGAAGGCTTGGGTGGTCATGGTGTGTGTCTCTCAGGAATGTTTCTGTCTCAGGCAGCGATCGGCAGCCCGACCAGCTTTTCGAGCTCCGCATGCTCGAGCCCTTCGACCTTGTCGATGAGCTTCAGGCCTGCGGGCGTGCATTCGATGGTGGCCAGGTCGGAGTACACGCGCTTCACGCAGCCGATGCCGGTCAGCGGGTAGGTGCACTTGGCGACGATCTTGCTCTCGCCCTTCTTGGTGAGCAAGTCCATCATCACCCAGGTCTGCTTCGCGCCGATGGCCAGGTCCATCGCGCCGCCGACGGCGGGGATGGCGCCCTCCTCGCCCGTGCTCCAGTTCGCCAGGTCGCCGGTGGCCGAGACCTGGAAGGCGCCCAGCACGCAGATGTCGAGATGGCCGCCGCGCATCATCGCGAAGCTGTCGGCGTGGTGGAAGTAGGCGCCGCCCGGCAGCAGCGTGACGGGCTGCTTGCCGGCGTTGATGAGGTCGTAGTCTTCCTGCCCCGCGGCGGGCGCCGGCCCCATGCCGAGGATGCCGTTCTCGCTGTGCAGGATGACCTCCCGGCCGGCCGGCAGGTGGTTGGCCACCAGCGTGGGCTGGCCGATGCCGAGGTTGACGACGGCGCCGTCGAAGATGTCCTGCGCGACCCGCGCGGCGAGCTGGTCCTTGGTGCGGCGCTGGTAGTTGCTTGTGCTCATGGTCATGCTGCCTTCTTGAAGCCGCCGGCCTGGGTGGCGACGCGGTCGATCTTGACGATGTTGCTGACGAAGATGCCGGGGGTGACGATGGTCTCGGGGTCCAGCTCGCCCAGCTCCACGATCTCGTGCACGGTGGCGATGGTGCGCTCGGACGCCATGGCCATCACCGGCCCGAAGTTGCGTGCCGCCTTGCGGTACGTGAGATTGCCCCAGCGGTCGCCCTGCTCGGCCTTGATCAGCGCCACGTCGCCGCGGATCGGGTACTCCAGCACGTATTGCTTGCCGTCGATGATGCGCGTCTCCCGCTCGCCCGCCAGCTGGGTGCCGTAGCCGGTGGGACAGTAGAAGGCGCCGACCCCGGCGCCGGCCGCGCGGATGCGCTCGGCCAGGTTGCCCTGCGGCACCAGCTCGAGCTCCAGCTTGCCGGAGCGGTAGAGCTCGTCGAACACGTAGCTGTCGGCCTGGCGCGGGAAGCTGCAGATGATCTTGCGCACCCGCCCGGCCTTGAGCAGCGCGGCCAGGCCCGTGTCGCCGTTGCCGGCGTTGTTGTTGACGACGGTGAGCTCCTTGGCGCCCTGCTCGATCAGGCCGTCGATGAGCTCGTTGGGGATGCCGGCGGTGCCGAAGCCGCCGATGAGGACCGTGGCGCCGTCGGGGATGCCGGCCATGGCATCGGCGATCGAGCGGGCGATCTTGTTGATCATGGAATCTGTCTCCGGGGTAAGGGAAAAGCCGAAGGCCTCGGCTTCAGGCGTGGAGCACAATGTTCTCGGTTGTTCGTATATCGAACATGTGTTCGTATAATGAATTCTAAAGAAGATCGCTCCTCATGGCAACCCTGAACACACCCGCCGCCCCCACGCCCGGCGACAGCTACGTCCAGTCCTTCGCGCGCGGGCTGCAGGTCATCCGCTCCTTCAGCGAGCGCGCGCCGCGCCAGACGCTCAGCGAAGTCGCGGCCGCAACCGGCCTGACGCGCGCTGGCGCGCGGCGCATCCTGCTCACGCTGCAGACGCTGGGCTACGTGGTCAGCGACGGCAAGCTGTTCTCGCTCACCCCGCGCATCCTCGACCTGGGCTTCGCCTACCTGTCGTCGATGCCGATCTGGAACCGCGCCGAGCCGGTGATGTAGGCGCTGGTGCAGCAGGTGCAGGAGTCCTGCTCGGCCGCGGTGCTCGACGACACCGACATCGTTTATGTGATGCGCGTTTCCACCCACAAGATCATGCGCATCAGCCTGGGCGTGGGCTCGCGCCTGCCGGCCTGGTGCACGTCGATGGGCCGGCTGCTGCTGGCCGACCTGGACGACGAGGCGCTGCGCGCGCGCCTCGAGGCTTCGAACGTCGAGCCCCTCACGCGCCACACGCTGACCGACATCGACGCGCTCGTCGCCAAGGTGCTGCAGGCCCGGCGGCAGCGCTGGTGCCTGGTGAACCAGGAGCTGGAAGAGGGGCTGATCTCGATCGCCGCGCCGATCGTGGACCGAAGCGGGCGCATGGTGGCCGCGCTCAACATCAGCGGGCAGGCCAACCGGACCAGCGCGAAAGTCATGCAGGACACGATGCTGCCGGCGCTGGTGGAGGCGGCGCAGGAGATCTCGCGCCTGCTCTGAACAAAAAGAAGCCGCCCGGTGGGCGGCTTCGGCTCAGCATCGCCGGCCCTGCGCGGGACCGGCCATGCCTTGGCTTACTTCTTCTTGGCAGTGGCCTTCTTCGGTGCAGCAGCCTTCTTCGCGGCAGGCTTGGCCGCGGCCTTCTCGGCCTTGCGCTTGGCGGCCTTCGGGTCGATGGCAGCCTTGAAGGCGGCGCCCGGCACGAACTTCGGCACCTTGGTTGCCGCGATCTTGATCTTCGTGCCGGCCTGGGGGTTGAAGCCGGAGCGCGCGGCGCGGGCGACCTGCTTGAAGGTGCCGAAGCCGACGATCTGGACCGGATCGTCCTTCTTCACGGCGTTGACGATGGCGCTGGTGACTGTTTCGAGGACGCGCGCGGCTTCGGCCTTGCTCAGCGTGTGGGCGGTGGCGATCTTCTCGACCAGTTCGATTCGATTCATTCAGGGTTCCTTGGATTGAGACACGCCGCGTTGCCAGCAGCGGCCCCGGCCGATGCCGGGGCGGGCGGAGTGTACTGGCTCCGAAGCAAGGCCTGGCCGGGCAGTCCCCAGGATGGCCGGCGAGGACCGTCCGTTCAGGCCTGCGGGAAGGCCTTGGTCCGATTCAAGGACCAGCCCAGCGTCATCCCGGCAGCGGCAATCAAGATGGCCGCCGAGCCGACGAGCTGCAGCGGCTTGAGCCGGTGGTCGAAGGCGACGAAGTCCACCACCATGGCCACGATCGGGTAGAGGAAAGACAGCGCCCCCACCGAGTGCGTCGGCAGCTTCTGAATCGCGCCGTACAGAAGCGCGAACACCAGGCCGGTGTACACCGCGCCCATCACCACGAAGTCGCCCCAGACGCGGTAGTCGGAGGGAAGATGCCTCAGGTCCGCAAAGGGCGCGATCATGAGGATGCCGACGCAGACATGGATCAGCGCGATGAGGTGCGGCGGCGTGTCGTCGAGCTTCTTGGTCACGATCGCCGAGATGGCGTAGAAGAACGCCGCACCGAGGGCCATCAGGACCCCGGCGATGTAGGCCGAGTCCGGACCGGCATAGGTGGCCGCGGACGGCCTGGCCTGCACGATGAGCAGCACGCCCGCGAACGCGATGGCCAGCCAAGCGAGCTTGGCGGCGGTGATGCGCTCGGAGAAGAATATGGCGCCCAGGCCGATCAGGATGAAGGGCTGCGTGTTGTAGACGGCAATGGCGACCGAGATCGAGGCCCGAGAGAAGGAGGCGAAGATCAAGAGCCAGTTGAGGACGATGGCCACGCCGCCGAGGGCAGCCCAGCCGACCTGCCTGAGCGTGAGCCTGCCGCGCAGCGATCCCGTGAAGGCACAGACCGCCAGCAGCGTCGCCGCCCCGAAGACACAGCGCCAGAACAACAACTGAATGACCGGCTGCCCGGAGTGGACGACGAACCAGCCGATGGTGCCGGAGATCAGCATGGCCGCCATCATCTGGAGCGTGCCGGTGACTTTGTTGTTCATGCGGAAGGGCGTCGGGCTAGGGCTATGTGGCGAGCACCCGTATTGTCGCCTGCGGCCCGAACCCTGCGGCCAACCTTTACTTCGTTACTTCGCCGCAGCGCAACCCGTCTGCATCACCCACCCAGTGATCGCATCGCCCGCGGGCTCTGTTCGAGCCGGCGCACGGCGGCGGCCCGCGTTGCAGGCTGAAACGTCCGGGGCCGCATCCATGAGCTTCAGCGCACCGGCGTTGCCAAAGCGTGGCCGATGCGTCGCCGCCGCCCGGCTCAGCCGAGCCAGCCCTTGATGCGGCTGCCCAGCGCCTCGCGACTGATGCCGTAGCGGTCATGCAGTGTGGGCAGCGCGCCGGCGTCGAGGAACGCGTCCGGCAGGCCGGCGAGCTGGAAGCCCGCCGGCTGCACCTTGTGGCGCAGCAGCGCGCTGGCCACCGCTTCACCGAGCCCACCGATCACGGAATGGTTCTCGGCGACGACCACCAAACGATGCTTGTAGCGCACGGCCTCGACGATGGCCGCCTCATCCAGCGGCTTGATGGTCGGGCAATGCAGCACGGCGACGCCGACCTTGTCCTTGGCCAGGTCCTGCGCGGCCTCGAGCGCCCGCATCGTCAGCAGGCCGCTGGAGATCAGCAGCACCTCGGCGCCCTCGCGCAACATCTTGGCCTTGCCCAGTTCGAAGCGATAGCCCTCGATGCCGTCGAGCACCAGGGGCACCTGACCACGAAGCAGGCGCATGTAGACGGGGCCCTTGTGCTCGGCAATCTGAGGCACCGCCTGCTCGATGTCGAGCGCGTCGCAAGGGTCGACGATGGTCAGGCCCGGGATGCCGCGCATCATCGCGATGTCTTCGATCGCGGCATGGCTGGGACCATACCCCGTGGTCAAGCCCGGAAGCGCGCAGCAGATCTTGACGTTGAGGTCCTCCTCGGCAATCACCTGGTGGATGAAGTCGAAGGCGCGCCGCGTGCCGAACGCAGCGTAGGTCGTCGCGAAGGGGATCAGGCCTTCCTTGGCCATTCCGCCGGCGGCGCCCATGAGCAACTGCTCGGCCATGCCCATCTGGTAGAAGCGCTCGGGGTATGCCTGGGCGAACAGATGCAGGTCCGTGTACTTGGCCAGGTCCGCCGTCAGGCCGACGACTTCGGGGCGGTGAGCGGCGTAGTCGACGAGTGCCTTGCCGAACGGAGCGGCCTTGACCTTCTGCCCTTCGGAGGCGATCGAGGCGATCATCGCCGAGGTGGTCAGCCGCGGCTTCTTTTCTGCGGTGGCGGTACTCATGCCGGGGCTCCTTCGGATTGAACATAAGGTTGGGACTGGTCGAGGACCTCGAGGGCCTTCTGCCACTCCGGCGGGTCGACGCGGATGAAGTGGTTCTTTTCGCGCTGCTCGAGGAAGGGCACGCCCTTGCCCATCAGCGTGTCGAAGACGATGACGCGCGGCCTCGCTTCCTGGAGTGCACGGGCGGCGTCGAACGCTTCCACCACGGCCGCCAGATCGTTGCCGTTCACGCGCTGGACATGCCAGCCGAAGGCGGCCCACTTGTCGGCCAGGGGCTCGAAGCCCAGCACCTTGCCCGAGGGGCCGTCGGCCTGCTGGTTGTTCACGTCGACCAGGCAGATCAGGTTGTCCAGCTTGTGGTGGGCGGCGGACATCGCTGCCTCCCAGGTCGAGCCCTCGTCGAGTTCGCCGTCGGACATCGAGTTGTAGACGACGGCCGGGTTCTTCTTCTGCTTCAGCGCGAGCGCCATGCCCACGCCGATGATCAGCCCCTGGCCGAGCGATCCGCCCGAGATCTCCATGCCGGGGGTGTAGGCGGCCATGCCCGACATCGGCAGGCGGCTGTCGTCGCTGCCATAGGTCTCGAGCTCGCTCTCGACGATGATGCCGGCTTCGATGAGCGCCGCGTAGTGCGCGATCGCGTAGTGGCCGTGCGAGAGCAGGAAGCGGTCGCGCCCCTCCCACTCGGGCTCCTGCGGCCGCAGGTTCAACGCATGGCAATAGGCCGTTGCAAGCACGTCGGCCCAGCCGAGCGCCTGGCCGATGTAGCCCTGGCCCTGGACCTCGCCCATGCGCAGCGCGAAGCGCCGGATGCGGTATGCGCGATGCGCCAGCGTGGCGAGCTGGTTGTTGGTTGAAATCACGGATTGCTCCTTGGATAGTCAGACAAAGGACTCACTTGAAGATGACGGCGGGCACGTACGAGACGAGCGCGAGGATCAGGAATGCGACCACATAGAACGGGCCCAGCTCGCGCACCGTCTGGCCGACCTTGACCTTGGCGAGCGCGCTGGTGATGAACAGTGTCGTGCCCACCGGCGGCGTGTACAGGCCGATCGCCAGGTTGACGGTCATCATGATTCCCAACTGCGTGAGGTCCATGCCGATCGCGTTGGCGAGCGGCACGAAAACCGGGGTCAGCAGCAGCACTGCGGCAGGCAGGTCGATGAACATGCCGCAGACGAGCATCAGCAAGTTCATCAGCAGGATCACGCTCCAGCCGCTCGACAGGTGTGCCTGCGCCCAGGCGACGATGCCGTCGGGCATGCGGTCGAAGGTCAGCAGCCAGCCGATCGCGGCCGATGCCATGATGACCAGCAGCACGACGCCGGTGGCAAGGCCTGCGTGAACGATCGCAGCGTGCAGCCGCTTGAGGCCGAGGTCGCGGTAGACCAGCGCCGAAACCAGGCCGGCGAACAGCGTCGAGAGCACTGCCACCTCGGTCGGCGTCGCGATCCCGAAGCGCAGCATGACCACGATCAGCACTGGCAGCACCAGCGCGGGCGCCGCGTACACGAGCTGCGTGCGGAACGCAGACCAGTCGAGCGGCCGCGTCTCGCGCGGGAAGTTGCGCCGCCGGCCGACCCACCAGCACACCGCCATGAAGCCGCCGCACATTGCCAGTCCGGGCAGGATGCCCGCGACGAAGAGCGACGCGATCGACGTGTTGCTGACCAGCGCGAAGAGGATCATCGGGATCGACGGCGGGATCAGGATGTCGATCGTTGCCGCCGCGGCGAGCGTCGCGGCCGAGAACGCCGGCGGGTAGCCGAGCCGCTTCTGCCAGGGGATCAGCAGCGAGCCGATCGCCGATGCGTCCGCCACTGCCGAGCCCGAGACGCCGCCGAAGATCGTCGACGACAGCACGCCGACCTGGCCGGGGCCGCCGTGGAAGCGGCCGATCAAGGTCGACAGCACGCCGATGAGCGCCTCGCCGAGCTTGCCGCCCATCATCAGCGTGCCGGTCAGCATGAAGAAAGGAATCGCGATCAGCGGGAAGCTCTGGACCTGCGCGACCATCTGCTGGACGAGAAGGTCGAGCGGCACCTTGTCGGAGGTGGCCGCCGCGGCCAGTGCAGCGACGAGCAGCGCGTGTGCGATGGGGATCGCGACCACGGCGGCGCCGAGGAAGACGAAGAGTATCAGTGCGGTCATGTCGTTCTCCTTGGTCTCACCAGTGCGCCTGCGGCACCTCGTCGCCGACCACGGCCGGTTGTTCGCTGGTGCTCCAGGCTCGCCACGCCGAAAACAGCGCGAGCACCGCGAGCATTGCCATTCCGCCCATCACGCACCCGTACGTGACCGATCCCGGCACCTGGAGGATCGGCGACTTCTCGTCGTGGACGATTTCGAGCATGCGGAACGTCGCGACGGTCATGACTGCGTAGAGCGCCACGACGCCGAGCCAGGCAAGCGCAGCGAGCGGCCGGCGCACTGCGAACGGCAGCTTCTCCATCAGGAACGTCGTGGTGATGTGTGCCCCGTGCTGGGCCGCGAGCACCACGCCTGCCATCACCAGCCAGGGGAACAGCAGCTCCGGCACTTCGTTGCCCCACTGCAGACTCGCCCCGGTGGCGTAGCGCAGAACGGTGTTCGCGCACAGGATCACGAAGATCACCGACGTGCTCACCCACAGCACCGTCTGGCATATGCCGCCGACGGCGCGTTCGATCACATTCATGGTTTGTCTCCAGAGAAGGGCGCGCTGGTGGCGCCCGGGATCAGGCCCCTACTGCGCTTGCGCGGCGGTGACGACCTTTTTCACATAGGGACCGATCGGGCCCGCCATCCACTTGTCGGTGACGGGTGCGGTGGCCTTCGAGAAGGCGGCCCTGTCCACGGTCGTGACCTGCACACCCTTGGCCTTCAGATCGGCGAGCAGCTTGTCCTCCGACTCCTGCGACAGCTTGCGCTGCAGCGCGGTGGCCTCGGCGGCGGCCTCCTGCACGGCCTTCTTGTCGGCGTCGGAGAGCTTGTCCCACGCGCGCTTGCTCATCAGGAATGGCGTCATCTGGAACTGATGGTTCGTCAGCGCCAGGTTCTTCTGCACCTCGTACAGCTTGCTGGCGTGGACGTTCATAACGGGGTTCTCCTGTCCGTCGACCACGCCCTGCTGCAAGGCGACGTACAGCTCGGCGAACTTGATCTGCTGCGCCTCGGCCCCCAGCGCCTGCATGATTTCCACCAGCACCGTGTCGGGTGGCGTGCGCATCTTCAGACCTTTCAAGTCCTCGACCTTCGTGATCGGGCGCTTGCTGTTGGTCATCTGGCGGATGCCGTTGTCCCAGTAGCCAAGCGCGATCAGGCCCTTCTGCGCGGACTTGTCGGCCAGCTCCTTGCCGAGGGGGCCGTCGAGCAGCTTGAAGGCGGCTGCAGCATTCGAGAAGAGGAACGGCATGCCGAACGCGGCGTACTCGGGCACCGCGTTGGCCACGGCACCTTGCGAGTTGGCGCTCATGTCCAGCGCGCCGGTGCGCAGCGCAGTCACCATCGCCGCGTCGTCGCCCAGCTGCGCCGACGGCGCCACCTGCACCTCGATGCGCCCGCTGGTCTTGGCCTTGAGTAGCTCCGCAAACTTGACAGCCGCCTCGTGGCGCGGGTTCCCGGGGGCCGCACCGTGGCCAAGCGTCAGCTTGACTGCCTGGGCGTGGGCCCCGAGAGGCAGCGTGGCCGCGGCGGCCACGGCGAGCAGGGTGCGCACAAAGGTCTTGCGTTGCATGGTCTTGTCTCCTTTCGAGTATTGGCTTCAATGGATCAGCATGCCGCCGTTGACGTCGAGCGTGATGCCGGTGCAGTAGGCGGAAAGATCGCTGGCCAGGAACACGCACGCCCCTGCCACGTCGGAAGCTGCGCCCAGGCGGGCGAGCGGGATCGACTCGGCGATCTCCTTCTTGCGCTCGGGGGTCAGCTTGCCCTGGGTGATGTCGGTTTCGATCAGACCGGGGGTGATGCAGTTGACGCGGATGCCTTCGACCCCGAACTCGCGCGCCATCGCGCGCGCCAGGCCGAGCACGCCGGCTTTGGCGGCGGAGTAGTGAGGGCCGCCGAAGATGCCGCCGCCGCGTTGGGCAGAGACCGACGAGATGCAGATGATCGAACCCGACTGCTGCTGGCGCATCGCCGGCAGCACGGCCTGCGACATGTGCAGCGTGCCGCGCAGGTTCACGTCGAGGACCCGGTCGTAGTCGGCGCCGGTGATGTCCAGCGTCTTGACCGGCTGGGTGATGCCGGCGTTGTTGATCAGGACGTCGATCCGGCCGAACGCCTTCAGTGCTTCGGCGGCGGCGGTCTCGCAGGCGGCCTTGTCCGTGACGTCGGCGACCAGACCGAGGTGACCTTCGCCCAGCCGTGCTGCGGCCGCAGCCGGCTCGGCGCGAGTCAGGTCGAGGATCACCACCTTGGCGCCTTGGGTCGCCATCTGGCGCGCCGTCGCATAGCCGAGTCCGTTGAGCCCGGCCCCGCCGGTGATCAGAGCAACTTTGTCCTTGAGCAGCATTTCGTCGATCTCCATGAGAAATAGGAAGGGGGCTTCGCAGGAGGTATCGACAAATTTGAAGGTCGATCGGTGCGGCCTGGTGCCGCTTTGGCCGGCCGCTGTCTCCGTTGATGGGCGCAATGTTCGGCGCTGGATGAGCTGACGGCAAACGATTAATCGTCAAGCTAAGATGACGCTTCGTCACCTTACGACCGGGAGAACCCTATGGCTTCCCTGCCACCCGTTGCCAATCTCCTCGCTTTCGAAGCGGTGGCGCGCCGGCGCAGCTTTGGGTTGGCCGCGGCCGAACTCCATCTCACAGCGTCGGCCATCAGCCACCAGGTCGCACGTCTGGAGGCCGACCTGGGAGTGAGGCTCTTCGAGCGCAGCGCACATGGCGTGCGGCTCAGTGACGCCGGCGAGCGATACCTGGAGCGCGTGGCAGGCGCCCTGGCTGCGATCTCGACGGCGACGGAAGACTTGCGCAAGGGCGTAGGCAACAGCCTGTACGTGCACTCGGCGCCCAGCATCGCGAGCCTGTGGCTGATGCCGCGGCTGCGCGGCTTCGCCCAAGCCCACCCCGACATCGCCCTGAACCTGTCGGCGGCGCACACGCCCAGCGATTTCGCGCTGGGCCAGGCCGACCTGGACATCCGCTATGGCGTGCCGCAGTGGGATGACCTCGTGGTCGAGCCCTTGTTCGTCGAGCGCATCGTGCCGCTGGCCAGCCCCGCCTTCATCCGCGAACACCGGCTCAAGCGGATCGAGCAATTGTTCGACGTACCGCTCATCCAGAGCAATGTCAGCGTGGTCCAGTGGTCAGACTGGCTCAGGGAATTCTCCGACAGGCGGGCGCCGGAGCAGTTCGCTCTTCGGTTCGACCGCGCGCAGATGTCGCTGGATGCCGCGACGCAAGGGCTCGGCGTCGCCCTCGAGAGTGCCGTGAACGCCGGCCCGCATCTTTCGACTGGAAAGCTCAAGCCGGTTTTCGGGCTGGACAAAGCCGTTCGGGTCAAGGCGCACTTCGTGGTCTACCCGGCCAGGCACGCGAAGCGGCCACCGGTCGAGGCCTTCCTTTCGTGGGTGCACGGGGAAGCTGCGCGAACTGAAACGGTGGTGCGCTGACAAGGAATTCGTCAGCGTGTCCGCAATGGCGCGAAGCCCTCGACAGCCCAGCACAGCATCCCAGACCTTCGATTGATTCAGTGTGGGCACCGCACCCAGCAGGGCGTCGGCGGGCTGAGCAGCACCGCCTACACGTGGCCCGCAGCTTGCTAAACAGAAAGCAATGATTGAAAATTTACTTTCTTCGCACCAATATGTAATTTTATTTACATCGCCTGCACCGTGAACGGGCGACTCCCCCTGCATGCCGGCTTCCACAGCAGCTACCACCGTCGCCCAGCGCATCGCCCAGGCCCTGCCGCAGCTGACCCCCTCGCACCGCCAGGTGGCCGACTACGTGCTCGAGCGACCGCTGCAGGTCGCCACGCTGCCGATCGACGAACTGGCCGCCACGGTCGGCGTCTCCGTGGCCACTGCCAATCGCTTCGCCCGCGCCCTCGGCTTCGACGGCTATGCGAGCTTCCGCGCCGAACTGGTGCGCGGCTTCGAGCCGCTGGTGGCACCGGTGGAGCGGCTGCGCGGCAACCTCGCCCGCCCCTCGACGGTGGCCGAGGTGTTCGCGATGGCGCTGGAGGAAAGCCAAGGCAACATCGGCGCGACGCGCCAGGCCATGGACCCCGCCTCCTGCGAGGCGGCGGTGGCGCGCGTGCTCGGCGCCCGCACCGTCTTCGTCGCGGGCTTCGGCGCCAGCGCCTGGCTGGCCGGGCTGCTGCACCACGGGCTGGATGCCTACTGCGGCGACGTGCGCCTGCTGTCATCGGTCAGCGGCGTCACGCACGGCGCGCGCGCCCTGTCGCGCGGCGGCCCGCAAGACCTGCTGGTGGCGCTGACCTTCCCGCGCTACCTGACCGACACGGTCGCCCTGACCGATCTCGCGCGCAGCCAGGGCATCGGCGTGCTGGCGCTGACCGACCGGCCCAGCTCGCCGATCGCGCCCCTGGCCGACGTGGCCCTCTACGCGCAAACCGAAACCCGCTATCGTCCCAACTGCGAGACCAGCGTTCTGGCGTTGATCGAGGCCCTGACCAGCGCCGTGGCCCTGCGCGCCCCGCACGCCTACCAGGCCGCCAGCAAGGTGGTCCATGCCGTGATGCCCTGGCTGCACGGCGCGCAGGACCTGCGGGCTGCGAGCACGCCGAAGATCAAGCAAAGGCCGGCGCCGCGCGCACCGGCCGGAAAGAAGAAGACCCGATGAGAACGACGCCCGTCATTGCCATCCACGGCGGCGCCGGCACGATCAGTGCCGCGGCGCTGGACGCCGGCACGGCGCAGGCCTACCACGAGGCGCTGCGCGCCATCGTGCGAGCCGGCCAGGCCCTGCTGCTGGGCGGCGGCTCCGCGCTCGACGCGGCCTGCCTCGCCGTCGAGATGCTGGAGGACTGCCCCTTCTTCAATGCCGGACACGGCGCGGTCTTCACGCACGCGGGCACGCACGAGCTCGACGCGGCGGTGATGAACGGCGCCGACCTGCGCGCCGGGGCAGTTGCCTGCGTGAGCCGCATCCGTCGCCCGGTGCGCGCCGCCCGCGCAGTGATGGAAGACGGCGCCCATGTGCTGCTGGCCGGCGCCGGGGCCGAGGCCTTTGCACGCGAGCGGGGCCTGGAGATGGTCGATGCGTCCTACTTCTCCACCGAAGCGCGGCGCGCGCAGCTGGAGCGCGCGCAGGCCGCGGGCCGCATCGCGCTCGATCACGACGGCACGGCGAATGCGTCCGCGCCGCTGGACGAGGGGCTCAAGTTCGGCACCGTCGGCGCCGTGGCGCTCGACCTGCAGGGCCACCTCGCAGCCGCCACCTCGACCGGCGGCATGACCAACAAGCGCGTCGGCCGCGTCGGCGACTCGCCGCTGATCGGCGCCGGCACCTACGCCGACGACAAGCGTGCCGCCGTGTCCTGCACCGGCAGCGGCGAGATGTTCATCCGCGCGGCCGCGGCCTACGACGTCTGCGCGCGCATGCGCTATGCCGGCCAGTCGCTGGCGCAGGCGGCGCAAGCGGTGGTGATGCAGTCGCTGCCGGCGATCGGCGGCAGCGGCGGGCTGATCGCGATCGATCGCAACGGCAACGTCTGCATGCCCTTCAACACCGAGGGCATGTACCGCGGCCATGCCCGCGGCACCGAGGCGCCGCAGACGGCCATTCATCGATGAGCTCGGTCACCCTGCCCGCTTCCGCCGCCGGCGCTGCGTTGCAGCTGCCCGAGCAGCGCGTGCTCGAGGTGGACGGGCTCACCGTCCGCTTCGCCACTTCCGAGCGCACCGTCGACGCGGTGCGCAGGTTGAGCTTCCACGTCGAGCGCGCAGAGACGCTGGCCATCGTGGGCGAATCGGGCTCCGGCAAGTCCGTCACCTCGCTGGCGCTGATGCGGCTGGTCGAATACGGCGGCGGACGCATCCTCGACGGCCGCATGGTCTTCAAGCGCCGCGACGGCCGCGTGCTCGACCTGGCGAAGGCGAGCGACAGCACGATGCGCGGCATCCGCGGCGCCGACATCGCGATGATCTTCCAGGAGCCGATGACCTCGCTCAACCCCGTGTTCACCGCGGGCGACCAGATCGCGGAGGCCATCGTCATCCACCAAGGCAAGGACCGCGCTGCCGCGCGCGCCGAGGCGCTGCGCATGCTGGAGCTGGTGCGCATCCCCGAGGCGCGCAGCGTGCTGCAGCGCTACCCGCACCAGCTCTCCGGCGGCATGCGCCAGCGGGTGATGATCGCGATGGCGCTGTCCTGCCGGCCTTCCCTGCTGATCGCCGACGAGCCCACCACCGCGCTCGACGTCACCATCCAGGCGCAGATCCTGCAGCTCATCCGCGAGCTGCAGTCCGAGATGCACATGGGCGTGGTCTTCATCACCCACGACATGGGCGTGGTGGCGGAGGTGGCCGACCGCGTGCTCGTGATGTACCGCGGCGACAAGGCCGAGGCCGGCCCGTCCGAGCAGGTGTTCGCCGCTCCGCAGCACCCCTACACCCGCGCCCTGCTCTCCGCCGTGCCGCAGCTGGGCGCGATGCGCGGCACCGAGCTGCCGGCGCGCTTCGAGCTGCTGCAGGTCGACGCAGCGGGCGTCAGCGTGAGCGACCGCAGCCCGCAGGACACGGTGCGCCGCGATGTCCCGCCGATCCTGCGCGTGAAGGACCTGGTGACGCGCTTCGACCTCAAGAGCGGCCTCTTCGGCCGCGTCACGCGCCGGGTGCATGCGGTGGAAGGCATCAGCTTCGACCTGCATGCCGGCGAAACGCTGGCGCTGGTGGGCGAGTCGGGCTGCGGCAAGTCGACCACCGGCCGCTCGCTGCTGCGCCTGGTCGACAGCCAGGGCGGGGAGATCGAGTTCAAGGGCCGCAACGTGCTGGCGCTGCCGCAGGGCGAGCTGCAGGCGCTGCGGCGCGACATCCAGTTCATCTTCCAGGACCCCTTCGCCTCGCTGGACCCGCGCCTCACGGTGGGCTTCTCGATCATGGAGCCGCTCCTGGTGCACCGCGTCGCCAGCGGCGCCGAGGCGCAGGCCCGGGTGCGCTGGCTGCTCGAAAAGGTGGGCCTGCCGGCCGACTACGCGCAGCGCTATCCCCACGAGTTCTCCGGCGGCCAGCGCCAGCGCATCGCCATCGCCCGCGCGCTGGCGCTCGACCCCAAGGTGGTGGTGGCCGACGAGTCGGTCTCGGCGCTGGACGTGTCGATCCAGGCGCAAATCGTCAACCTCATGCTCGACCTGCAGCGCGAGCTGGGCGTGGCCTTCCTCTTCATCTCGCACGACATGGCAGTGGTGGAGCGCATCAGCCACCGCGTGGCCGTGATGTACCTGGGCCAGATCGTCGAGATCGGCCCGCGGCGCGCCATCTTCGAAAACCCGCAGCATGCCTACACGAAGCGGCTGATGGCCGCGGTGCCGGTGGCCGACCCGGCGCGGCGCAAGCAGAAGCGCCCGCTGCTGCAGGGCGAGGTGCCGAGTCCGGTGCATGCCGTGGACTACCAGCCCACGGTGGCGCCGCTGGTCGAGGTCGGTCCGGGCCATTTCGTGGCGCGGCATCCGATGGCCGGCGGTTTCTGAATTTCTTTCCCTTCCCCCAGCGACGTCAAAGGAGTCTTCGCATGAACAAGCGTCTTACCCGAATCGCAGCCGCCCTCGCGCTGGCCGGCCTTGCCATGTCGGCACAGGCGGCCAAGGACGTGGTCGTGGCCGTGCAGTCCAACTTCACCACCACCGACCCCTACGACGCCAACGACACGCTGTCGCAGGCGGTGGCCAAGTCCTTCTACCAGGGCCTGTACGGCTTCGACAAGGACATGAAGATGGTGCCGGTGCTGGCCACCGGCCACACCGTCAGCAAGGACGGGCTGGTCTACACCGTCAAGCTGCGCACCGGCGTGCAGTTCCACGACGGCACGCCCTTCAATGCCGAAGCGGTAAAGGCGACCTTCGACCGCGTGACCAACCCGGACAACAAGCTCAAGCGCTACAACCTCTACAAGAACATCGCCAAGACCGAGGCGGTCGACGCGACTACTGTGCGCTTCACGCTCAGCGAGCCCTTCTCGCCCTTCATCAACACGCTCGCGCATCCCTCGGGCGTGATCATCTCGCCGGCCGCGCTGGCCAAGTACGGCAGCAAGGGCATCGCGCAGAACCCCGTGGGCACCGGCCCCTTCAAGTTCGTCGAATGGAAGGCCACCGACTACCTGAAGGTCGCCAAGTTCGACGGCTACTGGAAGAAGGGCTATCCGAAGGTCGACACCATCACCTTCCGTCCGGTGGTCGACAACAACACGCGCGCCGCGATGATGCAGACCAACGAGGCGCACTTCGCCTTCCCGATGCCACCCGAAGCAGCCGCGACGCTGAAGGACAAGCCCAGCCTCGAGGTGAACACCTCGCCCTCGATCATTCATCGCTACATCTCGATGAACACGCAGCAAAAGCCCTTCGACAACCCGAAGGTGCGCGAGGCGATCAACTATGCGATCAACAAGGAGGCGCTGGTCAAGGTGGCGTTCTCGGGCTACGCCATTCCGGCCGAGGGCGTGCTGCCCAAGGGCATCGAGGGCGCGGCCAAGCTCGGCCCCTGGCCCTACAACCCGGCCAAGGCGCGCGAGCTGCTGAAGGAGGCCGGCTACCCGAACGGCTTCGAGAGCACGCTCTGGTCGGCGTACAACTACACGACCGCCCAGAAGGTGATCCAGTTCGTGCAGCAACAGCTGGCGCAGGTCGGAATCAAGGTGCAGGTGCAGGCGCTCGAGGCCGGCCAGCGCGTCGAACGCGTCGAGAGCGCGCAAGACCCGGCCACCGCCCCCGTGCGCATGTACTACGTGGGCTGGTCCTCGTCGACCGGCGAGGCCGACTGGGCGATGCGCCCGCTGCTGGCGTCCGAGTCCTTCCCGCCCAAGCTCTTCAACACCGCCTACTACAAGAACGACGAAGTCGACGCCGACATCAAGAAGGCGCTGGTGACCACCGATCCCGCCGCCAAGGCCAAGATCTACGCCGACGCGCAGCAGCGCATCTGGAAGGACGCACCCTGGGCCTTTCTGGTCACCGAGCAACTGCTGTCGGTGCGGGCGCGCAACCTGAGCGGCTTCTACGTGATCCCGGACGGCAGCTTCAACTTCGACGAAGTGGAACTGAAGTGAATTCAGGGCTCCGCCACGCCCGGCACCGGCCTCGACGCCTGACGCCGCGCCCGCTGATCGGGGAACACCGCGGAACCGGCTTTGCCGGGCCGCTGGTGTTGCCCCCGGAAGGGGATTGGCGAAAGCGACACGAAGTGCGCCAAGGCTGGGGGTGAACCAATGACTCAGTACGTCCTCAAGCGCCTGCTGGGTCTGCTTCCGACACTGCTGATCGTGGCGGTGCTGGTGTTTCTGTTCGTCCACATGCTGCCCGGCGACCCGGCGCGGCTGGCGGCCGGACCGGACGCCAGCCCCGAGACGGTGGCGCTGGTGCGCGCGGACCTCGGCCTCGACAAGCCGCTGCCGCAGCAGTTCCTGAACTTCTTCACCAACATGCTGCAGGGCGACTTCGGCCGTTCGCTGCGCTCGAAGCGGCCGGTGTCCACCGAGATCGCCGAGCGCTTCATGCCCACGCTGCTGCTCACCCTCACCAGCATGGCGTGGGCGGTCGTCTTCGGCATGGCGATCGGCATCACCTCGGCGGTGTATCGCAACCGGTGGCCCGACCGGCTCGGCATGACGCTGGCGGTCTCGGGCATTTCCTTTCCGGCCTTCGCGCTGGGCATGCTGCTGATGCAGATCTTCTCGGTGCAACTCGGCTGGCTGCCCACGGTGGGCGCCGACTCGTGGCGCCACTACATCCTGCCCTCGATCACACTGGGCGCTGCGGTGGCGGCCGTGATGGCGCGCTTCACCCGCGCCTCCTTCGTCGAGGTGATCCAGGAAGACTTCGTGCGCACCGCGCGCGCCAAGGGCGTGTCCGAGAAATGGGTGGTGCTCAAGCACTGCCTGCGCAACGCGCTGATCCCGGTGGTCACGATGATGGGCCTGCAGTTCGGCTTCCTGCTGGGCGGCTCGATCGTGGTCGAGGCGGTGTTCAACTGGCCCGGCCTCGGGCGCCTCCTGGTGGACGCAGTCGACATGCGCGACTACCCCATCATCCAGACGCTGGTGCTGCTCTTCTCGCTGGAATTCATTCTGATCAACCTGGTGGTGGATGTGCTCTACGGCTTTATCAACCCCACCATCCGCTACAAGTGAACAGCCGATGAGCACCCCTCCCGCTGAATCCATCATTGCCGTGGCCGAGCCGCCGGTCGCCGCGATCGCCGCCTCGTCGCGCGTGCGCACGCCGTGGACCGAGTTCTGGCGCAAGTTCCGCATGCAGCATGTCGCGATGGGCGCCGGCGTCTTCGTGCTGCTGCTGATTGCCATTGCCATCCTCGCGCCCTGGATCGTGCCTTACGACGCCGAGAACTTCTTCGATTACGACAAGCTCAACACCGGGCCCTCGGCCGCCCACTGGTTCGGCGTCGATCCGCTGGGCCGCGACATCTTCAGCCGCATCCTGATGGGCGCGCGCATCTCGCTGGCTACCGGCTTCCTGTCGGTGGTGCTGGGCGCCATCATCGGCACCGTGCTGGGCCTGCTGGCCGGCTACTACGGCGGCTGGTGGGACCGCATCGTGATGCGCATCTCCGACGTGCTCTTCGCCTTTCCCGGCATCCTGCTGGCGCTGGGCGTGGTGGCCATCCTCGGCAGCAGCATGACCAACGTGGTGGTCGCGGTCTCGGTCTTCAGCGTGCCGGCTTTCGCGCGGCTGGTGCGCGGCAACACGCTGGCGCTGAAGAACCTCACCTACATCGAGGCCACCCGCAGCATCGGCGCGAGCGACCGCACCATCCTGCTGCGGCACATCCTGCCGGGCACCATCTCCTCCATCGTCGTGTACTTCACGATGCGCCTGGGTACTTCCATCATCACGGCGGCCAGCCTCAGCTTTCTCGGCATGGGCGCGCAGCCGCCGATGCCCGAGTGGGGCGCGATGCTGAACGAGGCGCGCGCCGACATGGTCAACGCGCCGCACGTGGCGCTGTTCCCGTCGCTGGCGATCTTCTTCACGGTGCTGGCCTTCAACCTGCTGGGGGATGGCCTGCGGGATGCGCTCGATCCGAAGATCGACCGCGTATGACGCTCATCGCTCTGGCCCGGATGCGGTGATGCCCGCCCCCGCCGCCCCGCACATCGGCGCCCTGCCCTGCGGCAAGCGCGACGCCATCACCGACGTGGCCGGCATCAAGGTCGGGCATTGCACGCTCGACGAGGGCGCGGTGCAGACCGGCGTGACGGTGCTGTGCCCGCATGCGGGCGACCCCTTCCAGCAGCGGGTGCCGGCGGGCGTCGCGGTGCTCAACGGCTTCGGCAAGAGCGTGGGGCTGATGCAGGTCGAAGAGCTCGGCGTGCTCGAAACGCCGATCGCGCTGACCAACACCTTCTCGGTGCCGGCGGTGGCCGAAGCGCAGATCCGCGCCTGTATCGCGATGAATCCCGAATGCGGGCGCAGCCTGCCCAGCGTCAATCCGCTGGTCTTCGAGTGCAACGACGGCTTTCTCAACGACATGCAGCGCATGGCCGTGCGCGGGCACCACTACCTCGAGGCCTGGGCCGCGGCGGGCGAAGCGGTGGCGCAGGGCTCGGTCGGCGCAGGGCGCGGCATGTCCAGCTTCGCGCTCAAGGGCGGCATCGGCACGGCCTCGCGGTGCGTGTCGACGCCGGGCGCCGCCATGCACACGGTGGGCGCGCTGGTGCTCGCCAACTACGGCCTGCTGCCGAACCTGGTGATCGCGGGCCGTGCCGTCGGCGAGCGGCTGTCAACCCGGCTGGCGACTCAGCCGACAGCTGCGCCGCCGGCGGCCGAGCCCGAGAAGGGCTCGATCATCATGCTGATCGCGACCGACGCGCCGCTGGACGCGCGCCAGCTGCAACGCCTTGCGCTGCGCGCCGGTGCCGGCCTGGCGCGCACCGGCTCGGTCTTCGGCCACGGCAGCGGCGACATCGCGCTGGCCTTCTCCACCGCCTACACGCTGCCGCAGCGGCGCGAGCAGCCGATGCCGGCAGTCGCACTGCTGCACGACGCGCTGCTCGACGGCCTGTTCCAGGCCGCGGCCGACAGCGTGGAGCAGGCCATCCTGCATGCGCTGTGGCGGGCCGAGTCGATCACCGGGCGCGACGGCCATGTGCGCCCGGCCCTCACCGACCTGCTGCGCGGCTGGCCTGCCGATGCCTTCGCCCCACCCAAGGACCTGCATCCATGAAGATCCTGATTTCCGTCGATATCGAAGGCGTGGCCGGCGTCTTTCATGCCCAGCAGGTGCGCGCCGGCAATCCCGAGTACGAGCGTGCGCGCCGGCTGATGACCGAGGAGGCCAACGCCGCCATCGCGGGCGCCTTCGACGGCGGCGCCGCCGAGGTCTGGGTCAACGACTCGCATGGCGATTTCCGCAACATGCCGCCGGACCTGCTCGATGCGCGCGCCCAGGTGATCCAGGGCAAGCCGCGCTACTTGAGCATGGTGGCGGGCGTGGAGTTCGGCGTGGACGGCGTGTGCATGGTCGGCTACCACTCGCGCGCCGGCGGCGCGGGCATCCTGGCCCACACCATCAACAGCTTCGCCTTCGCAGGCATCGAGATCGGCGGCCAGGCGCTGGGCGAGGCCGGCCTCTACGGCGCGCTCGCCGGCGAATACGGCGTGCCGGTGCTGATGGCGAGCGGCGACGACGTCTTCATCGCCGAGAACCGGGCGCTGTTCCCGCACGCGACCTTCGTGCAGACCAAGCGCGCCACCGGGCAGACCAGCGGGGTCTCGCTGTCGCCGGCGCGGTCTTGCGCGGCGATCCGCGAAGGGGTGGCCGCGGGCCTGGCTGCGCAGGGGAAGGCCCGCCCTCTGGTGCTGGAGAAGCCCTTGGCCGTCACCCTGCGCACCCAGACGCCCGCGCTGGCGGACCTGTTCTGCCAGTGGCCGGCCTTCGAGCGCAGCGGGCCGACGGAGCTTCGTTTCACCGCGGCCTCGGTGGAAGCGGCGGTGCGGATGCTCAACTGCTGTTCGGCGATGTCGGCGATGCTGCGGTGAGGACGACACCGCCGCAGCGCAGCTTCGGCGGCCTCCCCGATCGCAGCAAGATTTTTACTGCGCTCTTCCTATCAGACCGAGTTGCAGCTTGAATGACTACTAGGTTCGGATCAAAGAAGCTGGTTCTGCGATGGAGCTCGCCTGCTATCCAGATGCCCGTGCTCGCGCCCGCCGCGTTGGCCGTGGCCACGATGCTGCCCAGGTGGTCCGCGTAGAACCAGTTCTTCGCGGTGGTGCCCGATCCTTCAGACCAGACGATGGGCTTGTCAGTGCCGGGGGCATGCACGTAGCGCCTTTGCATCGTGGTTCCCGCCGCGTCGTACGCGGCAACGAGGTCCGTGGCGTCGTACAGCAGGTTCTGAGCGGACAGCCCCAAGGATGCTGCCTTTGCCGCACTTAATCTGTCCCGCTGAGCATTGGGCCCGCCATTTGCCAGAAATCAGCTCGAAAGACCG
>DATFFA010000057.1:0-19937 GCA_035250605.1 Variovorax sp. | reverse complement strand
GCCCGCCGACGCCCGCGTGGCCGGCTTCCTGCGCTACTGGACCGAGGCGCTCGCGCAGCGCGGCCTGCGCACCGACCAGATCACCCTGCACATGACCCGCGCCGAGATCGGCAACTACCTCGGCATGACCCTGGAGTCCGTCAGCCGCGGGCTGTCCAGGCTGGCGCGTTGCGACGTGATCCATTTCATCGAGAAGGGGCGGCGCGACATCCGCATCCCGAAGGTGGAGGCGCTGGCCAGCTTCATCCAGCACCTGACGGCGCCGCCGATGGAGGCCGCCCCCCTTCACTGAGCGGCGTTCAGGACCTTCGCCATGGCACGCTCGAGTTCGGCACGCGTGTAGGGCTTGCGCAGCAGCTCCCAGGGCTGGGGCTCGGCCAGCAGTCCGCTCGAATAGCCCGACATCAGCAACACAGGAAGGCCGGGCCGGCGCGTTTGCGCCGCCGCCGCCAGCGCGGTGCCGCGCATGCCGGTGCCCAGCAGGATGTCGGTGAGCAGAAGCCCGATGCCGGCATCGGAGGCGAGCACGTCCAAGGCTTCCTCGGCGCGGGTGCAGGCGACGATCTCGCAACCCATCGAGGCGAGAAACTTCTGCACGACGCTACGAACCTCGGGATCGTCCTCGACCAGCAGCACGCGCAGCCCGGGCGGCACGCTCTGCGGCTCGTTGGCCTCGTATTCGTCGTCGGCGCCTGCGTCGATGCGCGGCAGGTACAACGTGATCGTGGTGCCGGCACCGGGCGCGCTGCGGAGCGCGACGGCGCCGTGCGACTGCCTGGCGAAGCCGTAGACGGTGGACAGGCCGAGCCCCGTGCCGCGGCCGCTTTCCTTGGTGGTGAAGAAGGGTTCGAAGGCACGTTCCTTCACGGCCTCGGACATGCCTTCGCCGGTGTCGGCGATCGAGATCGCCACGTAGCCCTTCGCTTCGCCCGGCCCGGGCTCGGCGTCGAGTTCCATCGGCAGCCGTGCCATCGCGCGGCAAGTGAAGCTGAGCTTGCCGCCCTGGGGCATGGCGTCGCGGGCATTGATCGCCACGTTCAACAGGGCGGATTCCAGCTGCCCCGGGTCCGCCATGCAAAGCACGTCCTCGGCATCCAGCGTGATGACGATGCGCTGGTCCAGCGTGCGACGCAGCATGTCGGTCAGCGAATTCAGCAGCGCGGTGGTGTCGACCACGGTGGGCTGCAGCACCTGCCGTCGGGAAAACGCGAGCAGCTTGCCCGTCAGTTCCGCACCGCGCCGGGTGGCGCGTGCCGCGGCGCCGACCAGCTGCTGGACAAAGGGGTCGCCGGTGTAGGCAGGCGTGTCCTCCAGCACCTGCAGGTTGCCCGAGATGACCGTGAGCAGGTTGTTGAAGTCGTGCGCGACGCCGCCGGTCAGCTGGCCGACGCTCTCCAGGCGCTGCGCATGGTTGAGCGCTTCCTCGCTGCTCGTGCGCTGCAGGACGGTGGCCAGCATGCTGGACAGGGAGTCCAGGAAGCGGATCTCGTCCTCCCCGAAGCGCCGTGACGTTCGGGAGCGAACGACCAGGGTTCCGATGGTGCGGCCGCGGTCCGCCAGGGGAACGGAAAGTTCGCACACCATGCCGGCCCGGGCATAGAGCGGCGGGATCTCGAAACGCCGATCCTGCGCATCGCCGTTCACCAGCACCGGCTTGCCTTCGGCCACGACGGTGCCCGAGGGCAGGCCGGGCTCGTTGGGCAGCCGATGGCCGATCGCCTCCTCGGGCACGAGGCCCACGCCGGCCGCGACGCGGAACTCGAGCCCGCTCGGCTCGAGCAGCAGGACGCTCGCCATCTCGACCTGCAAGGCTTCGGCGGCGATGGCCGGAACGAGTTCGAGCAGTCTCTGCGACTCGCGCGCATCCACGGCAAGGCGCCCGAACTGCGCCAGGCATTCCGCATAGCGCGCCCGCTCCAGGGCCTGCTTCACGCGCGGGTAGGCGTCGACCCCGCGGATCGCGGCGACCACGTAGGGGGGGTCGTGGTCTTTCAAGGGGCTCAGGGCGATCTCGACCCTGACTTCGCTGCCGTCGCGCCGCTTGGCGACCAGGTCCATCTGCATGCCCATCGGCCGCGTGCGCGGCTGGTCGGCGTAGGCCTTGCGATACGCGGCGTGGCGCGGCCGGATGGCGTCGGGCACCAGCGCGTCGACCGTCAGGCCGACCAGTTCGTTGGCCGAATAGCCGAACAGTTCGAGCGCAGCCGGGTTTGCCAGAACGATGACACCCTGCAGATCGACCAGCAGCAGTGCATCCGGGTACGCGGCGAAGAGGGAACGGAATACCGCGCCGTCGTCGACACCGGGAGCGTTGGGGCGGGCCACGACTCAGCCTCTCCCCGTCTCGACTTTGGGGACCAGCATGTAGCCTGCCCCACGGACCGACTTGATGATCTGGGGCTGGTTGGGGTCGTCTTCCAGTTTGCGGCGCAGGCGCCCGATCTGGACATCGATGGTGCGGTCGAAAGGGCCGCCGTCGCGGCCCCGGGTGGCCTCGAGAAGGAAGTCGCGCGACAGCACGCGGCCCGGGTGAGTGGCCAGGGTGCTGAGCAGGTCGAATTCGCCGGTGGTGAGCGCCACCTCCCGGCGGTTCGGGTCCAGCAGGCGGCGCGCGGCCGTGTCCAGTTCCCACTCGGCAAAGCGCAGCAGGTGCGTCGCCGCTTCGGCGTCCGGCCTGGCCTCTCCGGCTTCTGACGGGGCAAGCCGGCGCAGCACGGCCTTGATCCGCGCCAGCAGTTCGCGCAGATCGAAAGGTTTTGTTACATAGTCGTCGGCCCCGACCTCCAGGCCGACCACCTTGTCGACCGCATCCCCGCGGCCCGTGACGATCACCAGGCCGCAGCGCCAGTGTTCGCGCAACTGGCGCGCGATGGCAAAGCCGTCTTCGCCGGGCAGGCCCAGGTCCAGCAGGACGAGCGCCGGCGCGTCGCTGGCCATGAGTTCCAGGAGCGATCGGCCGGAATGCAGCTGGCTGACACGGAACCCATGTCCCTGCAGATAGCCTGCCAGCAGGGTGGTGATCTCGACTTCATCGTCGAGGACGGCGAGATGGGTGGGAGTGGTCACCCGGGCAATGTTAGCCCGTTGTGGACAAATCCAGAATGCCCGCGGGAATGGCCTGCAGTGCGGGCCGCGGCGTGCCGCTCGACGCCGAGCGCCGGCCTCAGCGGCGGCGCCCGGCCTCGAACGCGGCCTGGCATGCAGCGCAGCGGACGGCGACAGGTTGCGCCACCAGGCGTTCGCGCGGAATATCCTCGCCGCAATCGGCGCAGATGCCGTAGCGGCCTTCGGCCATGCGCTGTTGCGCCTCTTCGACGTCCTTGAGCCTGGCGCGGTCGATCTCGATCTCGGCGCAGTGCAGGCCTTCGAGCCGGAACGCCTCGGCCTCGTCGGCGTGGCTGCGAACCTCGTGATCCTGAGGATCTCGTGAGGTCCCGTCGGCGGCAGTCCCGCGAAGTTCTTCCAGGACGCTGCGCTTGATGCCCCGGAGCCGAGCGGCCAGCGCCTCGCGATCGGCGGTGCTGAGATGTTTCATGTGGAGCCCTTCTTTGTGGTTTGCTGCGACGCCTCGTCCGTCAGTGCGTATCACGACCTCAGGCCATGTACTTGCCGCCGTTGATCGGCAGCGTGATGCCGGTGATGAAGGCGGCTTCGTCCGCGACGAGAAAGACGACGCCGCGGGCGATCTCGCCCGGCGTCGCCAGCCGGCCCGCAGGGACCGACTTGAGGATTTGAGCCAGCACGTCCGGAGGCACTGCACCGACCATGGCCGTTTCGGTGTATCCGGGCGCGACCAGGTTGACGGTGATGTTGCGCGAGGCACCCTCGAGCGCAAGCGACTTGGTGAAGCCGATGAGGCCGGCCTTGGTTGCGGCGTAGTTGCACTGCCCCGCCTGGCCCGAGAGCCCGTTGACCGAGCCCATGTTGACGATGCGTCCGAAGCGCCGCTCGCGCATGCCCTCGATCACGGCGCGGCACATGTTGAAGCACCCGCCCAGGTTGACGTCGAGCACTTCGCGCCATTGCTCGAAGCTCATCTTGTGCAGCATGGCGTCGCGCGTGATCCCGGCATTGTTGACGAGAACCTCGATCGGCCCGATCTCGGCTTGCACGCGGGCCGCGCCTTCGCGGCATGCAACCGGGTCGGCCACGTTCCAGGCGAAGGCGTGGATGCCCGTGCGGCTGGAAAAGGCCTGGGCGACCGCCTCGTTGGTGCCGTAGTTGACGGCGACCCGATAGCCGGCGGCCTGCAGGGCTTCGGCGGTGGCTGCTCCGATGCCGGCGGTTCCGCCGGTGACCAAGGCGACGCGCATGGCTCAGGCCTCCAAGCGCAGCTTGTGGACGTCGGTTGTCGGTGGGACATCGGATTTCATGAGAGACCTTTCGCGAGCCGGTCGGCCCTGACGGCACTGTAGGAAGCGCACCGGGTCAAGGCATTGCGCTGGATCAAGGGACCTGCATGGCGCGTTCATCGCACCAGGACATAGGTGCCCGGCGCGTCGCAGATCGGCAGGTAGCCCCGCCGCGCATGGCCCATGCGGGGTGGCTTGCGACGAGGCCCGGAGCGGTCTGCCAGCCAGCGCTGCAGTGCAGGCCACCACGAGCCTTCGACCCGTTCGGCACGTGCCACGTAGGCATCGGGCGGCACATAGGCGGCATCCCCGGCGCGCTGCAGGATGCGGTAGTGGCGATGCGCGTGTCCGGGCTCGCTGAGGATGCCGCCGTTGTGGCCGCCGTCCGTCAGAACGAAGCAGATCTCGGTGTCGCAAAGCAGGTTCAGCTTGTACACCGAGCGCCAGGGCGCGACATTGTCCGTCCAGGTTCCCACGGCGAAGATCGGCACTTCGATATCGCGCAGGGAGACCGGTTGTCCGTTCACGCAATAGCGCCCGCGCGCCAGTTCGTTGTCGTGGAACAGGCTGCGCAGATAGTCCGCATGCATGCGGTAGGGCATGCGCGTGCCATCGGCGTTCCACGCCATCAGGTCGGTGAACGGCGCACGCTCGCCGAGCAGGTAGTTCTGCACCATGGGCGACCAGATGCGGTCGACGGCACGCAGGATGTTGAAAGCGCCGGCCATCTGATCCGCCCTCAGGAAGCCTTGCCGGGCCATCATGTCTTCGATGAAACAGAGCTGGCTTTCGTCCATGAAGAGGCCGAGCTCGCCCGGCTCGGTGAAGTCGGTCTGCGCAGCCAGCAAGGTGACCGTGGCCAGGCGATCGTCATGGTCGCGCGCCATTGCCGCCGCCCCGATGGCGAGCAGCGTCCCGCCCAGGCAATAGCCCAGTGCATGCACGCGCTGCCCCCCCGCGATGGCCGAAACGGCATCGAGGCTGGCCATCAGCCCCTGCGCCAGGTAGTCGTTCATGCCGAGGTCGCGGTCTTCCGCATCCGGGTTCTTCCACGAGATGGCGAAGACGGTGTGGCCCTGGTCGACCAGGTAGCGGATCAGCGAATTGCGCGGCGACAGGTCGAGGATGTAGTACTTCATGATCCACGCGCTGACCATGAGCACCGGCTCGGGGTGGACCGTGGCCGTCGTGGGCGCGTACTGGATCAGCTCCATCAGGTGATTGCGCAGGACGACCTTGCCGGGCGTGAGCGCCACCTCGCGTCCGGGCAGGAAGGCCTCGGCGCCTTTGGGCGGCAGGTGGTCACGGCTGCGCTGGACGTCCTCCATCCAGTTGCATGCGCCTTGCAACAGGTTCGCTCCGCCGGAGACGAGCGTTCGCTGCAGCACCAGCGGATGCGTGGCGGGCGAGTTCGCCGGCGAGCACATCGCGTGCAGTTGCCGGGCCGAGAACGACACGACCTGCTCGTGATGGCGCTCGACGCCGGGCACGCCTTCGGTCAGTTCCCGCAGCCACTGCCCGCCGGCACGGAACGCCTGCCTGTAGACGCTGAACGGCCATGCGTCCCAGAGCGGATCGGCGAGGCGGGGGTCGTCTTCGTGCGGATCGGAGGTCTCGGGGCCATGGGAAGGCACGGGCTGAAGCGCCTGGAGCGCGGCTTTCGTCGCTCGCATCAGCGGGCGGGCGATCAGCAGCTGCGCACCCAGGGCGGGCTGCGCCGCCAAGTGGATGGCCCAGTCCGACCAGGCCTGCATCAGCGCCGCGGGAGAAATGCCTTTCGTCAGTTCGGCCAGCTGGGCGTGCAGCGTGCGGTCCAAGGCAGCTTCTGCATGGTTGTCCGTCGCTCCCGGATTCAGGTCGGGTCCGATGCCGCACATCATGCGGGTTGAGGCGACAGGACGGCGGGGCGCGCGACCGCTTGCGGTTGCCTCGCGCTGCCCAGGGCCTTGCCCAAGGGCTGCAGGCGCACGGCGAAGCCGAGGTCGTCGACCTCGCGCGTCGTGAACGCGGTGCTCGAGAAAGGCGCACGACCGAGAATGCGGCCGATCTCGGCCACGGCCTTGGGCGCGCCGTGATCGCCCATGACCGACACCACGGCCACGTCGGGCAGGTCATCGCGCCGCTGCGCCACGAAGCTGCGCATGGGGCCGGCGAGCCGCTGCGCCCAGATGGGCGATACCAGCACCACGGCATCGAACTGCCGGGGCGACGGCCCGTGGTAGCGAATTTCCGGGCACCGTCGCAGCAGGGAGTCGAGCCGGCAGCGCAGCGCGCCCAGGACGCCGCTGCGCGGCCGGACCTCCGTGATCTCGCCCAACTGCCAGCCTTGCTGCTGGCTCAGCAGCCGCGCCACCCGGCGGGAAGTGCGCGTATAGGAATAGACGACCACCAACACCTTGCTCATCGCGCTCTCCGCTCTGTCGATGCGCCGATGGTCCCCCATGGCGCAGCGGAGCTTCTTGCGCTGGATCAATGAACGCAGCGGCTCATCCGGCCCGAACCCGCATTGGGCAGCCGCAGCGGCGTTTGCATTGATGCCCGTCAAGCCCGGCGCGCGTCCAGGGGTCGACACTGGCAGCCGATTCTTTCCTGATTCGAGGAGCCAGCCATGTACCAACGCATTCTTGTCCCCATCGACGGCAGCGCCACCGCGCTGCGAGGCCTGGACGAGGCGATTCGCCTTGCCAAGCTCACCGGCGCGAGGCTCCGGCTCGTCCACGTGGTGGACGAGCTGAAATACGTGACCGGCTTCGAGACCTTCGCCACCTACAGCGGCGATGTGGTGCCACTGATGGCGCGAGCAGGCAGGCAGATCCTTCAACAGGGGAGGGAGCGCGCGCAGTCTGCCGGCATCGAGGCGGAAAGCGTGCTCTTCACCTCGCTCGCGGGCCGCGTCTCGGAAATCGTGGTCGAGCAGGCAAGGACCTGGAAGGCCGACCTCATCGTGATCGGGACGCACGGCCGCCACGGAGTTGCGCGCGCATTGTTGGGCAGCGATGCCGAGCAGGTGCTGCGCATGGCGCCGGTCCCCGTGCTGCTCGTGAATGCCCACGAGCGCGTCGGACAAGCCAGCGGTACGGCGTCGCCGCCGGTCGCCGCCGAAGCGTGAGACAGGGTCGGCCCGCGGACCTCGTCGGGCCTGATGGTGCCCTGCTGGCCGCCGAAGCGCATCTGCACCCCGCGAAGGCGCTTGCAGCCCGGCTGGAGGTCGACCCGCAGCGCGGCCTGACTTCCGAGCAGGCGAAACATCGGCAGGGTCTCTACGGCGAAAACCGGCTGCCCGAGGCGGCCCCGCGCAGCCTGACGCGGCGGGTGTGGGACCAGCTGAGCGACTTCATGGTGCTCGTGCTGATCGCGGCTGCGCTGCTTTCGGGTTTCATCGGAGATGTGGCGGACACCGTGGCCATCGCGGTCATCGTGCTGCTCAACGCGGCAATCGGCCTCGCGCAGGAGTGGCGCGCGGAGCGGGCGCTCGTCGCTTTGAAGCGGCTGGCCGGCGCCCATGCGACCGTGCGGCGCGATGGCTGCTCGCTGGCCGTCGATCCGGCGCACCTGGTGCCGGGCGACGTGGTGCTGCTGGAGGCAGGCAATCTCGTGCCCGCCGACCTGCGGCTGCACGAGGCGGCGCAATTGCGCGTGGACGAGTCCATGCTGACCGGGGAGTCCGTCGCGGTGGAGAAGCACGTCGCACACCTTCCCGCGGGCGACCATCCGGTCGGCGACCGGCTCAACATGGCCTTCAAGGGAACGCTGGTCAGCCACGGCCGTGCGGAAGGCCTGGTGGTCGCCACGGGCTCGAGGACCGAACTGGGGCGCATCGCCGGCTTGTTGCGGGACACCGGCGCGCGAAGCACCCCCTTGCAACTGCGCCTGGCTGATTTCGGCAGGCGCCTGTCGCTCGTGGTTCTGTGCATCTGCGGGCTGCTTTTCGGCGTTGGCGTTCTGCGTGGCGAGCCGGTGCTGCTGATGGCGCTCACGGCCGTCAGCCTGGCAGTGGCGGCGATTCCGGAGGCGCTGCCCGCAGTCGTGACCGTCCTGCTCGCCCTGGGCGCTCGCCGCATGGTGAAGGTGAACGCGCTGGTGCGGCGCCTGCCCTCGGTGGAGACGCTGGGATCGGTCAGCGTGATCTGCTCGGACAAGACCGGTACCTTGACGCAGAACCGCATGCGGGTCCAGGCCGTCGAGTATCCGGGCGGCGGGACGCCGCAGGCACTGTGGGCCGCGGCCGTGCTGTGCAATGACGCCGCTGCGGACGCCAGCGGCGCGTGGGTGGGCGAGCCGACCGAGACGGCGCTGGTCGAAGCGGCCCAGGCCGGCGGCGCGGACCCCCGTGCCGTGCGCTCCGCGCAGCCTCGTCTGTACGAATGGCCATTCGACTCCGCGCGCAAGCGGATGAGCACCTTGCACCGGGAGGGCCAAGGCTGGGTTGTTGTCGTCAAGGGGGCGCCGGAGACCTTGCTGCCGCGCTGCACCCGCGTTGCGGCGGGGCAGCAGCAAGCCCCGCTCGACGTGGCCCAGGCCCTGGGCGTGGCAGCGGCGATGGCCGAGCAGGGCCTGCGCGTCCTCGCACTGGCCCGGCGTTCCTTTGCGCAGGACCCGAGCGGGCAGCCTTCGGAGGCGGTCGAAGCCGACCTGGCCTTGCTCGGGCTCGTCGGGCTGGCGGACCCGCCGCGGCCCGAGGCGAAGGCCGCCGTCGCGGACTGCCGAAGCGCCGGCATCACGCCGGTGATGATCACGGGCGACCATCCGGCGACCGCGCTGGCGATCGCGCGCGAACTCGGCATCGCCGAGGCCGGCTCGACGGTCCTGACCGGCCCGCAACTCGCTGCGCTGGACGACATTGCACTGCAACGGCTGGCCGGCGATGTGCGCGTGTACGCCCGGGTCGACCCGGCCCAGAAGATCCGCATCGTGCGTGCGCTGCAGTCCCAGGGCCGGTTCGTCGCGATGACGGGGGACGGCGTCAACGACGCGCCGGCGCTCAAGCAGGCCGACATCGGCGTGGCCATGGGCCGCGGCGGGACCGATGTCGCGCGCGAAGCGGCGAGCCTGGTGCTGCTCGACGACAACTTCGCCAGCATCGTGGCTGCGGTGCGGGAAGGCCGGCGCATCTTCGACAACGTCCGCAAGTTCGTCCGCTACGCCATCACCGGCAATTCGGCGGAGACCTGGACCCTGGTGCTTGCGCCGCTCATGGGCCTGCCGATTCCGCTGCTGCCCCTGCATATCCTGTGGGTGAACCTGGTCACCGACGGCCTGCCGGGCCTGGCGCTCGCCGTGGAGCCGGCCGAACGGGGCGTGATGCAGCGGCCGCCGCGCCCGCCCGGCGAAAGCCTGTTCGCCGGCGGCCTCTGGCAGCACGTGCTGTGGGTCGGTCTCCTCATCGCGGCGATGTGCCTGGGCATTCAGGCCTGGGCCCTGAGGACGGGGATGCATTGGCAGACCATGGTGTTCACGGTTCTCACGCTCTCGCAGATGGCCTATGTGCTGGCCATCCGTTCGGAGCGCGAATCGCTCTTCACGCTAGGCATCGGCAGCAACTGGCCCTTGGCCGGCGCCGTGCTCTCGACCTTCGTGCTTCAGCTGGCGGTGATCTATGTTCCGCCGCTGCAGAAGGTGTTTCGCACCGAGGCCCTGGCACCCGGCGAGCTGGCGCTGTGCCTGGCATGCGCGGCCGTGGTCTTCGCGACGGTCGAGGCGGAGAAGTGGCTGCGCCGATCGGCACACGGGTCCGCGCAAGCGGCGAGGGGCGAGCGCAAATGAGTGCAAGCCGGTCTGACCCCTTTGTCCTCGGCACCTGGAACGGCCGGTCGCCATCACGCACACTGTCGACATGAAGCTGCACAGATCGGCCGCCGTTGCCGTGGATCGCACGCTGGTGACGGCGTTGCACGAGCGCCTTCGCTCGGACACGGGCCAGCCCGTCTCGCTGGTGGAGACCCACATCTCCTGGCTGCTGCTGACGTCGACGCTGGCCTACAAGTTGAAAAAGCCCGTTGCCCTGGGCTTCGTCGACTTCCGGTCGCTGGCGGCGCGCAAGCACTTCTGCGAGGAGGAGGTGCGCCTCAATCGGCGGCTCGCGCCCTCGCTCTATGTCGGCGTCGTTCCCATTGGCGGCACGACGCAGGCGCCGCAGCTCGGCGACGGCGAGCCCATCGACTTCGCCGTCTGCATGCGCCGGTTTCCCGAGGAAGCCCTGCTGTGCAGCCTGTTGCCGGCAGGACGCTTGCAGGAGGGGCAGCTCGAGCAGTTCGCGCAGCGCCTGGCCGTGTTTCATGACGAAGCGCAGCGGGCCGAGCCGGACTCCCCATTCGGCGCCCCGGCCCAGGTCGGCCGCCCGGTCGTCGATGCATTGGCCCGTCTGCGCGCCGGTGGTGGCGCGCGGTACCCGCGTGACCTGCAGGCCTGGGTGTTCGAGCAGAAGAAGGCCTTGCGCACGGCATGGCTGCAACGGCAGCGGCACGGCGCGGTGCGCGAATGCCATGGCGATCTCCACTTGGCCAATGTGGTGCTGCTCGAGGGCCGCCTGACGGCCTTCGACTGCATCGAATTCGATCCCATGTTGCGCTGGATCGACGTCATGAGCGACCTCGCCTTTCTCACCATGGACCTGAAGGCGCATGGCCGAGCGGATCTCGCGTTCCGTTTTCTGGATGCCTATCTTCAGCACAGCGGCGACTACGCCGGCGTGCCGGTTCTGCGCTTCTACGAGGTGTACAGGGCGATGGTGCGGGCACTGGTCTGCCGCCTGCGCAAGCAAACCGGCGCGGACGCCTCCCTGCCCGGCGAGCCGGACTACCTCGCCTGCGCAGCCCAGCTTGCGCGCACCGCGGGCGGCACGCCACGTCTGATGATCACGCACGGATTGTCCGGATCGGGGAAGTCGACCATGGCTGCCGCGCTGCTGGCCCCCGCGGGTGCGATCCGCATCCGCTCGGATGTCGAGCGCAAGCGTCTTTTCGGGCTGGGGGCGCAGCAGCGTTCAGCCGATCGCCAGGCCGAGATCTACAGCCAGGAAGCGACCCGACGCACTTTCGCGCGGCTGGCCGAGTGCGCGCGCACGGCCCTGCAAGCCGGATATCCCGTGATCGTCGATGCCGCCTTTCTGCGCCGGGACGAACGGCTGGCATTCCGGGCCCTGGCGGCCGAGCTGCGCGTGCCGTTCTCGATCCTCCGTTGCCGCGCTGCCGAGGCCCAGCTGCGCCGCCGCGTGGCGGCACGCGATGCCGAGGGCAGCGATGCGTCCGAGGCGACCCTGGCCGTGCTCGAGCGGCAGCTCGCCACCCACGAGCCGCTCGGCCAGGACGAGTGCGCCTTCGCGCTGGACGTCGCGACGGATGATCCCGTGGATGTGGCCTCGCTCGGCGCCCGCTGGCTCGCGCGCTCGCACTGAAGCGAGCCGCACGCCGGGGGCAGGGTGTGCTACTCGAAGGCCAGGGCACCCGTGGGCAGGCTGACGTGCGTCGCCGTTGCCGTCGCCGCCGCTTCGGCCTGGGTCGCGGCTTCCGGCGCCCGCACCAGCAGGACCGGCACCGAGGCATATCGCAGGACGTGTTCCGCGCTGCTGCCCATGACGACGCGGCCGACTCCGCGGCGACCGTGCGTGCCGATAACGATCAGGTCCGCGGGCCACTTGGCCGCTTCGGCATTCACCATTTGGTGGACCGACCCCGAAAAGCTGTCGCAGAGCTGGGTCTCGGCCTCGACGCCGGCGGCCTGGGCGGTGGCCCTGGCTTCATCGAGGATGCGCTTGCCGTTCTCGCGGAGCACGTCGAGCCAGTCGCCGGCATAGCCCGCGTAGGCATCCATCGCGAGGGCGAACGAGAGTTCGTCGATGACATGAAAGAGCCGCAGCTGTCCGTGCGTCAGCTTGGCAAGTCGAATGGCCTCCTCGAGACCGCGTTTCGAGGTCTCGCTGCCGTCGATGGGAACGAGGATTCGCTGATACATCGCCTGCTCCTGCCGCTGAGTTGAGATACGGCCAGTATCGGCACCCCCACTGCGCGCGATTTGATCTGGCGCAAGAGAGACCGACGAGCCGGCGGCGAACATCGGGCACCCGAAACCTCATCTGAACGAAAGACAAATCATGAAGACCCTTCTCGCGGTCGATGGCAGCGACTACACGAAGCGCATGCTGTCCTACCTGGCGACGCACAAGGACTTCCTCGGCACGGCTCAGGCCTGTACGGTCCTCTACGTGGTTCTGCCGGTGCCGCACCGCGCGGCTGCGTTCGCGGGGCCCGAGATGGTGCATGGCTACTACGAAGACGATGCCCGCGTCGTGCTGGAGCCGATCCAGGCTTTCATGCGCGAACAGGGCATCGAGGCGACCTTGGTCCACAAGGTGGGCCATCCCGCCGATGAGATCGCCTCGTATGCGGAAGCCGGCAATTTCGATCTGGTGGTCATGGGATCGCACGGCGTCGGCGCTCTGAAGAATCTGGTGCTCGGCTCGGTCGCCACGAAAGTGCTGGCACGGTGCACCGTCCCTGTTCTTCTGGTGCGTTGAACGCTTGGACCTGTGGCGGTGCTGAAGATCACAGCGCACGGCCAAGCATTGCCTTGATCTGCAACAAGGTCGCCGCAGGTCCGCCGTGAGAGCCTAGAGACTTTCCAAAGGGGACCTGCATGACGCATTCCACGATCAGAATCATCCGCGACGAGCACTCGGCCCTCTCGGCCATGCTGCGCTCCATCGTCCTGCTGCTGGCACAGCATCGTCGCCAGGGCACGCTGCCCGACTTCGGAGCACTGCGCGCGATGCTGTTCTATGTCGACGAATTTCCAGAAAAGCGGCACCACCGAAAGGAAACCGAACTGCTCTTTCCGAAGCTGCGCGCACGAACTCCGCTGTCGCGCGAGCTGCTCGATCGACTGGATGACGATCATGCGCGCGGGGAGCGCCGGATCCGGAACGTGGAGCATGCCCTGCTTGCCTTCGAGATGATGGGCGAGTCGCGGCGCAAGGCCTTCGAGCAGGCCGTCGATCACTACGTCGACTTCTATCTCGCGCACATGGCCATGGAAGAGCGGGAGATCCTGCCCCTGGCCGAACGGGTGCTGACCGAAGAGGACTGGGCCGAGCTCGACAAGGCTTTCGGCACGAACCGGGACCCGCTGACCGGATGCGAGCCCGATGCGGAATACAAAGAGCTCTTCACGCGCATCGTCAACGCGGTGCCTGCGCCGATCGGCTTGGGCGCTGCGGGTTAGGCGGCGGCGACGGCAAGGTGCCGGCCGTGCCAACGGAAAGCTGCTGCCCAGCGGCCTGGCGACGCAGGGCCAAATTGGCCACACGGGTCTAAAAATAGCGGCGTCCGGCCATTTTTGCCATAATGGCTGCCCGACCTCAGGAGCCGCCACCATGATCCCCGAACTGCTCAGCCTGGATGACTTGCCGCGGCAGAACGCGTCCCAAGTCAAGAACAAGTGGGGCGAGGTCGTGCGCCAGGTGCGACAAACGGGCAGCGTCGCGATCACCAATCATTCGGCGGTAGAAATGGTGCTGCTCGACGCCGCCACCTACCAGCAATTGACCTCCGACCTGGAGGCGATCAAGGCACGCGAGCAATCGATCCTCGACGACTTGGCAGGCCGCTTCGACGCCCGCCTGGCGGTGCTGCAGGAGCCCGGCGCTCGGCAGCGGGCGAGGGCGCTGTTCGAATCCCGAGGCAAGCTCGCCCGGCCACCCAAGGCGGGTGCCTCGTTCTGATGCCTGCGGCCGCCGCGGCCCGGCCCTTCGTCTTTGTCCTGGCCGGCGTCAATGGGGCCGGCAAGAGCTCGGTGGGCGGCGCCATGCTGGCCGAGCACGGCCTGGCGTGGTTCAACCCTGACAGCTTTGCACGCGAACTGGCGGCGCAGCTGGGCCTGCCTGCCGAAGAAGCCAATGCCCGGGCCTGGACGCACGGGCGCTCGCAGCTCGAGGCCGCGATCGCCAACGGGACGAACTACGCGTTCGAGACCACGCTGGGCGGCAGGACCATTCCGGCGTTGCTTGCCGAGGCCGCGGCCACGCACGACATCGTGATGCTGTTCTGCGGACTGCGGTCGCCGGAAATGCACATCCAGCGCGTGCGCGCGCGTGTTGCCAACGGCGGCCACGACATCCCGCAGGACAAGATCCGCGAGCGCTGGGTGGGCTCCCGCATCAACCTGATCCGGCTGATGCCGCAGCTGTCCCGTCTGCAGGTCTTCGACAACAGCACCGAGGCCGCCCCCGGCCAGGACATCCCGGACCCGGTGCTCGTCCTCGAGATGATCGAGGGGCGAGTGAGCTACCCGGCCCAGGACGACACGCAAGTACTGGAGTCCATCCCCGAATGGGCGCGGCCGATCGTCCAGGCCGCGATGGAGATACAGGCCGGCTCCGCCGCATGACCTCAGGGAATGCCGAGGCGCGAGGACACAATCGCTTGGAAACGACACACACGGGGTAGAGGAAGGGGCATGCTGAAAATCCTGATCGCTTTTGTCTTCGCGGCAAGTTTTCTGCTGGGCCTGGAAAGCTACCGCAGCGCGCAACTGCAGGCCAGGCGCACCGCCGAACAGTCGGAACTGCTTCAAGGCTTGAGCGCGCTGGATGATCCCGAGGTCTTGCAGCTGGTGGCCGATTGGCGACTGGCCTATCCCGAACCGGACGAAGACCGTCTTCAAGAACTCCGCGACCTCGCCCAACAGCTGCGCACCGACCCAAACGCATTGCGCGCAGAGGGCGCAGAGGGCGCAGAGAGCGCGCGCTCGAACCCACCCACGCCGGCGGGCGCAAGGCCCACGGTCGATCTGTCCTCGGAGGCGATCAAGGCGGGCGCTTGAACGATGCCCAGCCGCTCATCGGAAGTCCGGGCCGGGCGGACCCTCGCTATTCGGCAGCTGTGACTCGCCGGCCCATCATCAGCAAGGCCGCCGAGGCCATGAGCGTCAAGACGGCGCCCAGGCCCAGCGCCGTGGCAGGCAGTCCGACAAGCCCCGTGCTCAGCCCCGCCGCGATCGCCGGCACGCTGAAAGCCAGGTAACTCAGCACATAGAAGCCGGCCATCAGCGAGGCGCGCTCCTGCGGTTGCGCCAGCGACACCAGGCTGCGCAACGATCCGCTGAAGGCTGAGCCGAAGCCCAGGCCCGCGATCGCGGCGCCGATGAAGAACGCGGCGGTGGAGTGCAGCAGGATCCCGGCAAGGCTGACGGCCAGGCCCAGCGCCAGCGCAGCGGCACCGAGGGCGAGCGCCCTGCGCGGCGGCCACTGCCGCACGGCCAGGAGTGCGACGGCACTGCTGAGGACCAATGCGGAGATCAGCACGCCGCCCACCATCGGCGCATCGTTGCCGGTGACGATCTTCGCCAGGGTCGGCCCGAGGGAGAGATAAAAGCCGCCGAGCGCCCATTGCGCCGTGTTGACCGGCAGCACCTGCCACAGCACCGCGCGAGCCTGCTGCGGAATCGCGATACGGGGCCAGAGCGAGCGCCAGGCGCCGGGCCGGCGCTCCACCGTTTCCGGCAGGTACAGCACGGCGAGCATCTGCAGTGCAAAGACGAGCATCAGCAAGTCGAACACGAGGCGCGTCGGCGCGGGGCCGAACTGCACCAGCACGCTGGTTCCGAAGGCGCCGGCCGCCATGCCGACCATCGGCGCCACGCCGTTGACGAGCGGTCCGCGCTCGCGGTGAAGATCGAGCAAGCCGGCGCTGAGCGCGCCGGTCGCGATGCCGGTGGCAATGCCCTGCAGGACGCGTGCCGACAACAGCCACGCCACCGAGTCCGCACGCCAGAACAGCAGCGTCGCTGCGAACTCCAGGACCAGCGCTGCAAGGATGACCTCGCGCCGGCCGCGGTGGTCGGACAGGCTGCCGAACACCAGCAGTGCCGCGAGCAGGGCGAACGCATAGCTCGAGAAGACCACCGTCAGCGTCAGCGCAGAGAAGCCCCACGCTTCACGGTAGAGCGCATACAGCGGCGAAGGGGCGGTCGACGCCGCCAGGAAGCTCACCAGCAGGGACGCCTTGAGCCACAGCGCGCGGCCGTGACTCAGGCGCGTGTGCGGCCAGCTTGCGGCAAGGGCTGGGCGAGCGGTCGTGACTGGCTGCATGGGAGCTCCTTCAACTGCATAAAAGCAAAAAAATTGCGTTTGCGGATTGTGAGGCCATTCGATACTTAACGCAAATCCTTTGCTTTAAAATGGTCTCATGAGCTCACTCCCCATTCCCCGGCCCGGCGGACGCAGTGCACGTGTCCAGGGCGCTGTCCACGAGGCGACGCGTCAGCTGCTGGACGAGCAGGGTCGCGCCGCCCTCACCGTGCCCATGATCGCGGCGCGCGCAGGCGTCACGCCTTCGACGATCTACAGGCGCTGGGGCGACCTGGCGGACTTGCTCGCCGACGTCGCCGTCGAGCGCCTGAAACCCGACAGCGATCCGCTCGACACCGGCACGATCGAGGGCGACCTGCTGGCCTGGGCCGAACAGTTCCGCGACGAGATGTCGTCCGAGCTCGGGCGTGCGATGGTGCGCGACGTCGTTTCCGCCAGGGGTGCGGAGGCCATGGGCGATCTCTGCCCCTGCGCGCAGTTCGCGATGAGCCAGCTCGGCGCGGTCGTGGAGCGCGGCCAGGCGCGCGGCGAGCCGGTGCCCGAGGTGGAGACGCTCATGGACCGCGTGGTCGCGCCCATCGTCTATCGGATGATGTTCGGCCTTCCGCTCGCCTCGCAGGCCAACATTCGCGCGTGGGTCGAGGCGTGCCTGAAAGACGCTGCGGGGCAGGGCAGACCCGCAGCGCAGAGGGGAACGCGCCACTAGCGATACGCCGGCGAGCGTTCAGCGCGGCGGCACGGGCGGAAACTTCGCGGCCACCAGCCGGTTGCGGATCGAATGCGCGGCGGCCTTCAGATCGTCGAGATGGCGCGTCACCACGTCCTGCTCGGTGGCAACGGCCGGCAGCCAGGCGCAGCTGATGCAGCCCACCACCGCATCGTCGACCTGGATGGGCACCGAGATCGCGCCGAATCGCTCCGGCGAATCCATGCTCGTGGGGCTGGGGTCGCGCGAGGCGTAGCCCTGGGCGCGGTAGCGCGCGGCCCAGTCGCGGGCCCCATGGGACTTCAGCGCGGCGCGGTCGACTTCGTACGGTGAACGTGCAAGCGCCTCCAGCAGGCGGCGACGCTCCGCATCGGGGCAGAAGGCGAGATAGCAGCGCCCCAGCGACGACAGCAGCAGCCGCGGACGAAAACCGAGGACCCGGTAGTTCACCGCGAGGCCGTTCATCGGCCGGTGGGTGTCGAGGATGAGCATCGCCAGCCCGTCGAGCACCGCGAGATCGATCGGCCAGGGCACGCGCCGTTGCAACTGCTCGCGCGGCTGCGTCGCCAGCGCAGACAGGCGCGCGCGCCATTCCACGGCCAGCCCGGACTCCCCGGCGCTGGCCGCCGGCACATAGCGGTTCTCGATTTCGTTGCGCTCGATCCAGCCGGCCTCCTGCAGGGTTCTCAGGATCCGCAGCAGCGTGGCCTTCGAGAGCGAGGTCTGGCGGTGCAGGTCCGCCAAGGTGACGGCGGAGGACTGCTGGATGGACCACAAGACATCGAGTCCGCGGCGTAGCGCGGTGATCGACTTCACGCCGGGTGCAGGCCCTGCACTGCGAAAGGAATCGCGGCTGGATTGGTTCACGGAGTGAAATTCTATCTGGCCGCCTCGCGAGGCGAATCGCAGAATTTCCCTCGCGCTCTTCCTTCCATTCATTCATTCCCTGAGGGCTCGTGCCCAGGAGACAAACAATGCATCCCCATCGACGACAGCTGGCGCTCGGCGCCCTCGCGCTGGCCTGCGGCCTCGCCTTCGCACCGGCGCACGCCCAGCCGACCTATCCTGCCAAGCCGATCTCCATTGTCGTGTCCTACCCGCCCGGCAGCGACACCGACTCGATCGCTCGCATGCTGGGCGAGCGCCTGTCGCAGCGCCTGAACCAGGCGGTGATCGTGGACAACAAGCCCGGCGCGGGCGGCACGCTCGGCAACTCCTTCGCCGGCCGGGCCACGCCCGACGGCCACACGCTGCTGTTCACGCCCAACCCGTTCACGACCGCGCCGATGGTCCTGAGACTGTCGCCCTCGTCGAGCTACGACGTGCTCCACGGCTTCGAACCGGTCATCCAGATCGCCACCCAGCCGCTGGTGCTGGTGGCGCATCCGGGTGTGGGCGCGAAGTCGGTCCCCGCGCTGGTCGGGCTCGCCCGCTCCGGAAAGTCGCTCACCTATGCCACGCCCGGCGCCGGCTCGCCGATGCACATCGTCGGCGAATGGCTCAACCGCGCAGCCGGGGTGAAGTTCACGCACGTGCCCTACCGCGGCGTCGCGCCCTCGGTCAACGACGTGGTGGCCGGCCACGTCGACACGGCCTGGGTCACGCTCGGGGTCGTGAGCCAGTACACCCAGCAGAAGCGGCTGCTCCCGCTGGCCATCGGCGACGCCACGCGCTCGCCGCTCGCACCCGACGTCCCCACGCTCACCGAACTGGGCTTCAAGGACGTCGTGGTCGGCGCCTGGAACGGATTCTTCGCCCCCAAGGGCACGCCGCCGGATGTCGTGCGGCTGCTCAACGGCCACCTGAACGAGATCATCAAGTCGCCCGAGGTCGTGAACAAGCTCGCGACCTTCGGCGCCCTGCCGGTGGGCGGCGCGCCCGAGGTGCTGGCGAAGACCAATGCCACCGAATACCAGGTGATGGGAAAGCTGATCAAGGAACTGGCCATCACGGCCGACTGAGGCGGCTGCCATGAATGCATCCACGCTGGGCAGGTCGGTGCCCCAGGTCAATGCCCGCTCCAAGGTGCTGGGGCGAGCGCAGTACGCAGGCGACATCAAGCTCGCCGGCATGCTGCACGGGAAGGTGCTGCGCAGCCCCCACCCGCATGCTCGCATCGTGCGCATCGACGCCACGCAGGCGCTCGCGCTCCCGGGCGTGAAGGCGGTGGTGACGGGTGCCGACGGGCCGCAGGTGCCTTGGGGCGTGCATCACAAGGAGCGGCTCACCCTGGCGCGCGACGTGGTGCGATTCGCCGGCGAGGAAGTCGCGGCCGTCGCGGCGACCAGCGAAGAGATCGCGCGCGACGCGCTCGACCTGATCGAGATCGAGTACGAGGAGCTGCCCGCGATCCTCACGCCCGAGCAGGCGCTGCAGGCGCAGGCGCCCCTCGTCCATCCCGGTCGCGACGCCAACATCGCGCACCAGATCCGCTTCGAGCGCGGCGATGTCGACGCGGCCTTCGCGCGCGCCCACCTGGTTCACGAGGCCACCTACACCACGCACTCGCAGTATCCCGGCTACATGGAGCCGATGGCTTCGGTGGCGTCGATCGACGCCGACGGCCGGCTGCAGGTGTGGACCTCGACGCAGTCCGCCTTCCTGGTCCGTGCCCGCCTGGCCGCCGTGCTGGAACTGCCGGTCTCCCGGGTGCGCGTCATCCAGGCGACCACGGGCGGCGGCTTCGGCGGCAAGATCATCGAGGACGCCAACAGCCTGATCGCCGGTCTGCTTGCGCTGCGCAGCGGCAAGCCGGTGCGGCTGGTCAACAACCGGCTGGAAGACTTCCTCGCCTGTG
>DATFFA010000056.1:0-34914 GCA_035250605.1 Variovorax sp. | reverse complement strand
GGGGACGCCCGATGCGCGCGGCGGCGCCGCGCCGCCCGCGCTCGACGTGCGCGCCGTCTCGACCCGCGTGCCGGCGAGTCCTGCCGACCTGATGCTGCGCGTGATCAACCTGATCGTCGACGCCTACCTGGACCTGCGCCGCGACCTGACCCGGCAGCTGGACCACTGGCAGGCCGAGCTGATCGACCCCCGCAGCCACTTCACCAACTGGAGCGCGCTGATGCAGGCGCGGCAGGCGCTGCACCACCTGGACGAGATCTGCGAGGACCAGCGCGCCGCGGTGCAGGACTGGATCGATGCCTTCGAGACCCTGCCGGCGCCCGAGGGCACGGCCGAGTCGCGCGATCGCGAGCTGATCATGGTGCGCAGCCGCGATGTGCTCGAGCACATCCAGCGCGTGGTGCATCACGTGCGGCGGCTCGAGCAGAACGCCGAGACCGCGGTGCAGCTGCATTTCAGCGTGCAGAGCCACCGCACCAACGACATCATGCGGGTGCTCACGGTGCTCACCGCGGTCTTCCTCCCGCTGAACCTCATCGCCGGCATCTTCGGCATGAACTTCGAGTTCGTCCCGCTGGTGCACAAGGCCGGCGGCTTCTGGATCGCCATGGGTGCGATGGCCTCGATCGCACTGCTGCTTGTCGTCGTGTTCTGGCGCAAGCGCTTTCTCGCGAGGAACCGATAGGCCAAAAGAAAACCGGGCAGCGCTCGCGCGCTGCCCGGTTCTTCCGAAGGGCCGGTGCGGATTACTTGGCCGCAGGAGCGACTTGCTTCTGCGCTTGCTGCAGCGTGTCGGCGCGGTTGGGCATGGTCGAGATCACGCGGCTGTTGACGCGCGAGCCGCCGGTCACGTTCTGGTCCGGCGCATTGGCGGTGGCAACCGCCTGGGCGTAGACGGCGTCGCGGTTGGCGACCGCCTTGAAGGGCTCCGCGCCGCGCGAGCCGCGCACCACGTTCTGGTTGGGGGCAGAAGCCGTGCGAGCGGCTTCGGCTTCGACGTCGGCGCGGCTCACCGCGGACACCGGCGCTTGCACGCCTTGGTAGGTTTCCGCATGGGCACCGGCGGCGGCCAGAAAGGAGAGCGCGGCGGCGGCGAGGATGTGAGAAGTCTTCATTTCGGGTCCTTGGGTTCGTCGGAGGCGGTTTCAAACCAGGCTCGCGTAGGCTGGCCTGTGCGACGAAGTGTCCGGTCGAAGACCCTCGAGAAATAACTTGGAAAAGAGACACGGCGTTTCCTGGATCGAAACAATCCGGCGCCGCGCACCACGGCCGCTCAGCGCAATCCGAACAGCCCCGCCGCGTTGCCCCAGGCAATGCGCTGCGCCACCTCCGGCGGCAACTCGCCGAGCCAGCGACGGTAAGCGCCCATGATCTCGTCGTAGGCGCTCCAGCGCTGGTTGACCCAGGTGTCGGAGCCGACCACGAAGCGATCGGGAAACTTGAGGATCAACGCTCGCCATTCGGGGCAGAGCATGCCGCCCTCGCAAGTCAGGCCCGGCCGATAGGAGAGCTCGCCCATCAGCAGCGGATAGCGCTCCAGCAGTGCCTGCACCCGCGCCACCGGCGGCCCGCCGATGCCGGTATGCGCCCAGATCAGCCGCAGCGATTGCCCCTTCGACGGCGCATGCGCCATCAGCAGGTCGATCGCCGCATCGTCCACATGCGCGAGCACGGCCAGCTTCTTTTGCTCGGCCAGCACGATCAGCTTGCGCGCCACCGGGCCGTTGGCGTTCGCGCTGTCGTAGAGATGGAATTCGCCCAGTCCGCGGTATGGCCCGCCGGCCGTGCCGCGGGCCAGCTCGGACTGCACCATGTCGTGGATGCTCTCGTCGCGAAACCAGTTGCCGTAGTCGTCGCGATTGCGGTAGAGCCGCACGAAAGGCACCACCGTGACGCCGGCTTCGCGCGTCTCGCGCGCTGCCGCCAGCGTCTGCGTGCCCGCATTGGGCCGCGAGTTGGCAATGATGGCCTTCACGCCGTTGCGCTGCATCCGCGCCAGCGCCTCGGCCGGCGGATAGGGGCCTGTGTTTCCGTCCCAGGCTTCCTGGTTGTAGTGCAGGTGCGTGTCGAACAGGGGTCCGCTGTAGTCGGCCGCTTGCACCCCGAGACATGCAAGAGCCGCGAGCAGGGCCACGGCAACACGCACGGGGATACCCTCCTCAACCCAGGTGCTTGGCGAAGAAGGCCAGCGTGCGCTCGCGTGCCAGCTTGGCGGCCTCGGCGTTGTACGAGCCGCGCTGGTCGCAGTTGAAGCCGTGGCCCGATTCGTAGACATGCACCTCCACCTCGGGGTGTGCCTTCTTGAACGCTTCGATGGTGTCCAGCGGAATCCAGTGATCGTTGTTGCCGAAATGCGCCAGCACCGGCACCTTGGGGCTGATGGCGCTTTCTTCCGGCGTGGTCATGCCGCCGCCGTAATAGGGCGCCGCGGCCGACAGGCCCGATACCTTCGCCGAGGCACGCCAGGTCAACAGGCCGCCCCAGCAGTAGCCCACGATGCCCACCTTGCCGCCCCGGGCCGCGTACTCGACCGCGGCCTGGATGTCCTGCAGCACGCCGGGCGCCGGCAGCGCCTCGACGGCGGTCTTCAGCGCGAAGCCCGCCTTCATGTCCTCCTCGCTGTAGCCGAGCTCGACGCCCGGCTTGACGCGGTGGAAGGTCGATGGCGCGACGGCGAGATAGCCCTCGGCCGCATAGCCGTCGGCCACCGAGCGGATGTGCGAGTTGACGCCGAAGATTTCGGGCACGACGACCACCGCGGCCTTGGGCTTGCCGGCGGGTTCTGCCACGTAGGCGGGAAAGCTGAAGCCATCCTTGGCGGTGAGATCGATGAATTGGCCCATGGTCATGCTCCTGTCATGGTGAGTGGGGGGTGTTGTTCAATGCGCGTTCAGAGCGCGCGCGACGAAATCCAGCCGGTCCTGGCCCCAGAAGATCTCGCCGTCGATCACGTAGCTGGGTGCGCCGAATACCTTGGCGTCGATGGCCTGCTGCGTGTAATCCTCGTAGCGCTCCTGCACGGTCTGGCTCTGCGACTGCTCGATGCGCTTGGCAGCGAGTCCGCATTCGGCGGCCAGCGCCTCCAGCACCTTCGGGTCAGCGATGTTGCACTCCTTCACCCAGACCGAGGCGAAGACCGCGCCGCACAGTTTCATCGCGGCCTCGCAGCCGTCGTGCAGGTCGACCGCGATGATCAGCTTGGCGGCGTCGTCGCCCGCGACCGGGAAGAACTTCGGCGTCGGGTTGAGGGGAATGTCCAGGTGCCGCGAGAAGCGTGCCAGGTCGACCAGCCGGTAGGCCTGGCGCTGCGGGGCGCGCTTGCCCAGCGGCAAGCCGCCGGAGACGGGGAAGATGGCGCCGAAATCGACCGGCCGCACGCGCACGGTGGCGCCGGCGGCCTTGGCGATCGCGGCAAAGCGCGCGTGCCCCAGGTAGGTCCAGGGACTCTGGGGCGTGAAGTAGTAATCGACGCTGCGGGTCACGGGCCTCTCCTCGATGATGTAATCGACGTCGACGGTTTTAACTGAGGCACGGCTTTCGTGCAGGAGGCGGGATTTGGAACAGGTGCTCTTGATCACGGGCGGCAGCCGCGGCATCGGCGCCGCGACTGCGCTGCTCGCCGCGCAGCGCGGCTTCGCGGTGGCGGTCAACTATGCCAGCAATTCCCTGGCCGCGGACGAGGTGGTGCGCGCGATCCGCGACCAGGGCGGGCGCGCCATGAGCGTGCAGGCCGACGTCGGCGACGAGGCGCAGGTGAAGGCGATGTTCGAGAAAGTCGACGCCAAGTTCGGTCCGCTCGGCGCGCTGGTCAACAACGCCGGCGTGGTCGACGTGCAGGCGCGCGTCGACGAAATGACCGTGGCGCGGCTCGAGCGCATGCTCCGCATCAACGTGATCGGCAGCTTCGTCTGCGCGCGCGAGGCGGTGCGGCGCATGAGCACGAGACACGGCGGCAGCGGCGGCGCCATCGTCAACCTCTCCAGCGCCGCGGCGCGCCTGGGCTCGCCGGGCCAGTACGTCGATTACGCGGCGAGCAAGGGTGCGATCGAGAGCTTCACCATCGGCCTGGCCAAGGAGGTCGCGGAAGAAGGCATCCGCGTCAACGCGGTGCGGCCCGGCCTCATCGACACCGAGATCCACGCCTCGGGCGGCATGCCCGACCGGGCCTTCCAGCTCGCGTCCTCCGTGCCGATGAAGCGCACCGGCAGCGCGCAGGAGGTTGCCAACGGCATCGTCTGGCTGCTGACCGAAGAGGCCAGCTATGTCACCGGCACCTTCCTGGACATTACCGGGGGACGATGATGGGCCCCCACGCTCGCTTCGTTCGCTGCTCCCCGAGGGGTCGCTCAATGGCCCTCGATCGGCCGGGCGGGCATTGATGGCCACGCCCGCCATGGACCTGGTCAAGCCGATGATCACGCTGCTGGCCATCGTGAACCCGCTGGCGATCGTGCCCTTCTTCATCCACTACACGCAGGGCTACACCGAGACGCAGCGCAAGCGCACGGCCTGGGTGTCGGCCTTCAGCGCCTTCGTGGTGATCGCGATCAGCGCGCTGCTCGGCCTGCAGCTGCTGGCCTTCTTCGGCATCTCGATCGCCAGCTTCCAGGTGGGCGGCGGCATGCTGCTGCTGATCAGCTCGCTCAACATGCTCAACGCGCAGCCGGCGGAATCGAAGAGCAACGAGGAGGAGATCCGCGCCGCGGAGATCAAGGCGTCGCTGGGCGCCTCGATCGCGGTGGTGCCGCTGACCATCCCGCTTTTGACCGGACCGGCCACCATGTCGACGATGGTGATCTATGCCGACAAGACGCAGCATGTCTGGGAGCTCGCGATCCTGGTGGGCTACGGCGTGGTGGTCGGGCTGGTGACCGGCGTCATCTTCTCGCTGGCCGACCCGATCGCGCGGGTGCTCGGCAAGACCGGCATCAACGTGATGACCCGGCTCATGGGCCTGATCCTCGCGGCGCTGTCGGTGGAGGTGATGGCCGACGGCCTTTCCACCCTGTTCCCGGCGCTGGCGCGCACGCACTGACCGCGGTCAGCGCTTCACCAGCTCGACGAGCTGCGGCGTGACGAGGCCGTCGTCCACGCGCAACTCGGCCGCCGAGATCGGCAGCCGGAAGCGTGGCGGTCCGGCGCTGCCGGGATTGACGTACCAGACGCCCGCCCGCTCCTCGGCCTTGGGCCGGTGCGAATGGCCGTACACCACCACGCGAACGCCCTCCGCCGCCGGATCGATCTTCAGCTCGGCGAGGTCATGGAGCACGTAGACGCACAGTCCCGCGAGATCCACCCGCGCCGTGGCGGGCACGGCGCCGGCCCAGGCGCCCTTGTCGTTGTTGCCGCGCACCGCCGTCAGCGGCGCCAGCGCGGCCAGCTGCGCGAGGATGCGCGGCTCGCCGATGTCGCCGCCGTGCACGATGTGATCGCAACCCTGCAGGAAGGCCAGCGCCTCGGGCCGCAGCAGCCCGTGCGTGTCGGAAATCAGGCCGATGCGGACCATGGCCGGCCTGGAGTGTGTCAGCGCGCCTGGTCCACCCAGGCCACGAGCTCGGCCACCGCCGCATCGCTCGCTGCGGCGAGCCCCTTGACGCCGCCGGCCGCATCGGCGCTCGGCGCCGGCCGCTGCAGCGCAAAGCTGCGCTGCGCCAGCACGCGGTCGCCGCCGCTGCCGCCGCGGATCAGCGTGGCACGCAAGCGCACCAGGCCCACGCTCGAGGCCGGCGACTCGAAGTAGTGGCTGAACTCCTCGAGCGAAACCCGCAGGGTGTCGGGCACCCTGCCTTCGGTGCGCGCGATGGTGGCGCTCTCCTCCGGGCCGAGCACCGTGCGGCGCCTGGCCAGCGCATCGCGCAGCCGCTGGTGCAGCAACTGCGCCGGCGCCAGGCTCCAGCGCGCCTGGCCGTAGGGGCGCAGCTCGTTGGAATCGGCGTAACCCAGTCGATAGAGCAGCTGCGTGCCCTCGAGCCGCGTGCTGGCGTCGATCTCGGCCAGCGCGATCGGCGGCAGTGCCGCGGGGTTCGGCGATGCCGGCGCGGCTGCCGCGAGATTGGGGCCGAAGTCGTAGAGCGTCGCGCGGGCGGGCTTGTCGGGCAGCGCGCCGCAGCCCGTTGCGAGCAGCGCGGCGCTTGCGGCAAGCACGGCAAGGATCGGAAGGCGCCGGGCGGGCGTTTGCGAATGCGGGTGTGCGTTGTTCTTCATGTTCGTAACGATCAAGGGCGCGCGGCCGGTGCGGAAAAGCCGGGCTCGCCGGGCCCCGCCACCACCCCACCGTTGCCGAAGAGCAGCGATTGCGGGTTGTCGTTGATGCTGTCGGCCGTGCGGCCCAGGCGGCGCACCGCCCGCGATGTGTCGTCGGCGACGCGGTTCACGCGCGGCAGGGTGGCGGCGTTGAAGGAATCGACTGCCTGCGCCAGCGCGCGGGTGCCGTCGCTCAGGCGCTCCACCGGGCCGTCCTTGGCGTTCAGGCGGGTCACCGTGGTGTTGGCGTTGTTGGCCACTCGCGATACGTCGCTGGCGGCGGCCTTCACCGTCCCCATCGTGTCCTTGGTGCGTTCGATCAGCGGCGGCAGCGCTGCCAGCGCCGGGTTGAGCCCGTTCTTGACCGTGTTGTCGAGCGAGCGCGTGAGCTGGTTGGCGCTGGCCGTGGCTTGCGCGATGCTCTCCAGCGCATCGGCGATGCGCTTCTGGTTGGGGTCGCCCAGCAGGGTGTTCGCACGCTTCGTCACTTCCTCGATCTGGCCGATGATGGCTTCGCCGCGCTCCTGCAGCTGGGCCAGCACCGAAGGCTTGAGCGGGATGCGCGGCGGGTCGTCGTTGTTGGGCGACAGCGGCGTCTGGGATTCGCCCTTGTCGTCCAGCGCGATGAAGGCCAGGCCGGTCACGCCCTGGTAGGCCAGGGTGGCGTAGCTGGAGGTGGTGAGCGGCACCCGCTGGTCGACCGTGATGCGCACCCGCACATTGCCCTTGACCTTGGGGTCGAAGTCGATCAGCGACACCTTGCCGACGGCGATGCCGCGGTAGCGCACCATGGCCTGCGGCTGGAGGCCGCTGACGGCGTCGCGCGTGGACAGTTCGTAGACGTTGCGCACCGTGTTGTCGCGCGTGAGCCAGAACACCAGCGCGATCAGCGCAGCGGCCAGGCCGAGCACGAAGGCGCCGGCGGCGATGGCATGGGCCTTGTTTTCCATGGCAGCTACCTTTCAGTGGATGGGACCGGGCGCGCGCCGGGGCGCCCCGCGACGAGCGCCGAGGGCGCGCCTTCGTGCAGGGCCTCCATGGCGCGCTGGCCGCGGCCGCCGAGGAAGTACTCGTGGATGAAGGGATGCGGATAGGCGATCACGTCGCGCGCGGTGCCGGCGACGATCACGCGCTGGTCGGCCAGCACCGCGATGCGGGTGCTCAGGTCGAACAGCGTGTCGAGGTCGTGCGTGACCATCACCACCGTGAGCCCGAGCTCGCGGTGCAGGCCGCGCAACAGGTCGCAAAAGCCGTCGGCGCTCTCGGGGTCCAGCCCCGCGGTGGGTTCGTCGAGCAGCAGCAGGGGCGGGTCCATGATCAGCGCGCGTGCCAGCGCCACGCGCTTGATCATGCCGCCCGACAGGTCCGCCGGGCTCTTGGTCGCTTGCTGCGGCTCCAGGCCGACCATCTGCAGCTTGACCAGCGCGGCGTCGCGGATCAGCTCCTCCGGCAACAGCTTGAGCTCGCGCAGCGGAAAGGCGATGTTGTCGAGCACGCTGAAAGCCGAGAACAGGGCGCCGTGCTGGAACAGCATGCCGACCTGGGCCGCGCCGGTGGCGCTCATGCGCCCGGGCGGGTGGCCGAGCACGGAGACCTCGCCCTTGTCGGGATGCTCCAGGCCGAGGATCTGGCGCAGCAGCACGGTCTTGCCGGTGCCCGAGCCGCCCACCAGCGACAGCACTTCGCCACGGTAAATCGTGAGGTCGAGGTCGCGGTGCACCACCTGGTCGCCGTCGGGCGACTCGAACACGGTCCAGAGCTTGCGGATCTCGACCACCGCTTCGCCGTTGCCGTTGCTTCCATTCATGCCCTGAACCCCACGCCCTTGAAGAGCACCGCGAACAGCGCATCGACCAGGATCACGACCGTGATCGATGCCACCACCGAGGAGGTGGTGCCGCGCCCCAGGCTCTCGGTGTTGGGCTTGACCTTCATGCCGAAGTAGCAGGCGATCAGCGCGATCAGCACGCCGAACACGGCCGACTTGCCCATCGCCAGCCACAGGTTGGCCAGCGGCACCGCGCGCGGCAGCGCCGTCACGAAATAGGCCGGCCCGATGCCGAGCGTGAGATCGGCCGCGATCATGCCGCCGAAGAGCGCCGCCATCGAGGTCCACATGCTGATCAGCGGCATCGCGATGGCCAGCGCGAGCACGCGCGGCATGACCAGGCGGAAGCCGTGCGGGATGCCCATCACGCGCATCGCGTCGAGCTCCTCGGTCACGCGCATCACGCCGATCTGCGCGGTGATGGCGGAGCCGGAGCGGCCGGCGATCAGCACCGCCGCGAGCACCGGCCCCAGTTCGCGGATCAGCGAGAGGCCGAGGATGTTGACGATGAAGGCCTCGCCTCCGTACTGGCGCAGCTGCTGCGAGGTCAGGTAGGCCAGCACCACGCCGATCAGCAGGCCCACCAGCGCGGTGATGGGCAGCGCGGTGGCGCCGAAGTGATAGAGGTGGCCCGAGAAGTCACGCCACGGTGCACGATGCGGCGCGCGCAGCAGCTTGCCGATGTCCAGCGTGAGCTGGCCGATCAGGCGCAGGAAGTCGCGCGCCACGAACATGATGCGCGGGCCGATGTGGGCGAAGTCGTGCAGGCGCTCGGCCAGCGTCTTGGCCGGCTCGGCCGGCGGGCGGCAGGTGTATTGCGCCACCTGGTCGAGCACGGCCTTGTGCTGCGATTCCATCTCCAGCCGCGCCGGCCATGCGTGCTGCCAGTGGTTCCACAGCAGCTGGGCACCGATGTGGTCGAGCTGGTCGATCGGGCGCAGGTCCCAGGCCCGGCCGTCCTGCGCCGGTGTGCCCGCAAGGCTCTTCTCGAGCGCATCCCAGCTGGTCCGGGAAGACATGGCCATCGCGGTCCAGCAGCCGCTGGCGACCGCCCAGCGACTGCCGGCCTCCTCGCGTTGCTCGACGCGGGGACGCCTGCTGTGCGCGTCTTGCGCGTGAGCGGGCGGCGGCGACTCGATCGGCATGGAGGGTGATTGCTTCTGCAGGGCGGAGATCGCGACATCGTAACCGCGGCGATTGACGCTGCGACGTCCGAACTCCGCGCGGCGGCGTAGGCGGCTGCGCCATGGACTGCCGCGCGGGGCTGCTTTGCGCGGTGTTACCATGGTGACACCATGCCATGATTCACGGAGGCGCCATGTCCACCACCTCCCTCAAGCTGCCCGACGCCTTGAAAGAACGCATTCATCATTTCGCCGCCGAGCGCAGGATCTCGACGCACGCATTCATGGTGAGCACGCTCGAGAGCGAAATCGAACGACTCGAGGCGCGCGCCGGATTCGAAGCATCGGCCGAAGCCGCGGCCGCGGACATCGACGCCGGCGGACCGGTCTACGACCTGGCCGAGGTGCGGCGTCACGTCGAGGCGAAGCTTCGCCCCGGCACATCGAGGTCGAGCAGGCCGCGGGCGCTGAAAGCCGCGAGCGCGAAGTCCGCGACGCGCCGCCCGTGAGCCCGATCGTCTTCTCGGCGCAGGCCCTCGCCGATTTCGATCGCCGGACCGGCGTTCCCGCGCAGACCGATGGCGCCGCAGCCATGGCAACCGCAGAGCTCATCTTCGACGCCGCCCTGGTCCTGAAGCGCCACCCGGCGATCGGGCGGCCGACCGCGCGAGGCCTGCGCGAACTGGTGATCTCCCGCGGCCGCACCGGCTACATCGCGCTGTACCGCGAGAACCCCACCGGCCATCGCATCGAAATCCTCGCCCTTCGCCACCAGCGCGAGGCGGGCTACGGAGGCAGCAAGCAACCATGAGCGACACCACCTTCGACTACGTCATCGTCGGCGCCGGCACCGCCGGCGCGCTGATGGCCAACCGCCTGAGCGCCGACAAGAACCGGCGCGTGCTGCTGATCGAGGCCGGCCGCAAGGACGACTACCACTGGATCCACATCCCGGTGGGCTACCTCTACTGCATCGGCAACCCGCGCACCGACTGGCTCTACACGACCGAGCCCGACGCCGGCCTCAACGGGCGCAGCCTGCGCTATCCGCGCGGCAAGACGCTGGGCGGCTCCTCCTCCATCAACGGCATGATCTACATGCGCGGCCAGTCGCGCGACTACGACCAGTGGGCCGCGCTCACCGGCGACGACACCTGGCGCTGGGACCAGGTGCTGCCGGCCTTCAAGCAGCACGAGGACTTCTATCTCGGCGCCGACGAACTGCACGGCGCCGGCGGCGAGTGGCGGGTCGAGCGCCAGCGCGTTCGCTGGGACGTCCTGGATGCCTTCGCCCAGGCGGCACAGCAGGCCGGCATTCCGCATTCGACGGACTTCAACCGCGGCAGCAACGAGGGCGTGGGCTACTTCCAGGTCAACCAGAAGAACGGCTGGCGCTGGAACACCGCCAAGGCCTTCCTGCGGCCCACCTGCTACGGCCGCCCCAACTTCGAGCTGTGGACGGGCGCGCAGGTCTCGCGCCTGCTGCTCGACACCGGGCCGGACGGCCGCAAGCACTGCAGCGGCGTGCAGGTTTGGGACGGCCACGAGATGGTCGTCGCCCACGCGACGCGCGAGGTGATCGTGTGTGCGGGCAGCATCGGCTCGCCGCAGATCCTGCAGCTCTCGGGCATCGGGCCGGCGGAGCTGCTGCGCCGGCACGGCATCGAGGTGATGCTCGACGCGCCGGGCGTCGGCGCCAACCTGCAGGACCACCTGCAGATCCGCGCCGTCTACAAGATCAAGGACGCGCCCACGCTCAACATGCTGGCTTCGTCCTACTACGGCAAGGCCAGGATCGGCCTCGAATACCTGCTCAAGCGCAGCGGCCCGATGAGCATGGCTCCCTCGCAGCTCGGCGCCTTCACCCGCAGCTCGCCCGAGCACGAATGGCCCAACCTCCAGTACCACGTGCAGCCGCTCTCGCTCGACGCTTTCGGCGAGCCGCTGCACAGCTTTCCGGCCTTTACCGCGAGCGTGTGCAACCTCAACCCGACCAGCCGCGGCACGGTGCAGATCAAGAGCCACCGCTTCTCGGATGCGCCGGCGATCGCACCCTGCTACCTGAGCACCGAGGCGGACCGCAAGGTGGCGGCCGATTCGCTGCGTGTCACGCGCCGTATCACGGCCCAGCCCGCGCTGGCGAAGTACCGGCCCGAAGAATGGAGGCCCGGCCTCCAATATCAGAGCGACGAGGAGCTGGCGCGGCTCGCGGGCGACATCGCCACGACCATCTTCCACCCGGTGGGCACCACCCGGATGGGTGCGGACGGCGATCCGATGGCCGTGCTGGATTCACGACTGCGGGTGCGCGGCATTGCCGGGCTGCGCGTGGTCGATGCGGGCGCCATGCCCGTCATCACCAGCGGCAACACCAACAGCCCCACCTTGATGATTGCGGAGAAGGCGGCCGGCTGGATTCGCGAAGCCGCCGCCGGCTCGTAGCCTCAGCTTGTTTCCGGGTGTTTCAGACGGCGGGTAATCCCCGATGCACTGGCACGGTGCGTCCGCCTAAAGTCCAGCCACTCGCAAACGGGCCTGCCCGCAGCGCGGGGGACCGAGGAGACACTTGCCGAAGAACTAGAACACGCTATAGACAAGGCATCCGCACGAGATGCTGTTTTTTTGATCAAGGCGCCGCTGGTCGGCGCCTTTTCTTTGGCCGATCGGCGCGGCCCCTTCGCCGAGCTCCGCACCCGACAGGGCAAAGAGCGCCTCCATCTGGGGCGTGGCCCGCGCGCCACGCCTTACTGAACCAGCTTGCCCCTGGCGCCGAACATCGCGAAGTCCACGTAGCGCGAGGCCGTCTGCCCCCGGGTGCTGAAGTCGAGCACATAGCCGCCGACGTCCACGGCCTTCGCGGAGGCCAGCGCGGCGCCCACGCCGGCCGCGCTGAGGGTGCCGGCGCCCTCCATCACCTTGACCAGCGCCTTGGCGGCGATGAAGCCCTCCATCGAGCGCGCCGAAAGATCCGGGTCCTTCGACGCCTGGCGCAGTTGCAGGTACTCGCGCACCACGGCGCGGTCCCCCTGCTGCGGCAGGACGACCGAGAAGGCGTAGCCGCGCGCCCGTTCGGGCCCGAGCGCCTTGAGCAGCGCGTCGGTGTCGATGATCGAGAGGCCGTAAAGCATGCTGCCGGCATCGCCCGCGGCCGTGTACTGCTTGACGAACTCGATGCCCGCCGCGGTGGTCGCGCCGAGAAACACGACCTGCACCTTGGCCTTGGCGATCTCGGCCACGGCCTTCTCGACCGCCACCGTGTTGCGTGGGTAGCCGGCGCGCACCACCAGTTGCATGCCATGGGCCTTGGCGGCCGCCTCGGCGCCGGCCAGCACATCCTGGCCCAGGCCATCGTCCTGGTAGACCAGTCCCACACGCTGCACGCCGACAGCGGCGAGTTGGCTGAACAGTCGCGCGACCTCGTCGCGATAGCTCGCCTTCACCACGTAGATGCCCGGCGCCTGCGCCACGCTGCTCGCGCCGGAGACAGCGCCGATCATCGCGACCCCTTTCTGTGCCAGCACACCGTCCTTGGCGACGGCTTCCAGATTGGTGGTGCCAACCATTCCCATCAAGGCCACCGGCGATTCGGCGGCGATGATCTCCCGGGTCAGGCGCACGCTCTCCTCCGCCTTCTGCCCGTCGTCGCGGGTCACCAGCTTGAGCGGCCGGCCACGCACGCCGCCCTTGGCATTGATGGCGTCGAAGTACAGCTTCGCGCCGGCGTGGATGGCCCGGCCGGTGACCGCCTGCGGGCCGGTGAACGGCGCGACCTGCCCGACGACGATGGGCTCGGCCGCCGCGCCCCATGAGGCGCTCGCCGACAGAAATGCAGCCGCACAGGCGGCGCGCCAACCCGCGAAGCGGCGCCCCCCTTGGTTCCCGGAGTCCATAAACCCTTTCCGACCTCGTGTTGGATCGATATCGTTGGTAACGATTGTTTACAAAGGGCGCGAGCCTACACGAGGGAATTAATCCCCTCGAACACTCCGGGTTAACCCGCGATGCTGTTCAGGGCGCGGTCGCGGCGCCGCTCACGACGGGCGGCCAGGGCATCTCGCTGGCCACGCGCGGCTTGCCCATGGGCGCGATGGCCTTGCCGACCTGCACGGCCGCCAGGTCCTGCTCGTTGGGGTACTGGTCGGCCAGCCAGTAGTCGAACGCCCGGCGCACGATGGGCGCCGCCGCCGCCGCCCCGAAGCCGGCGTTCTCGACGATGACGGCGATCGCGATCTTCGGCGCCTCGGCCGGCGCGAAGGCCGCGAACAGCGAGTGGTCGCGCTGGTGCTCCTCCAGCGCCTTGGCGTTGTACTTGGTGTTCTGGCCCCACGCCACGGCCTGGGCCGTGCCGGTCTTGCCCGCAGAGGTGTAAGGCGCGCCGGCGAACACGCGCGTGCCGGTGCCGCCCTTGTTCACCGCCACCAGGGCGTTGCGCACCAGGTCGACGTGCTTGCGCTGGTAGCCGAGGCTCTCGCCCGGCGGCTGCACGAGCTCGGTGACCTCGCCGGTGACCGTGTCCTTGACGGCCTTCACCAGGTGCGGCCGGTACTTGGTGCCGCCATTGGCCAGCGTCGCCTGGGCCACGGCCAGCTGCAGCATGGTGAAGTTGTTGTAGCCCTGGCCGATGCCGAGCGACACCGTTTCGCCCGGGTACCACTTCTTCATTTCCGGGCGCTTGTAGGCCTCGCGCTTCCAGGTGGTGCTGGGCAGCAGGCCGCGCACCTCGCCGTGCACGTCGATGCCGGTGATCTGGCCGAAGCCCAGCGGCTTCATGAAGTCGTGGATGGTGTCCACGCCCATCTCGACGGCGAGCGAGTAGAAGTAGGTGTTGCTCGACATCTGGATCGCGCGGTGCATGTCCACGCCGCCCAGGCCGCCCTCGTGACTTCGGAAAGTGTGGCCGCCGAAGGTGTAGAAGCCTGGATCGTTGACCACCACGCTGGGCGCGCGCTTGTTGAGCTGCAGCGCGGCCAGGGCCATGAAGGGCTTGTAGGTGGAGCCCGGCGGGTAGGTGCCGCGCAGCGCGCGGTTCAGGAGCGGCTTGTCGATGGATTCGTTCAGCGCCGCCCAGCTCTCGCCGTCGATGCCCTCGACGAACAGGTTCGGGTCGAAGGTCGGCTTGGAGACGAAGGCCAGGATCTCGCCGGAGTTGGGGTCGATGGCCACCAGGGCGCCGCGGCGCTCGCCGAACATGTCCTCGATCAGCTTCTGCAGCTTGATGTCGATCGAGAGCTGGACGGTGTTGCCCGGCGTCGCCGGGTGGCTGCCCAGGCGGCGCACCGCCCGGCCGCCGGCGGAGGTTTCCATCTGCTCGACACCGGTGTGGCCGTGCAGCGTCTTCTCGTAGCTCTGCTCGATGCCCAGCTTGCCGATGTAGTCGGTGCCCTTGTAGTTGGCCTGGTCCTCCTCGCTCCACTCCTCCATCGCGGTTTTCTCGCGCTGGTTGATGCGGCCGATGTAGCCGAGCACGTGGGCGGCGAGCTCGCCGTTGGGGTAGTTGCGGAACAGCCGCGCCTTGATCTCGACGCCGGGAAAGCGGTAGCGCTGGGCGGCAAAGCGGGCGACCTCTTCGTCGCTCAGGCGGGTGCGGATCGGAATCGAGTCGAAGCTGCGCGAGTCCTCGCGCAGGCGCTTGAAGCGGCGGCGGTCTCGCTGCGAGACCTCCACCACCTCGCCCAGGCTGTCGATGGTGTCCTCCAGGCTGCCGACCTTGGAGGGCGTGATCTCCAGCGTATAGGCCGAGTAGTTGGAGGCCAGCACGATGCCGTTGCGGTCGAGAATGAGGCCGCGGTTGGGCACCACCGGCACCACCGCCGTCCGGTTGCTCTCGGCCTGCTCCGCCAGGTCTTCGTGCCGCACCACCTGCAGGAAGAAGAGCCGCGCGCACAGCAGCCCGAAGGCGACCAGCACCACCAGGCCGATCACCAGCACGCGGCGCCTGAAGCGCGCGAGGTCGGCGGCAACGTTGCGGAGTTCGGTCATGGCGCGCGAAGCCTACGCTGACCGCCGACGCGGGACAAGGCGGCGGCCGGGCTGTTACAAGGGCCGGTTGGCATCGGGTTCGGGGGCGCGCCGTTGCGGCGCCAGCAGCAGCAGGGTCACGAAAGGCCAGAGGCACGCCTCGACCACCGGCGCCACCAGGAAGCCCCAGCCGGGGAAGATGCCGCCGCCGAGCATGCGGATCGCCACCTCGATCAGATGCGAGATCGCGAACAGCGGCAACACCTGCAGCGCCTGCGAAAGCAGCGGATACCAAAGCAACCGGCGGTGCACCATGATCGCGAAGAAGCCCAGCGTGGTGTAGGACAGGGCATGCTGGCCCAGCAGGGCGGTCTGGTGCACGTCCATCAGCAGGCCGAACATGAAGGCCGCGCCGATGCCGATGCGCGCCGGCTGGTGCACGCTCCAGAAGACGATGGCCAGCGCCAGCAGGTCGGGCAGCCAGGCGGCGCGGCCCAGCGGCACCATGTTGATCAGCAGCGCCACGATCAGGCTGGTCCAGAGGAACAAGGGGTTGACCGGCAGCAGCAGCTGCTGGTGGCCGGGGCGCATGATCATGGGGCGCGGCCCTCCTTCTTCTCTGCCTTGGCGGGCTTGTCGGCTTTCCCGGCCTTGTCGCCCTTCGCGCCGGCCTTGTCGGCCTTCTTCTTCGCCGCCACGCTGGTGTCGGCTGCCGCGGGCGGCGCCGGCTTGGGCATCTGATTGGCGGTGGGCGCCAGCACCAGCACATAGCGCGCGGCCGTCACATGGGCCATGGGCAGGCAGTGGATGCGGGCGAAGGCGGAGTCGGCGCGGCGGTCGATGCGGTCGATCTTCGCCACCGGCAGCCCCGGCGGGTAGACGCCGTCGACCCCGCTGGTCGTGAGCAGGTCGCCCTCTTGCACGTCGGCGTTGGCGGCCGTGAAGCGCAGCTCCAGCCCGCCGCCATGGGCACTGGCATCGCCGAAGGCCACGCTGCGCGCGCCGGTGCGCACGTTCTGCACCGGGATCGACAGGTCGCGGTCGATCACCAGCGTGATCTCGCTGGTGAAGGGCTGCACCTGCGTGACCTGGCCCACCACACCGTGCTCGTCGATCACCGGCGAGCCGGGTGCGATGCCGTTGGCCAGGCCCTGGTCGATCACCAGCTTGCGGGTATACGGATCGGCCGCGTCGTAGAGCACCTCGGCCGCGCGGCCCGGGGTTTGCGTGATCTGGCGCAACTCGAGCAGCGAGCGCAGCCGGGCGTTCTCCTGCGCGAGGGTGTCGGCCTGGCTCGCGCGCTCGGACTGCAGCGCCAGCGCCTTGCGTGCCTCGGCCTCCTTGGCCTGCGCGGTCTGCAGGTCTTCCAGGTAGCGGCCGCCGCCCAAGGCCAGTTGCACCGGCTTCAGGGCCAGCCACTGGATCGGATAGAGCACCGCCCCGATCCCGGCGCGCAGCGGCTGCACGATGTTGAAGCGGGCATCGGCCACCATCAGGAACAGCGCCAGCGCGCTGAAGAAGATCAGCTTGCTGAGCGCCGAGGGCCCCTGGTTGAACAGGGGCGGCGCAGTGCGGTCGAGGGTGCCGAGCGGCATGCTGCTTTATGCCACGAGCCGAACTGTTGCGGGGGTGCCGCGGGACCGGCCTCCGCCTGTCCTGAGCCGGACGAAGGAGCCTGTCGTGAGCCCGACGAAGGAGCCTGTCCTGAGCCCGGCGATGGGCCGGGCCGCAGGCGCCGCCCCCGGGGGGAGCGCGACACGGAGTGCGCGCGGCCTGGGGGCGAGCAACATTTATTCGCTGGTGAAGATGCTGCCCAGGCGGTCCATCCGCTCGAGGGCGATGCCGCAGCCGCGCACCACGCAGGTCAAGGGGTCTTCCGCCACCAGGACCGGCAGCCCGGTCTCTTCGGCCAGCAGGCGATCGAGGTCGCGCAGGAGGGCGCCGCCGCCGGTCAGCATCATGCCGCGCTCGGCGATGTCGGCGCCCAGCTCGGGCGGGGTCTGCTCCAGCGCATTCTTGACGGCCGAGACGATGTTGTTGAGCGGATCGGTCAGCGCCTCCAGCACCTCGTTGCTGCTGATGGTGAAGCTGCGCGGCACGCCTTCGCTGAGGTTGCGGCCCTTGACCTCCATCTCCTTGACCTCGGAGCCGGGGTAGGCCGAGCCGATGCTCTTCTTGATGACTTCGGCCGTCGGCTCGCCGATCAGCATGCCGTAGTTGCGGCGGATGTAGTTGATGATGGCCTCGTCGAAGCGGTCGCCGCCGACCCGCACGCTGCCCTTGTAGACCATGCCGCCCAGCGAGATCACGCCCACCTCGGTGGTGCCGCCGCCGATGTCGACCACCATCGAGCCGCTGGCTTCCGACACCGGCAGTCCGGCGCCGATGGCGGCGGCCATGGGCTCCTCGATCAGGTAGACGGAGGTGGCGCCGGCCGCCTCGGCCGCGTCCTTGATGGCGCGGCGCTCGACCTGGGTCGAGCCGCAGGGCACGCAGATGATGATGCGCGGGCTCGGCGTGAGCAGCGAGCGCGGGTGCACCATCTTGATGAACTGCTTGATCATCTGCTCGGTGATCACGAAGTCGGCGATCACGCCGTCCTTCATCGGGCGGATGGCCTCGATGTTGCCGGGCACCTTGCCGAGCATGGCCTTGGCTTCGCGGCCCACCGCCTGGATCACCTTCTTGCCGTGCGGCCCGCCCTCGTGGCGGATGGCGACGACCGAGGGCTCGTCGAGCACGATGCCCTTGTTGCGGGCAAAGATCAGGGTGTTGGCGGTGCCGAGGTCGATCGCGAGGTCGGTCGAGAAGTACCGACGGAAAGCTCCGAACATTCTGGAATCCTCTGGAGCACGGCATGCGCGTCGGCATGTCGTCGCCCTCTTGATGGGTCGTTTTTAGACGGGATGGATGGACGTTTTTGCAGCAAATGCCGGCGCGTTCGCGGGGGTTGCGGCAAAGGCGGGATAATACCCGAATCCCCTCCGCATCCCGCCTTCGGCGACCCCCGCCGACGTGCAATTTCCGCCAATTCGGCCACGCGCGGGGCCCTGCTTTTCCATCGCTCATTCCGATGTCCCTCACTTCTTCAGATATCGCGCGCATCGCCTCGCTCGCCCGGCTGGAACTCGCGCCGGACGAGAGCGAACGCATGCTCGGCCAGATCAACGGATTCTTCGAGCTGGTCGAGCGCATGCGCGCCGTCGACACCACCGGCGTCGAGCCGCTCTCCCACCCGGTGGCGGCCATCCAGGACGTGACGCTGCGACTGGCCGAGGACGTGGCCAGCGAGCCGAACCGGCGCGAGCTCAACCAGCGCAGCGCGCCTGCCGTCGAGAACGGGCTCTTCCTGGTGCCGAAGGTGATCGAATGAGCGGCGAACTGCACCAGATGGGCGTGGCCGAAATGGCCCGCGCCCTGCGCGAGCGCAAGGTCTCGGCGGTCGAGGCTGCGCAGCATCAGCTGGCCCGGATCAGGCAACACCAGGACCTCGGCGCCTTCGTGGCCCTCGACGAGGACCTCGCCCTGGCCCAGGCCCGCGCGGCCGACGCCCATCTCGCCGCCGGCAACGCCCCGCCCCTGGCCGGCGTACCGATTGCGCACAAGGACATCTTCACCACCGCAGACCTGCCCACCACCGCCGGCTCGCGCATCTTGGCCGGCTACCGCTCGCCCTTCGACGCCACCGTGGTGCGCAAGCTGGCCGAGGCCGGCGCCGTCAACCTCGGCAAGCTCAGCTGCGACGAATTCGCGATGGGCTCGTCCAACGAGAACGTGGCCGTGCCTGCCGTGGGCTTCGACCATGCCGTCCCGGTGCGCAACCCCTGGGACCGCGCGCGCATTCCGGGCGGCTCCTCCGGCGGCAGCGCGGTCGCGGTGGCCGCGCGCCTGGTGCCGGCCGCCACCGGCACCGACACCGGCGGCTCGATTCGCCAGCCGGCCTCCTTCTGCGGCGTGACCGGCATCAAGCCCACCTACGGCCGTGCCTCGCGCTACGGCATGGTGGCCTTCGCCTCCAGCCTGGACCAGGCCGGCCCCTTCGCCCGCTCGGCCGAGGACTGCGCCCTGATGCTGTCGGCGCTGTGCGGCCCCGACCCGGAGCGCGATTCGACCTCGCTCGACGCGCCGGCCGAGGACTTCACCCGTACCCTGGGCGATTCGCTCGAAGGCCTGCGCATCGGCGTGCCGCGCGAGTTCTTGGGCGAGGGCGTGGCGACGGGCGTGCGCGCCGCCGTCGAGGCCGCGCTGGCCGAGTACGAGAAGCTGGGCGCCCGGCGCGTGGCGGTCACGCTGCCGCTCACCGAGCTCTCCATTCCCGTGTACTACATCATCGCCGCGGCCGAGGCCAGCTCGAACCTGAGCCGCTTCGACGGCGTCAAGTTCGGCCATCGCGCGAAGAACTACCGCGATCTGGCCGACATGTACGCCAAGACGCGCGAGGAAGGCTTCGGCGACGAGGTCAAGCGCCGCATCATGATCGGCACCTATGTGCTGTCGCACGGCTATTACGACGCGTATTACCTGCAGGCGCAGAAGGTGCGCCGCATGATCGCCGACGACTTCCAGCAGGCTTTCGCGCAGTGCGACCTGATCGCCGGCCCGGCCGCGCCGACGGTCGCGTGGAAGCTGGGCGAGCATGGCGGCGATCCGGTGGCCGACTACCTGGCCGACATCTTCACCCTCCCCGCCTCGCTGGCCGGCCTGCCCGGCATGAGCGTGCCGGCGGGCTTCGACGGCGGCATGCCGGTCGGCTTGCAGCTGATCGGCAACTATTTCGGCGAGTCGAAGCTGCTGAACGCCGCGCACCGCTTCCAGCAGGCGACCGACTGGCACCAGCGCACGCCGGAGGGCTTTGAATGAGCTCTCCCCCATGCCTGTTCCCCGAACAAACCGGATTCCTTTGAAATGAGTGCTGCCATCTCCTTCGAAAAAGCGCAGGAAGGCCGCCCGACCGGCCCGCTGGTGCAAGGCTACGAGGTCATCGTCGGCTTCGAGACGCACGCCCAGCTCTCGACCGCGAGCAAGATCTTCAGCCGCGCCTCCACCGCCTTCGGCGCCGAGCCCAACACCCAGGCCTGCGCCGTCGACCTGGCCCTGCCCGGCACGCTGCCGGTAATGAACAAGGGCGCGGTCGAGCGCGCCATCCGGCTCGGGCTGGCGCTGGGCTCGCACATCGCGCCGCGCAGCGTGTTCGCGCGCAAGAACTACTTCTACCCCGACCTGCCCAAGGGCTACCAGATCAGCCAGTACGAGATCCCGGTCGTGCAGGGCGGCTCGGTGAGCTTCTTCCTCGGTGACGAGAAGAAAACCGTGCGCCTGGTGCGCGCCCACCTGGAAGAAGACGCCGGCAAGTCGCTGCACGAGGACTTCGTCGGCCAGTCGGGCATCGACCTGAACCGCGCGGGCACGCCGCTCCTGGAGATCGTGACCGAGCCCGACATGCGCTCCACCGCCGAGGCCGTGGCCTATGCGCGCGAGCTCCACAAGATCGTCACCTGGATCGGCATCTGCGACGGCAACATGCAGGAAGGCAGCTTCCGCTGCGATGCCAACGTCTCGGTGCGCAGGCCCGGCGCGAAGCTGGGCACGCGGCGCGAGATCAAGAACCTCAACAGCTTCAAGTTCATGCAGCAGGCGATCGACTACGAGATCCGCTGGCAGATCGGCGAGCTGGAAGACGGCCGGGCGATCCAGCAGGCCACCGTGCTGTTCGATCCCGAGACCGGCGAGACCCGCGCCATGCGCACCAAGGAAGACGCGGCCGACTACCGCTACTTCCCCGACCCCGACCTGCCGCCGCTGGCGATCGCGCCGGAATGGATCGAGCGCGTGCGCAGCGAGATGCCCGAGCTGCCGCGCGCCATGGCCGAGCGCTATGTGCGCGAGCATGGCCTGTCGGATTACGACGCCACGCAGCTCACCCAGAGCCCGGCGCTGGCCCGCTACTTCGACGAGGCCGTGCGCGCGGGCGCCGCGCCCAAGCTCGCGAGCAACTGGATCACCGGCGAAATCGCGCGCCGGCTGAACCTGCAGGACATCGACATCGCCCGGGCGCCGGTCACGGCCGCCCAGCTCGCAGCCCTGCTCGGGCGCATCGGCGACGGCACCGTGTCGAACAACGCCGCGCGCCAGGTCTTCGACGCCCTGTGGACCGGCGAAGGCCGCGAGGTCGACGCGATCATCGACGCCAAGGGCCTGAAGCAGATGAGCGACACCGGCGCGCTCGAGAAGATCGTCGAAGCCGTGCTGGCGGCCAACCAGAAGAACATCGACGAATACCGCGCCGGCAAGGAAAAGGCCTTCAATGCGCTGGTCGGCCAGGTCATGAAGGCCAGCCAGGGCAAGGCGAACCCGGCCCAGGTCAACGCGCTGCTGAAAGCGAAGCTCGGCTAGCGGTCAGCGCGTGGAGGTGGCCGGCGCGTTGCCGGCCCACAGCGGCCGCAGGCGGGTGCGCTCCTCGTCGAAGCGCGCGTTCACGCGCTTCTTCTCGTCGTCCTGGTCGGCGATGAAACGGTTCTGCACCGTCATGCTCTTGCTGTTGTCGTCGAACTTGCGGCGCAGGGAATCGGGAGCCTTGGTCACGTCCTTGGCGTAGAACTCGAGTTCGTCGTCGATCTTGCGGCGCTCCTCGGCCAGCTCGCTCAGCCGCTTGCGGGCGGCGTTGATCACCACATCGATCTGCACCAGCGCCTCGGCCCGCTCGCGGTCGTGCGCGGCCGCGTTGGGATAGCGGATCAGCAGCGCGCGTTCACGCCGGCGTTCCTCGAGCAGCCGGGCCGCCTGCAGCTGCGCCTGGCGCTCGCGATCCTCGCGCTCGGCCTGCTCACGCGCCGTGTAGGTGGGTTCGAGCCTGCGCCGCACATTGCCGCTGGGGCTGAGCTCGCGCTGCTCGCGGTCGGCGCAGTCGGCGATCGGCCGGTCGGCCGTGATGGTGCGGCCGCGTGCGTCGGTGCAGGTGTAGATGCCGGGACCGGCGGCGGCCTGCTGGGCATGGAGCGCGCCGCCCGCAATGAGCAGCAGGAGACCCAGGGACCCGATGCGGATGTACTGCATGCGCGCCAACGTCGACCTTTCCGAGGTTGATCAACCCGCGCCGTAGCGCGCCCGATAGTCCAGCACTCCCTGCCGGTGGGCGCTCAGCTCGTCGTCCGCGCGTCCCGACAGATACTGTAACAAGTCGTCAAGCGTGGCGATCGCGACGACCTGCATTCCAAGCTGTTGTCTGACATATTGCACAGCGCTGTGGTCCACGTCGACGCCGTTCTCTGTTGCTTTTTCCTGTCGGTCCAGCGCGATGGCCACGGCATGCGGCGTGGCGCCGGCGCTGCGGATCGCGGCGATCGACTCGCGCACCGCAGTGCCGGCCGACATCACGTCGTCGACGATCAGCACCCGGCCCGAGAGAGGCGCACCGACCAGCGTGCCCCCCTCGCCGTGGTCCTTGGCTTCCTTGCGGTTGTAGGCAAAAGGCACGTTGCGGCCGCGCCGGGCCAGCTCGGCCGCCACCGTGGCGCCCAGCGGAATGCCCTTGTACGCCGGGCCGAAGATCATGTCGAATTCGAGGCCGCTGGCGATCAGCCGGTCTGCATAGAATGCCGCCAGCCGGGCGAGCTTGGCGCCGTCGTCGAACAGCCCCGCATTGAAGAAATAGGGGCTCATGCGGCCGGCCTTGGTCTTGAACTGGCCGAAGCGCAGCACCCCGGATTCGAGCGCGAACTGCACGAATTCCTGGGCCAGCGCGCCCTCTTCTACTGTTTTCGCCATCTCATCAGCCATCGGGAACGTCCTCGTGTTCAAACTCACCAGCCTCAACCTCAATGGCCTGCGCTCGGCTGCGACCAAGGGCGTCGCAGACTGGGTGGCCGAACTGGCGCCGGATTGTATTTGCATGCAGGAGATCCGCGTCCAGGCGAGCGACATCGAAGGCCGCTTCGAGGCCATGGCCGGGCTCAAGGGCCACTTCCATTTTGCGGAGAAGAAGGGCTACGCCGGGACTGCGGTTTACACGAAGCACGAGCCCAGCGAGGTGACGGTCGGCTGGGGCGACAAGGAATTCGACGCCGAGGGCCGCTACCTCGAGCTGCGCTTCGACACCCCGCAGCGAAAGCTGTCGGTGATCAGCTGCTATTTCCCGAGCGGCTCCTCGGGCGAGGAGCGGCAGGCAGCGAAGTTCCGCTTCCTGAAGGGCTTCTTCCCGCACCTGATCGCACTCAAGCGCGAGCGCGAATTCGTGCTGTGCGGCGACATCAACATCGCCCACAAGGAAATCGACCTCAAGAACTGGCGCGGCAACCAGAAGAACAGCGGCTTCCTGCCCGAGGAGCGCGCCTGGATGACGCGGCTGCTCGACGAGGGCGCCGAGGGCGCGGGCCTGGTGGACGTCTATCGCATGCTCAAGCCCGACACCACCGAGGAGGCCTACACCTGGTGGAGCAATCGCGGCCAGGCCTACGCGAAGAACGTGGGCTGGCGGCTGGACTACCACCTGGCCACGCCGGCCATCGCGAAGCTCGCGCGCCGGGAGCAGATCTTCAAGACGATCAAGTTCAGCGACCACGCGCCGATCACGGTCGATTACGACTTCACGCTCTGACCTGAGCGGCGTTATCGCGACAGCGCCGGCAGCGCCTTGACGAAGGTCTTGCAGAAGGCCTGCATCGCCTCGGTCTCCTGCACGCCGCGCCGGGTGATCCGGTAGAAGTCCAGCCCCACCTTCGGCTTGACCAGCAGGTCCGTGCGCAAGCGGTGGCGCCGGCAGGCCGCCAGCGCGAAGGTCGGCATCACGGCGCTGCCGAAGCCGGCCTCCACCATCGAGATCAGGGTGCCGAAGAAGTTGAAGGCCGGGCGCTCGGCATCGGCCGCCCCGACGGCTGCCAGGTGGCCGTCGATCAGCTTCTGGATCGGGTTGCCGGGCGGCAGGCCCAGCAGCTGCGCGCCGCGCAGCGAAGACCAGGGGACGCTGCCGATGGGTGGCGCTGGGTCAGCCTCGGAAGGCGCCACGCGCATCAGCTGGAAATGACCCACCGGCATGCGTTCCAGCCCGGCTGCGGCTTTGAAGAAGAAGCCCAGGCCCATGTCGGCCTCGCCCTCCAGCACCATGGCCTCCACGTCGCGCAGGTCGGCATCGAAGAGTTTGAGCTTGATCCGCGGATGGCTTTCGCGAAAACCGCCGAAGACCTGCGGCAGCAGGTTCGAGGACACCAGCGGCGTGGCCGCGATGCGCAGCGTCTGGCGTGCCGCGTCGCCCTCGGCACCCAGCCGGCCGGTCACCTCGTCCAGTTCGCCCAGAACGCGCTCCACCACCGGCAGCAGGCGCCGGCCGGCCGTGGTGAGGCTGACCATGCGCGTGGTGCGGTCGAACAGGCGGGCGCCCAGCTGGCGTTCCATTTCGCGCACCAGGGTGCTGAGCCCGGCCTGCGTCATGTGGGCCCGCTCGGCCGCGCGCGTGAAGTTGCCGATGCGCGCCACGTGCAGAAAGGCGCGCATCTGGCGCATGGACAGATTCATGGGAGATCATGATAAATCCATACGACATCTAAATTTCCAATATGAGCTACAGCCCGGTCTAATCCGGTTTTTCCCCGTAAAGAGAGACCGGAGACATGAGCGAGACCTCGACCCAAGTGATCGTGCTGGGCGCGGGCATCGGCGGCCTGACCCTGGCGCTGAGCCTGCACCAGGCCGGCATCCCCTGCCGCATCTACGAAGCCGTGCCCGAGCTGAAGCCCCTGGGCGTGGGCATCAACCTGCTGCCGCATGCGGTGCGCGAGCTCGGCGAGCTGGGCTTGTTGCCGGCGCTCGACGCCGTGGGCGTGCGCACGCAGGAGGCGGTGTTCTTCAACTCCCATGGCCAGCTGGTGTTCCGCGAGGCCGCGGGCACCGCCGCGGGCTACGACTGGCCGCAGTACTCGATCCATCGCGGCGACCTGCACACCGTGCTGCTGGATGCGGTGCGCGAACGGCTGGGCGCGGACAGCGTGGTCTGCGGCCACCGCTGCGCCGGCGTCGAGCAGGACGCCACCGGCGTGACGGCCCGCTTCACGGCGCCCGACGGCTCGGCGCTGCCCTCTGTGCGCGCCGCCCTGGCGGTGGGCTGCGACGGCATCCACTCGGTGCTGCGCAAGCAGCTCTATCCGAACGAAGGCGCGCCGCGCTACTCGGGCGTCAACATGTGGCGCGGCACCGCGAAGCACAAGCCCTTCCTCTCGGGCGCGAGCATGGTGCGTGCGGGCTGGCTGGACCAGGGCAAGATGGTGATCTATCCCATCCGCAACGACGTCGACGCCGAAGGCAACCAGCTCGTCAACTGGGTGGCCGAGATCCATGCGCCGCAACCCGCGCTGCAGGACTGGAGCCGGCCCGGCCGGCTCGAGGACTTCCTGCCCGCCTTCGAGGACTGGCACTTCGACTGGCTGGACGTGCCGGCGCTGATCCGCTCCTCCGACGCGATCCTCGAATACCCGATGGTCGACCAGGACCCGTTGCCGCGGTGGACCCATGGCCGCCTCACCTTGCTGGGCGACGCCGCGCACCCGATGGTGCCGCGCGGCTCCAACGGCGCGGGCCAGGCCATCATCGATGCGCGCTACCTGGCCGGCGCGCTGCGCCGGCTCGGCGTGGGCACCGAGGCGCTGGAGGACTACGACCGCGTGCGCGTGCAGGCCACCACCAACGTGGTGCTGACCAACCGCAGCAACCCGCCCGATGCCATCCTGCGCGAGGTGTTCCAGCGCACCGGCGGCAAGCGCTTCGAGCGGCTGGAGGACGTCGTCAGCACCGCGGAGCTGCAAGCCATCTCCGACAACTACAAGCGCATCGCGGGCTACGACCCGGCCGCCCTGAAGGCGCGACCTTCCTATCTTTGAAACCACAAGGCCTACGGAGACAAGACATGCGTCCCTTCAAGAAGATCCTCGCCACCCTGCTGCTGGCGGCCAGCGCCGCGGCCGCCCAGGCCTGGCCCGACCAGCCGATCACGCTGGTGGTGCCCTACACGCCCGGCACGGGCATCGACCTGATCGCACGCCAGCTCTCGGCCCGGCTGCCGGCCGTGCTGGGCCAGCCGGTGGTGGTCGACAACGTGGCCGGCGCCAGCGGCAACATCGGCAGCGAGAAAGTGGCGCGCGCCAAGCCCGACGGCTACACGCTGCTGGTGCAGGTCAACACGCTGGTGATGAACAAGAGCCTCTACAAGTCGCTGGCCTACGACCCGCTGAACGACTTCACGCCGGTCTCCCTCACCTCCTGGGGCACGCTGCTGCTCGTCACCAACCCGAACGTGCAGAAGACCACGTCGGTGGCGCAGGTGGTGGCCGCGGCGAAGGGCAGCCCCGGCAAGCTCACCTATGCCACGCCCGGCGTCGGCACGCCGCACCACCTGTCGATGGCGATGCTGCTGCAGAGCACCGGCACCGAGATGCTGCACGTGCCCTACAAGGGCACGGCCGGAGCGGTGACCGACCTGCTGGGCGGGCGCATCGACTACATGTTCCTGCCGGTGCACGTGGCGCTGCAGCACATCCAGGCCGGCAAGCTGAAGGCCATCGCGACCGGCAGCGACAAGCGGCTGGCGCAGCTGCCCGACGTGCCGACGCTGGCCGAGGCGGGCATCAAGGGCGGCAATGTCGACATGTGGTACGGCGTGCTGGCCCCCAAGGGCACGCCCGACGCCGTGGTGGCGCGGCTCAACAAGGAGATCGCCGCTGTGCTGAAGCAGCCCGAGGTTGCGACCGCCTTCGAGTCGCAGGGCATGGTGCCGGCGAGTTCGACGCCTGGCGCTTTCAAGGAGCTGATGGCCAAGGACGCGCAGCGCTGGGCGAGCGTCGTTCAACGTGGCGGCATCACCGCAGAGTAAGACTCCCCGTCTTCACTTGCGCATGGCCTGCCGCGCCATGTGCACCTGATGCAGCGTGATCTTGCGCACCTCGGCCTGGCTGGTCTCGATGTGCGCGCGCAGCAGCATTGCGGCCTGCTCGCCGCGGTTGCTGCGGATGGCCTTGAGGATCTTGGCGTGCTCCTCGTAGGTGGCGTCGATGCGCGGCTGTTGGGTGAAGTCGAGCCGCCGGATGATGCGGATGCGCTCGGTCACGTCGCGGTGCACGCGCGCCATCTCGGCATTGCCGGCGGCAGCCACCAGGGCGCAGTGGAATTCCTCGTCCCACTGCGCGACCTGCACGGTGTCTGCACTGCGCTGCGCCGCAGGCACCAGCCAGATGCCGGCCAAGCTGTCGAGCAGGCTGCGATCGACGCGATGGCCGCTCTCGCAGAGGCGATGCACTGCAGTGGTCTCCAGCACCATGCGCAGGTCGTAGAGCTGCTCGAACTGGTCGAAGTCGAAGGGCAGCACGCGCCAGCCGCTGCGGAACAGCACCTCGACGTAGCCCTCCTGCTGCAGCCGGAACAGCGCCTGGCGCACCGGCGTGCGCGAGACGCCCAGGCGTTCGCTGATCTCGCTTTCGGTGAAGCGGTCGCCCGGCACCAGGCTGAACTCGGCAACGTCGCGCTTGAGCTGGGCGTAGACCTCGTCGGCGCGGGTGCGGAATGCCGCATCCTCGGATGCGGGTCGGGCAGGAGCTGTACGGGTCTTGATGGAGGTGGGCACGGCGAAGATGTTAGGGCCTGTCCCGATCACCGAGGGCGGCGAGCAGTTGCCGGCTCGGCGCGGTCCAGCCGACGATGGCGCCCTGGGCGCGGACCATCTCCAGCGCTGCGGCCTTGAAGGCGGGGAAGTAGCTCTCGGTGCAGTCTTCCAGCAAAAGGCTGTCGTAGCCCCGGTCGTTGGCCTCGCGCATGCTGGTCTGCACGCAGACCTCGGTGGTGACGCCCATGAAGACCAGGCTGCGGATGCCTCGCTGCTGCAGCAGGGACTGCAGGCCGGTCGCATAGAAGGCGCCCTTGCCGGGCTTGTCGATCACGATCTCGCCTTCGGTGGGCGCGAGCGCGTCGATGATCTGGTTGCCGGGCTCGCCGGCCACCAGGATGCGGCCCATGGGGCCGGGGTCGCCGATGCGCAGGCTCGGATTGCCCCGATTGCGCTTGGAGGGCGGGCAGTCGGCGAGGTCGGGGCGGTGGGCTTCTCTCGTATGGACGACGAGGCCGCCCTTTCCCCGCCAGGCGTGGAGCACCGACTGCGTCGCGGGGACGATGCCCTGGAGCAGCGAGACATCGTTGCCCAGGGTCTCGCCGAAGCCGCCGGGTTCGATGAAGTCGCGTTGCATGTCGATGATGACGAGGGCGGTGCGGGCGATGTCGCACTCGAAGACGAAAGGGTTGGCGTCTATCCGCATGTGGACTCCGGTATTTCTCCAAGGGGGCGAATCGGGACCGTCATGCGTGATGCCCCCCGCCCATGTGCGCCCCCAGCACGTGCCGCTGCGCTGCTGCCGCCGCCGTCTCGAACACGATCCGCCCCTCGCTCATCACCACGATCCGGTCCGCCATCTCCAGCAGTTCATCCAGGTCCTCGCTGATCAGCAGCACCGCGCCGCCGCGCGCCCGCACCTGCCGGATGCGGCCATGGATCTCCGCCACGGCCGCGAAGTCCAGCCCGAACACCGGGTTGGCGGCGATCAGCACGTTGATCTCTCCAGCCAACTCGCGCGCCAGTACCGCGCGCTGCACATTGCCACCCGAGAGGCTGCGGATCGGCGCGCCCTCGCCGCGGGTCTTCACGCCGTACTCGGCGATCCACTCGCGGGCACGGCTGCGCCAGGCCGCGAAGTTCAGCACGCCGGCGCGCGCCAGCGGCGGCTGGTCGAAGTCGCGCAGCGCCATGTTCTCGGCAACGCTGAGGTCACCCACGCAGGCATTGCGCAACGGCTCCTCGGGCAGGCTGCGCACCTTCAGGCGGCGGTTCTCCGCGCGGCGCGCGGCATAGGGCTCGCCCATCACCTTCACCTCGCCGCCCAGCCGCGGGCGCTGGCCGACCAGCGCCTCGACCAGCTCGCGCTGGCCGTTGCCGGAGACGCCGGCCACGCCGAGGATCTCGCCTGCGCGCACCGCGAGGCTCAGGTCATGCACGGCCAGCGTGCCGCGGTCCCCCTGCGCGCGCAGGGCATCGACCTGCAGGGCCACGGGGGCATCGGCGCGCATGGCGGGTTGCGCAGGGCCCGCCGGCACGGCGACCGCGCTGTCGCCCTCGGACGGCAGCGCCTCGCCTTCGCCCATCATCGCGGCCGCCAGGCGCGCCGGGTCGGTCTGGTCGACGCGGCCGTGATGCACCGCCCTGCCCCGGCGCAGCACGGTCACGCTGTCGGCATAGGCCGTCACCTCGCGGAACTTGTGGGTGATGATGAGCACCGTGCACAGCCCGCTCTGCGCGAAGGCGCGCACATGGCCCAGCACCTCGTCCGCCTCCTGCGGCGTCAGCACCGAGGTCGGCTCGTCGAGGATCAGGAGGCGCGGCTTCAGGTACAGCTGCTTGAGCAATTCCAGCTTCTGCTTCTCGCCGGCCGCCAGCTCCGAAGGGCGCAGGTCCAGGTTCAGCCGGAAGGGCGTGCTCGCCAGGAATTCCTCGAGCTCGGCGCGCTTGCGCTTCCAGTCGATCACGGCCGGCGTCCGGCCGCCGGCCAGCAGCAGGTTCTCGGCCACCGTCATGCCCGGCGCCAGCGTGAAGTGCTGGTAGACCATGCCGATGCCCAGGGCGCGCGCCACCACCGGATTGGCGATCTCCTGCTCGCGCCCGTCGATCAGGATGCTGCCCTCCTCCGCGCGCTGGTAGCCCGCCACGCACTTGACCAGCGTGCTCTTGCCGGCGCCGTTCTCGCCGAGCAGCGCATGAACGCTGCCGGGCTCGACGCACATGCTCACGCCGTCCATGGCGGTGAAGTCGCCGAAGCGCTTGGTCAGGCGGTAGGTGTCGAGCGCGAGCGCGCCGCCGGCGGCGGGCAAGGCGCCGATGGGCTGCTGCTGCTGGATGGCATCGAGCATGAGCAAGGCTCCCTGCTACATCGCGGCCAGCGCATCGAGCAGCGCGGCCGAGCCGGCATGCGCGCCGAACACGCCGCCCTGCATGGTGATCATCTTCAGCGCCGCGAGATGGTTGCCGTGGTCGGTCGCCGCCGTGCAGTCCGACAGCAGCAGGCATTCGAAGCCGCGGTCGTTGGCGTCGCGCATGGTGGTGTGCACGCAGACGTCGGTGGTGATGCCGGCGAGGACCAGGTTCTCGATGCCGCGCGTGCGCAGCACCAGCTCGAGGTCGGTGGCGTAGAAGGAGCCCTTGCCGGGCTTGTCGATCACCACCTCGCCGGGCAGCGGCGCCAGCGCGGGAATGATCTCCCAGCCCGGCTCGCCGCGCACCAGGATGCGCCCGCACGGGCCGTCGTCGCCGATGCCCACGCCGCCGGCACCGATCTGGCGCGAGCGCCAGCGCTTGTTGGCCGGCAGGTCGGCCAGGTCCGGCCGGTGGCCTTCGCGCGTGTGGATGACGTGAAAGCCCAGCGCGCGCATGCGCGCCATCGTCCGGGCGATGGGCTCGATCGGCGCCTGCACCAGCGACAGGTCGTAGCCCATCACGTCGACATAGCCGCCCTTGCCGCAGAAGTCGGTCTGCATGTCGATCACGATCAGGGCCGTGTTGTCGGGCCGCAGCGCGCCGCTGTACGGCCAGCGATAGGGATTGGCGGAAACGAAGCGTTCAGTGCTCATCGATCGATGCCTCGCATCAACGTGTGGACGACAGCTCGCCGGGGGTGCCGGCTGCCACGCTGCCCGGCTTGCAGGTCAGCACCAGAATGACCAGCGTGAGCACGTAAGGCACCGTGTTGAAGAGGTGGTAGCCCCAGCCCACGCCGATGGATTGCAGCGCCGGCCCGATCGCACCGGCGCCGCCGAAGAGCAGCGCCGCGCCGATGCAGCGCAGCGGGCTCCATCGCGCGAAGATCACCAGCGCCACCGCGATCAGCCCCTGCCCGCTCGAGATGCCCTCGTTCCAGCTGCCCGGGTAGAAGAGCGTGAGCGAGGCGCCGCCCAGCCCCGCGATGAAGCCGCCGGCGGTCGTCGCCGCGATGCGCAGCCGCGTCACCGAATAGCCCAGCGCCCGTGTCGCGTTGGCCGAGTCGCCCGCCATGCGCACCAGCAGGCCGATGCGCGTGCGCGCGAAGGCCCACCACAGGACGATGGCCAACACGATGCCCAGCGGCACCAGCGCATTGACCTGCAGCGCCGAGCGCACCACCGGGTTCTCGCTCCAGTTGCCCAGCGGGATGGCCGGCAGCTGCGGCGCCTGCGGCTGGATCAGCGGCTTGCCCAGATAGAAGGCGAGCCCGGTGCCGAACAGCATCAGCGCGATGCCGGTCGCCACGTCGTTGACGCGGTCGAGCGAACACAGCAGGCCATGCAGCAGCGCCAGCAGTGCGCCGCAGGTCGCACCGATCAGCACGCCCAGCCAGGCCGAGCCCGTGAGCCAGGCTCCCCCGAAGGAGGCCATTGCCGAGAGCACCAGCACGCCTTCGAGGCCGAGGTTGATGCGGCCCGACTTCTCGGTCAGGCATTCGCCGAGGCTCACGAACAAGAAGGGCGCGCCGACGCGCAAGGCGCCGCCGACGATGCCGGCCACCAGCGCGACCCACTGGTCTGCCGTCATGCGGGCTCCTTGCGCAACTGGGGCTCGGGGGCTGGCGGCATCCGGTTCCGGGCCAAGGCCCTCCAGTCGACCATGCGCAGCCCCTCGCTCGCCAGGATCAGCACGAAGGCCAGGCCCTGCAGCACCAGCACCGAGGCATCCGGCAGGCCCAGGCGCCGCTGCAGCAGGCTGCCGGCCGCGCCGAAGCCGCCGAACAGGATGGCCACCGGGATGACGGCCACCGGGTTGTGCCGCGCAATGAAGGACACCAGGATGCCCGCATAGCCATAGCCGGCGATCAGCGAGGCATTGGCGTTGGTATGGACCGCCGCCACCTCCACCGCGCCTGCCACGCCCGCACAGGCGCCGCCGAGGCCGCAGGCCGCGAGGATCAGCCGGCCGGCAGGCAGCCCCACCAGCTGCGCGGTGCGCGGGTTGCCGCCCACCACCCGCACCGCGAAGCCGGAAACGGTGGCGCGCAGCCAGAGCCCCGAAGCCAGGCAGGCGACGATGCCGATCACCAGGCCCCAATGCACATCCGAGCCGCCGATGCCGCCGATCGCCAGCCCTTCGGCGAGCGAGCGCGTGGCCGGCTTGTTGAGGCTGGCCGGGTCGCGCAGCGCGCCTTCGACCAGGTGCTTGAAGAGGCCGATCGCCACATAGGCCAGCAGCAGGCTGCTGATGGTCTCGTTGATGCCGCGGTACTGGCGCAGCCAGCCGGCCAGGGCGATCCACAGCGCGCCTGCGACGGCACCGGCGATGCACAGCGCGAGCGAACCGGCGATGTTGGGCGGCAGCGGCAGCACATAAGGCAGGGCCGCGCAGGCCAGGCCGCCGAGCACCACCGCGCCCTCGCCGCCGATGATGACCAGCCCGGCGCGCGCGGGGATCGCGACGCACAGCGCGGTGAGCATCAGCGGCGCGGCGCGCTGCAAGGTGTTCTGCCAGGAGAACCAGTCGCCGAAGGCGCCCTTGAAGAGAATCACCCAGACCTCCAGCGGGCTGGCGCCGGCGAACCAGACGAAGACGCCGAACAGCAGCAGCGCCGCCGCGATGGCGAACACCGGCAGGGCCGCTTCCTTCAATGCGCTGTGCATGTCGGGGCTCGCGATGAAGATCAGCCGACCGAGCCCACCACCCCCTCGACGAGGTAGTTCATCTTTTCCAGCTCGAGGTCCGTCTGCTTGAGCGCCTTGCCCGCCGGAATGACGACCGCGCCCTTGTTGTCCTTCAGCCCGCCCTGGAAGATGTCGAAGCTGCCGGCCAGCATCTTGGCCTTGATGTCCTCCGCGTTTTTCTTCGCGGCATCGCTCACCATCGGCCCGTAGGCCGAGGTCTTCACATAGCCCTCCTTCAACCCGCCGCGCAGGAAGTTGGGATGAGGCTTGCCGGACTGCGCCGCCTCGATGGCGGTCTTGTAGGCGGTGAGCCAGTTCCACTCGGCCCCCGTCAGGTAGGCGTTGGGCGCCAGCTTGGCCTGGCTCGCGTGGTAGCCGCAGACCATCTTGCCGCGCTTGGCGGCGGTCTCGACCACCACCTTGGGCCCATCCACGTGCATGGTGAACACGTCGCAGCCCTGGTCGGCCAGGCTGTTGGTGGCCTCGGCTTCCTTCACGGCCATCGACCAGTCGCCGGTGAAGATCACGCTGCAGGTGATGTTGGGCTTGACCGAGCGCGCGCCCATGGTGAAGGCGTTGATGTTGCGCAGCACCTGCGGGATGGGCTTGGCCGCGACGAAGGCGATCTTGTTGCTCTTGGTCATGTGGCCGGCGATCACGCCGTTGAGATACTGGCATTCGTCGATGTAGCCGAAGAAGCTGCCCACGTTCTTCGGATGCTTGCCCTCGGCCCACAGACCGCCGCAGTGGGAGAAGCGCACGTCGGGGTTCTTGGGCGCGACTGCGAGGATGTGCGGATCGAAATAGCCGAAGGAGGTGGGAAAGAGCAGCTTGGCGCCGTCCTGCGCGATCATGCCGGTCATGGTCTTCTGCACGGCCGCGGTCTCGGGCACGTTCTCTTCTTCCACCAGCTTGATGCCCGGCAGCTTCTTGAGCTCGGCCGCGGCCTGCGCGTGCGCCTGGTTGTAGCCGTAGTCGTCGCGCGGGCCGACGTAGATCACGCCCACCGTCAGCGGCTTCTGCGCGTGGGCCAGCGTGCTCCAGCCGCCAAGGGTGGTGGCCGACGCGAGCGCGGCGAGGGACTTGAGGGAATCGCGGCGGTTGAACTGGCTCATGGTGTGCTCCAAGTGGTGAGGGGTGGCTGGGGATTCGGAGAGGCGCTTCAGGCGAGCAGGCTCACGTGGGCGGCGACCACGCGCCAGCCCTGATCGGTGCGCATCCAGGTCTGGCTCTGGCGCCCGGTCTTCGTGCCGCCTTCGCGGCGGAACTCGCAGTTGGCGGTGGCGAAGTCGCGGCCGTAGCTGGTGATCACGGTGCGCAGCAGCTCGCGCGCCAAGCCCTGCGCAGGGCGCGATGCACGGAAGGCCTGGATGGGCTGGTAGCCGTAGAGGTTCTCGGTGGCGCCGTAGCGCAGTGTCAGCGGGCTGTTCCAGAACAGTTCGTCGAGCACCTCGACCTTGTTGTGAACGAGCGCATCCTCGTAGCGCGCGAAGGCGGCCGTGACCTCGGCCAGCACATCGGGGAGGTTGATCTCGGGTGTCGCCATGGGCTCGCTCATCCCAGCTTGGCCACCGGCGCTTGCACCACGCCGGCCGATTCGAGGGCCGCGGCCACGCGCAACACCAGGTCCTCGCGCCAGGGCGGGCCGATGACCTGCACGCCGATGGGCAGGCGCGCATGCGCGCCCCACACCGGCACCGCACAGACCGGCAGGCCGACGCACGAGATCGGCTGGGTCAGCACGCCCATGTTGGCGCGCAGCGGCAGGCGCTGGCCGTTGAACTCGATCCACTCCGCGCCGATAGGCGTCGCGGCACAAGGCGTGGCCGCGGCCAGCAGGATGTCGAAGCGCTCGAACACGCGCGCCACCTGCTGCGCGTAGAGCCGGCGCACGCGCTGCGCGCGCGCCACCCAGGCCGCCGGCAGCAGCGCGCCGGCCAGGAAGCGGTCGCGCGACAGCGGCTCGAAGTCCTGCGGGCGCCTGCGCAAGTCGTCCAGGTGCAGTGCCGCGCCCTCGGCATTGGTGATGAGGAAGGCGGCGGCGCGCCCGGCCTCCACCATCGGCAGCTCGACGGTGCGGAC
>DATFFA010000055.1:0-10153 GCA_035250605.1 Variovorax sp. | reverse complement strand
CCTCGGTCTACAGGTACACGCAATACCCGGGAGGTCCCGAGCTCGAGGACCGTACGCTGGCGCTCAAGCTCTTCGCCGGCAGGCATCGGACCAAGGCCTACCCCACCACCGAGGAACTCCACGACTTCGGGCGCCGGGTCTGCGGGGTGAGCCAGCCTGGCCGTGTGCTCGAGGGCATTGCGGAGTCCATGCACCGGACCCTGGAAGACGCCCAAGGCGATGCGCGGGTCCCGGCTGGATTTCTCGCGAAGATCAGGGACGCGTGGGCCGAGGGCATGCTGCACGCCGGTCGGGCCGCTGCAGCCCCGTCGTCAAAGGTCAAGCCGTCTCGGCCAGCGCATCGCCCAGCGCGCTGACCAGCCGCTCGATATCGGCCTTCTCCGCGATGAAGGGCGGCGCCAGCTGAATCGTGTCGCCGCCGTAGCGCACGTAGAAGCCCTTCTTCCAGCAGGCCATGGCCACCTCGTAGGGACGGCGTGCCGGCTCGCCGGGCAGCGATGCGAGCGTCAAGCCGGCGGCCAGGCCGTAGTTGCGGATGTCGGTCACATGCTTGCTGCCCTTGAGGCTGTGCACGGCGGCTTCGAAGTGCGGCGCCAAAGCCCGTACGCGGCCGACCATGTCTTCCTTCACCAGCACGTCCAGCGCCGCAACGCCGGCGGCGCAGGCCACCGGATGGGCCGAGTAGGTGTAGCCGTGCGGGAACTCGAGCATGTAGTCGGGGCCGCCGGCGGCCATGAAGGTGTCGTAGATCTCCCGACTCGCGATCACCGCGCCCAGCGGCTGGGTGCCGTTGGTGACCTGCTTGGCCACGTTCATGATGTCCGGCGTCACGCCGAAGGCGTCGGCCCCGGTCATGGCGGCCGCGCGGCCGAAGCCGGTGATGACCTCGTCGAAGATCAGCAGGATGTTGTTGGCGGTGCAGATCTCGCGCAGGCGCTCGAGGTAGCCCTTGGGCGGGATCACCACGCCGGCGGAGCCCGAGAAGGGCTCGACGATGACGGCGGCGATGTTGCTCGCGTCGTGCAGCGCGATGAGGTCGAGCAGGCGGTCGGCCAGTTCGGCGCCCTGCGCCGGCTCGCCGCGCGAGAAGGCGTTGGCTGCCAGCTGGGTGTGCGGCAGGTGGTCTGCCTCCACCGCCTGGCCGAAGGTCTTGCGGTTGGCGACCATGCCGCCCACCGAAATGCCGCCGAAGTTGACGCCGTGGTAGCCCTTCTCGCGGCCGATCAGGCGGGTCTTGCCGCCCTGGCCCTTGGCACGCCAATAGGCGCGCGCCATCTTGAGCGAGGTGTCGGCGGCCTCGGAGCCGGAGCCGGTGAAGAACACGTAGTCCAGGCCCTCGGGCGTGAGCTCGCGCAGCCGGTTGGCGAGCTCGAAGGACAGCGGATGGCCGAACTGGAAGGCCGGCGAATAGTCCAGCCTGGCGATCTGGCGGCTCACCGCCTCGGTGATCTCGGGCCGGCCGTGGCCCAGGCCCGAGCACCACAGGCCGGACAGCCCGTCGAAGATCTTGCGGCCGTCGCTGTCGGTGAAGTACAGGCCCTGGGCCTCGACGATCAGGCGCGGGTCGGCCTTGAACTGGCGGTTGGCGGTGAAGGGCATCCAGTGCGCATCCAGCCAGGCGGCGTCGGTGCGGACGGCGGGGAGACGGTCGGACGTGTCGGCGGCGAGGGAGCTCATGGCAGGAGGGCGCTGGCGCGCCGGCGGGTTGGAGGTGGCATCGATTCTGGGGAGCCCCGATACTTCGGCCAATGCCGGAATATCCACGTTCACTTGCCAATCCATGAAAGTAAAGGCGCCCTCCTCTCCCGCCCCTTCCCGCCTGGGCCAGCTCGGCGAATCGGACCTGCGCATGCTCAAGGTCTTCAAGGCCGTGGCCGACTGCGGCGGCATGGCGGCGGCCGAGCTGGAGCTCAACGTCGGCACCTCCACCATCAGCCGGCAGATCAAGGACCTGGAAACCCGCCTGGGCCTCACCCTGTGCCGGCGCGGGCGCGCCGGCTTCGCGCTGACGGTCGAGGGGCAGCGCATCTACGAGGAGACGATGCGCCTGCTGAGCGCGGTCGACACCTTCCGCAGCGGCGTGGACGACATCCACCAGCGCATGGGCGGGCAGCTGGAGATCGGGCTCTTCGACAAGACGGCGACCAACCCGAAGGCCCGCATCGGCGAAGCCATCGCCGGCTTCGTCGAGCGCGCGCCCGAGGTGGCGCTGCAGATCCAGATCGGCACCATCAACGCGATCGAGCGCCAGCTGATCGACGGCAGCCTGCACGTGGGCATCATCCCGGCGCACCGGCGTTCCGAGAGCCTCGCCTACGACCTGCTCTTCGACGAGACCATGCTGCTGTACTGCGGCGCCGGCCATCCGCTCTTCGACGGCCGCAACACCGGGCTGGACTGGAAGGGGCTGCGTGCACATCGCTTCGCCGGGCTGGGCTACCACTCGCCCAACATGGAGGCCAGCCACCGCGCCGGACTCAAGCGCGCCGCCACCGGGCTGGACCAGGAGGCGATCGCGACGCTGATTCTCTCGGGGTGCTTCCTGGGCTTCCTGCCCGATCACTACGGCCGGATCTTCGAGGAGGGCGGGCGCATGCGGCCGGTGCGCAAGTCGATGTTCCGCTACGACTGCGGCTTCGTGTGCGTGATGCGGCGCTCGCCGGCGCCCTCGCGCGCGGCGCTGGCCTTCAGGGAGGCGCTGCTGCAGGCGCACGGCGCGGCCTGAGCGACCCATCGCCGGACCGGGCGAGAGGTTGGCTCCGCCCGAGGTCCGCCACCGCGGCGCAGGCCCGCATGTCAGCCGTGACCGCGCAAGCCGTGCGGCAACTTCCGTCGCATTGCCGCACGCGTGGTGGCAGACTGCAGGATTGAATCGAGGAGCCCGCGATGAACATGCTCGAAATGCCCGAAGCACAACGCACCGAACTGCAGGCCCGCAGCGCCCTGGCGATCGATGGGCGCGGCCAGGAACTGCTGCTTGGCCTGAATGCCGAGGAGTCGCGCTTCTTCATCGCCTGCATGCAGCAGACGCCTTCGCGCTCGGCGGAGCGCGATCGCTATGCGGAGCTGAAGGTGCGCCACGAAGCCGCACGCCTCAAGCTCGCCTCGGTGGACGATGAGAGCACGGGCGACGAGGAAGGGCCGCCCCATCTGGGGCACAAGTTCTGAGGCGGCGCGGGAGGGCAGCGCTGTAACATGCTTGAGAGTCGAAGCATTTTCGGAGGCGCCATCATGTCCACTCCCGTCCACGATCTCGAGGCCCAGGTCCTCGGCCTGCCGCCCGAAGACCGCGCTCGGCTTCTGGAGCGCCTGATCGCCAGTTTCGAGCCCAGGTCGAAGGCGCAAGAAGCCTGGATGCAAGTCGCGATGCGCCGCCAGGAGGACGTCCGCTCCGGTAAGACGGCGATGGTCTCTGGCAATGAAGCTCTTGCGCGCGTCCGGGCAAGGATCGAGTGAGCCACTGGATACACCCGGAAGCCGAAGCCGAACTCGGTGATGCGGCGGTCTACTACGCGACGCATGCCAGCCGACTGATCGCCGAAGCATTCCTGGCCGAGTACGAAAGAGTTTTGGACCTGCTTCGCGAAAACCAGCAGCGCGGGCCGCACGCCGGGCAAGGTATGCGCGTCTATCACTTCGATCGGTTTCCGTACACCGTAATCTACGCAGAGGACGCAGACTTGGGCCCCCAGATCTTCGCCATCGCGCATCAAAGCCGCGAACCGAGGTATTGGGCAGACAGACGGTGACATCGTCCGGGCAGCCGCGTGCGAGTTCTCCCACGGCGGGTCCCGCGCTGCCCCGACATCGGCAAGCCGGGCACAGGCTAGCGTGGGGCCAGTCGCCTTCCAAGGAGCTTGATGATGCCCAGACACGATGCCCCCAGCCGCGCGGAAACCCGCCGGCCGCGGCGCGATCCGGACTACGAGAAGTGGCGTGACGAGCAGGTGCGCCGCCTCGACGAAGAGCACGACAACTTGCACGGGCCGCGCCCGCATGCAGGCCCCGCCGAAGAAGGCGAACAGCCGCAGAGCCCCGGCGCCAAGCCCCTGCACAAGACGCAGCAACAGCAGCACTGAAGCCGCTCCGGGCAGGTGCGGGCGCGGGCGCGGACTCCGGCGCTACTCGACGAAGCGCCGCAGGCCTTCCAGGTCGACCACGGTGATCCCCCCGTACTCGATGTGCAGCAGCCCCGCCTCGCGCAGCCGGTTGAGCGCCGCGTTGCAGCGCTGGCGCGACAGCCCCGACAGGTTCGCGATTTCCTCCTGCGAGGTCTGCAGGTGCGCATCGCTGCCCGGATGCAGCCAGGGATGGAACAGGCCCGCCAGCGCCCGCGCCACCTGGCTGTCGGCGTCGAGCAGCCGGTGCGCCGCGTAGTTGCCCATGAACCAGTGCAGCCGCTCGTTGAGCTGGCGCAGCAGGAAGTGGTTGAAGCTCAGCTGCGTCTGGTGCAGCCACTCGAAGGTCTCCAGCGGCAGCCGCGCCACCCGGCTGTCGCGCAGCGCGATGATGTCGGCCGAGCGCGGCAGGGCGCGCAGCAGCGTGCCCTCGCCGAACCAGCTGCCGACCGAAAGGCCGCCGAGCGTCACGGCGCGGCCGTCGTCGGCGGTGATGGACCACTTGAGCAGCCCCTCCAGCGTGCCGTACCAGTGCAGGGGCGTGTCGCCGCGACGGCACAGCGCGCAGCCGGCGGCCACGGGCTGCTCGCGGATTTCGTCCAGCACGCGCGCCTGGGCCTGCGCGTCGAGCGCGGGAAACCAGACCGAGTGCTGCAGCAGCTCGGGGATCGAAAGGGATGCCGCCGGTCGCCGGCTCGGCTTGTTGTGCATCGACGCTCCTGCGCCGCGTAAACCCTGACTCCAAATGTCGTCGCAATGACTGTGGGCCCGCCGGCGGGCAAAAATAATAGCGCGCTCATCCATGGAGACCGACCCGATGTCCAAGCGCAAGGTGATCGTGACCATTGCCCCTACCGGCGGCATGGCACACAAATCGCAGAACCCCCACCTCCCCACCCAGCCGGCGGAGATTGCCGCCGACGTGGTGGCCTGCTGGAAAGCCGGTGCCAGCGTGGCTGCCATTCATGCGCGGCGGCCGGACGACGGCGCGACCTGCGACGCGGCGGTGTACCGCGAGATCAACCAGCGCATCCGCGACGCCGGCTGCGACATCGTGATCAACAACTCGACCGGCGGCGGCGTGCATGGCGACATGGTCAAGCCGCTGCCCGGCGGGCGCTGGGAGATCGCCTTCGAGGAACGCATCAAGGGCATGGACGCCGGCGCCGAGATGTGCACGCTGGACGCGACCACGCTCAACCTCAGCTTCGAGGGCCGCGAGATCCTGATGGACACGCCGCTCGGCAAGGGCCGCGAACTCGCCGCCGGCATGAAGGCGCGCGGCATCAAGCCCGAATGGGAGGTGTTCAGCCCCACGCACATCCTGCAGGACACGACCACGCTGATCAACGAGGGCCTCGACGAAGCGCCCTACTTCATCAACCTGGTGATGAACGTGCATCGCAACTTCCAGAACGCGATGCCCTTCTCGCCGCGCCACCTGCAGATGATGGTGGACACGCTGCCCAAGGGCGCGATCTTCTGCGTCAGCGGCATCGGGCCCTCGCAGCTGGAGGCCAACATCAGCGCCCTGCTGCTGGGCGGCCATGCGCGCGTCGGGCTGGAGGACAACCTCTACTACCGCCACGGCGAACTCGCGACTAATCTGCAGCTGACGGAGCGCATCGTGCGCATCCTCGGCGAGCTGGACATGCAGCCCGCCACGCCCGCCGAGGCGCGCGACATGATGGGCTTGCCGCGCGTCGGCCTGCCGCGCCCCGAATTCGCCCTGTGACGAACGCTCTCTACAACAGCCTCCGAGGAGACAACACCATGACCGATCGCCGCCACTTCCTCCACGCCCTCGGCGCCGCCGCCGCCTTCGGCGCGCTCGCGCCGCTGTCCGCGCTGGCCCAGACGCTCGAGCAGATCAAGATCTACTACGGCTTCCCGGCCGGCAGCGCCGGCGACAGCGTGGCGCGCCGCGTCGGCGAGAAGCTGGCGGGCTCGGCCTACACCCGCAACGCGGGCGTCGTGGAAAACAAGCCCGGCGCGGGCGGCCGCATCGCGCTCGAGGTGCTCAAGGGCGCGCCGGCCGACGGCAGCGTGCTGGCGCTGTCGCCCTTCTCCTGCACCTCCATCTACCCGCACATCTACAGCAAGCTGAGCTACGACCCGGTCAAGGACATCACGCCGGTGTCGATCGCCGCGGTGATGCACCATGGCCTGGCGGTCGGCCCGCTGGTGCCGGCGAGCGTGAAGAACGTCAAGGACTTCCTGGCCTGGGCCAAGGCCAACCCCGACCAGGCCAGCTACGGCTCGCCGGCAGCCGGCTCCACGCCGCACTTCATCGGGGCCCTGCTGGGCATCAACAACGGCGTCGAGCTCAAGCACGTGCCCTACCGCGGCTCCATCCCCGGGGTGACCGACGTGGTGGGCGGCCAGATCGCCGCGATGGTCACGCCCAGCGGCGACTTCATCGCCAATCACAAGGCCGGCAAGCTGCGGCTGCTGGCCACCTCCGGCAAGGCGCGCTCCCCCTTCTCGCCCGAAGTGCCGACCCTGGCCGAGCAAGGCTTCGCGGAGCTCACGACCGAGGAGTGGTTCGGCTTTTACGCGCCGGCCAGGACGCCGGCCGCGGTGGTCGGCGCGGCCAATGCGGCCATCAACGCCGCGATCAAGGAAAAGTCGGTGATCGACAGCCTGGCGGTGGTCGGCCTGATCGCGCAGGGCTCCACCGTGGAAGAGATGGCGCGCTCGCAACGCGCCGAGTTCGAGCGCTGGGGCCCGCTGGTCAAGAAGGTCGGCTTCACGGCCGAGTCCTGAGATGGCGCAGATGGCCACGTCCGTCAGGCGCGTCGCGGTGGTCGGCACCGGCGTGATCGGCGCCAGCTGGGCCGCCTGGTTCCTCGCGCAGGGTCTGGACGTCGATGCCACCGACCCGTCCCCGGGCGCGGAGGCGCGGCTGCGCGAGGCCGTGGCGCAGCACTGGCCCACGCTGGAGCGCTTCGGGCTGGCGCAAGGCGCCTCGATGGAGCGGCTGCGCTTTCACGCTTCGCTGGAAGACGCCCTGCGCGATGCGGACTTCGTGCAGGAAAACGGCCCCGAGCGCCTGGATTTCAAGATCGATCTGTTCCGCCGCATGGACGCCGCCGCGCCGCTGCACGCGATCCTGGCCTCCAGCTCCTCGGGGTTGACGGTCAGCGGCATGCAGTCGGGCTGCGCGCATCCGGAGCGCGTGGTGCTGGGGCATCCCTTCAATCCGCCGCACCTGATTCCGCTGGTGGAAGTGATCGGCGGCGAGCGCACCTCGGCCGACGCCGTCGAGCGTGCCATGGCCTTCTACGCCGCCATCGGCAAGCGGCCGATCCACGTGAAGCGCGAGGTCAAGGGGCACATTGCCAACCGGCTGCAAGCGGCGCTTTGGCGCGAGGCCTTCCATCTGGTCGACCAGGGCGTGGCCTCGGTGGCCGACATCGACACGGCGATTTCGCAGGGCCCGGGGCTGCGCTGGGCAGTGATGGGTCCCTTCATGAACCTGCACCTGTCGGGCGGCGCGGGCGGCATCGCGCATGTGCTGGCGCACCTGGGCGGGCCGATCGAGGACTGGTGGAAGGACCTGGGTTCGCCCCTCATGACGGCGCAGCTCAAGCAGCAGGTGACCGAGGGCGTTGCTGCGGAACTCGGCGAGCGCCATGAAAGCGAACTCGAACGCATGCGCGACACCCTGCTGCTGAACCTGATCCGCGCCAAGTCGGCGTCCGGCACACTCGAATAACAACGCGCCTCCAGGAGACAAGCGATGAAAGCCGAGGGCTTCTTCGACGACCCCACCCAGCTCGCCCCGCCCCGCACGGTCCGCATCGACTTCGACGACGGCTCCTTCGCCCTGCGCTCGCCGGTGGCGCTCAAGCCCTACGCCCGCTGCATCGGCGAATGGCTGGAGCGCTGGGCGCGCGAGACGCCCGATGCGCTGGCGCTGGCCGAGCGCGACGAAAGCGGCGAGGGGTGGCGCAAGCTGGACTACCGCGCGCTGCGCCGTGCGGTCGGCGCGGTGGCGCAGGGCCTGCTCGACCTGGGCATGCCGCCAGACAAGCCGGTGGTGATCCTCTCCGACAACGCGATCGACCATGCGGTGCTGATGCTCGCCACGATGCACATCGGGCGCACCGCGTGCTCGCTCTCCAGCGCCTACTCGCGCATGGCCAAGGACCCGTCGCGGCTGCACGGCATGCTGCAGGCGCTGGGGCCGGCGCTGATCTATGCCTCGGATGCCAAGCTCTACGGCAGCGTGCTGGCCGGCTGCGGCGTCGAGGCGACCACGGTGTTCAGCCGCAATGCCGATGCGCATGCCGGCGCCCTGGCCTTCGAGCGCCTGCTGGCCACCCAAGAAACGCCGGCCGTGATGCAAGCCTTCGAGGCGATCCTGCCCGACACCCATGCCAAGTACCTGCTGACCTCGGGCTCGACCGGCAAGCCCAAGGTGGTGATCAACACCCACCGCATGCTGTGCGCCAACCAGCAGATGATTGCGCAGACCTGGCGCTTCCTGGACCAGGAGCCGCCGGTGCTGGTGGACTGGCTGCCCTGGAGCCACACCTTCGGCGCGAACCACAACTTCAACGTCGTGCTCTGCCATGGCGGCGCACTCTACATCGACGAGGGCCGGCCGGCGCCGGGCCTGATCGAGAAGACCGTGCGCAACCTGCGCGAGGTGCGGCCCACGCTGCTGTTCAACGTGCCGCGCGGCTTCGACATGCTGCTGCCCTTCCTCGAGGCGGATGAAGCGCTCGCCGCCGATGTGCTGTCGCGCCTGCGCCTGTGCTTCTACGCCGCCGCAGCGCTGGCGCCCTCGACCTGGCAGCGGCTGGAGGCGGTGGCCAAGCGTGCGCGGCCGGCTGCGCCGCTGTGGCTCACCACCTCCTGGGGCGCGACCGAGACCTCGCCGGCCATCACCTCGGCCCACTGGAAGCTCGAGGGCGCGGGCTGCATCGGCGCGCCGCTGCCGGGGCTGGAGCTGAAGTTCGTGCCCAACGGCGACAAGCTGGAGATGCGGGTCAAGGGCGTGTCCGTCTTTCCCGGCTACCGCAACGCGCCGCGCGAGACCGCGCAGGCTTTCGACGAAGAGGGCTACTACCGCATCGGGGACGCGGGCTACCTGGCGGACGCGAAGCGGCCGGAATGCGGCGTGATGTTCAACGGCCGCGTGGCCGAGGACTTCAAGCTCACGAGCGGCACCTGGGTCTCGGTGGGCACGCTGCGCGTGCAGCTGGTCTCGCGGCTGGCGCCGCTGGTGCAGGACGTGGTGATCACCGGCCACGACCGCGAGTCGGTGGGCATGCTGGTCTTCCCGAGCGCGCAGGCCGCCCAGCGGCCGCGCGAGGAGCTGGCGGCGGCGCTGTTGCGCACGATGCAGGCCCTGCGCGACGAGGGCGCGGGCTCGTCGCAATGCCCGGTGTGCGCGCTGGTGCTGGCGACGCCGCCGGACATCGATGCGGGGGAAATCACGGACAAGGGCTACATCAACCAGCGCGCGGTGCTGGTGCGGCGCGCGGCGGAGGTGGAGCGGCTGTACGGGGCAGCGCAGGACGCCGAGGTGGTGCGGCTCGGCTGAGCGCTGGCTTGGTTCTAGCCGGCGTAGAGGATCGGCTTGTCTCCGGTCTGCAGCTCATGTTGTCTGCGCCGCTGTGCCGGTCTCCTGGGTTTGCCAGAAAGCCTCGTCAAAGCAGAGTTCTCAGCGACTATTGAATCTGCCTTTGACCCATGACCTTATCGCGATCGAGGCGAGCTTCAAACCCAACTGCTGCAAGTCGAAGGCGCCCGGTATCGACGGTGCCATCCCTCGGCGCGCGTCACACCATTCGAATCGGCAACACGTCGTCGCTCCCATCCATGACTGTCCACGTCACCTCGACTAAGGTCTTCGCAACGTGAGGAGCAACAGGAAACAGCTGCTGCAGCAGTCGTTCCAGCGGCGCGCTCATCTCGACTGCCCGAATGCCATCTTTGTCGATTGTGCGGGCGTCGAAAAATTGGTTGGATCCGTTGATCTCAAATTTGTAGACGATTGCCCCTTCGCTATCCCTCTTAGCTAT
>DATFFA010000054.1:0-3638 GCA_035250605.1 Variovorax sp. | reverse complement strand
GCCTGCGCGTGGCCGGCACCGCGCTCGCCGGCGCGGCCTGGCGCGGCACGCTTACGCCGGGCGACGCCGTCAAGATCATGACCGGCGCCGTGATGCCGGCCGGCCTCGACACCGTGGTCCCGCAGGAGTTCTGCTTCGTGGAGGGCGAGCAGGTGCGCTTTCCGGCCAAGGCGCTGCGGCGCGGCGACAACCGCCGCCTGGCCGGCGAGGACCTGCAGCAGGGCCAGCCTGCCCTTCTGCGGGGCGAGCGCCTCTCGCCCGCCGCGCTGGGCATGGTGGCCAGCCTGGGCCTGCCCGTGGTGCCGGTGCTGCGCCGGCTGCGCGTGGCCTACTTCTCCACGGGCGACGAGATCCTGAGCCTGGGCGAGCTGCCGCGCGAAGGCGCGGTCTACGACAGCAACCGCTACACCGTGTTCGGCCTGCTCACCCGCCTCGGCTGCGAGGTGATCGACCTGGGCCTGGTGCGCGACGACCCGGCGGCGCTGGCCGACACGCTGCGCCGCGCCGCCACCGAGGCCGACGCCATCATCACCAGCGGCGGCGTCAGCGTGGGCGAAGCCGACCACACCCGCGCCGTGATGCAGCAGCAGGGCGACATGGCCTTCTGGCGGGTGGCGATGCGCCCCGGCCGGCCGATGGCGGTGGGCCTCATCCCCAAGCCGCGCGAGGCCGGCGGCAACGCCGTGCTCTTCGGCCTGCCCGGCAACCCGGTGGCGGTGATGGTCACTTTCCTCGCCTTCGTGCGGCCGGCACTGCTGCGCATGATGGGCTGCCACGAACAGGGCTGCACGCCGCCGCCCCTGCTGCGGGCCAGGAGCGTCGATGCGATCCGCAAGAAGCCGGGCCGCACCGAATACCAGCGCGGCCGCGTCGAGCCTGTGCCGGGCGCGCTGCCCGATGTGCGCATCGCCGGCAACCAGGGCTCCGGCGTGCTCAGCTCGATGGTGGAAGCCAATGGCCTGGTCGTGCTGCACCACGCCCAGGGCAACGTGGCGGCGGGCGACCTGGTCGACGTGATGATGTTCGATGGCGTGATCTAGGATCGCGACCTCGGCCGGCGCAGGAGACGCGCATGCTCGCAGCCAGAATCGAGTTGATGCAGCAGATGCCGATCTTCGGCGCGATCGATGCCGCGACCATCGAGTTCCTGCTCGAGCCCGCGCCGGTGATCGAGGTCGCCGCCGGCGACTACTTCTGCCGCGAGGGCGACATGGCCGACGGCATGTACGTGCTCGAACGCGGCTGCGTGACCGTGTCGAAGAGCTGGGAAGACCAGCGCCTGCTGCTGCGCCGGCTCGGGCCGGGCGACTGCTTCGGCGAGATGTCGCTGCTGGACCTCTTTCCGCGCAGCGCTTCGATTCGCGCCGAAGAGGACTGCCGCGCCATCAGGATCACGTCCGACAACCTGCTGCGCCTGTTCGAGCGCGATCCCGCGCAGTTCGCGCTGATCCAGATGAACATCGGCCGCGAGATCAGCCGCCGCCTGCGCCACACCGACGAGCTGCTGTTCCGCGCCCGCATGGGTGAGGCGCTGGAGGCGCCGGAGCGCCTCGTCACCCGGCCGGCCGCACTCTAGGCGCCTGCGCGGCGGAAAAAAAACGTCGGGTTTCCGCCGCGCAGACGCCTAGAGCCGCCCCAGCGCCCGCTCCACGCCCTTGTTGGCCAGCATGTCGGCGCGCTCGTTGCCCACGTCGCCCGAGTGGCCCCTGACCCAGCGCCATTCGATCTGGTGGCCGCCTTCGGACACCAGCTTGTCCAGTTCCTTCCACAGCTCCACGTTCTTCACCGGCTGCTTGGTCGAGGTCAGCCAGCCCTTGGCCTTCCAGCCGCGGATCCATTCGGTGATGCCCATGCGCACGTACTGGCTGTCCAGGTAGAGGATCACCTTGCAGGGCCGCTTGAGCGCAGCCAGGCCCTCGATCACCGCCTTCAGCTCCATGCGGTTGTTGGTGGTGTTGAGCTCGCCGCCGAAAATCTCCTTCTCGGTAGCGCCCGACTTGAGCCAGGCACCCCAGCCGCCCGGGCCCGGGTTGCCTTTGCAGGCACCGTCGGTGTAGATCTGTACTTCGTTCAAGAACCGTTTCCTTGTCGCTGTCGTGGTCGGTGATGGTGGTGGCCGCGGTGCACCCGGCCGGCGATCGGCACCGGCGCGCTCGCGCGCTGCGCCGCCCGGCGCCAATCGGCCGACAGCAGCCGCATGCCGCGCACGCGCTTGACCGCGACCAGGAAGTAGACCGCGCCGAAGATCGGCCACCAGCGCTCCCCCAGGGTGTCGAACCAGCGGCAGCGCTCGAGCCAGGCTTCGCTGCGCACCGCCGGCCGGTAGATGCCGAAGTCGCCCGACTCGACCTCGAAGCTCAGGAGCCGCAGCCAGTCGCGCATGCGCCGGTAGCCGATGAAGTCGCCGGAGTCGGGCAGGAAGAGCTCGCCGAAGCCGAGCCGTTGATAAAGATGCGCACGCCACTGTCGCATGCCCCACAGGCTGGTCGGATTGAGCCCGCAGATGACCACGCGGCCCTCCGGCACCAGCACGCGCTCGACCTCGCGCAGCGTGCCGTGCGGGTCGTGGCTGAGTTCCAGCGCATGAGGCAGCACCACCAGGTCGAGGCTGTTGGCCGAAAAAGGCAGCGCGGTGAAGTCGGTGACCAGTGCGCTCCTCGCGGCCAGGTCGGGATCGTTCACCGCCAGCCAGCGGTGCGGCATGCGGTTGGCGCGCAGCCCCTCCACCTCGGCCAGGCCGAGTTGCAATGCGTGATAACCGAAGACGTCCGCCACCGCCTGGTCGAAGCGTGACTGCTCCCAGGCCAGCAGGTAGCGGCCGGGAGGGGTCTGGAACCACTCGTGCAAACCTATAATTTGACCGCTCATGAAGCTCGTCCCCCTGCCCGCCTTCGCCGACAACTACATCTGGATGCTGCAGGATGGACGCAACGCGTTCGTGGTCGATCCCGGAGATGCCGCGCCGGTCTTCGATGCACCCGCTTGCGGCAATCTGCAGTTCGCCGCGATTCTAGGGTCTGTCCCTCCGCACCATGATGCCGATCACGGCGCTGCACCGCGCCAATGGAAAAACAACTTCCGATGAAATTCATCCTTGCTGCCTGCCTTGCCGGCTCGCTGCTGCTCGCCGGCTGCGCGAGCACCACCGGCACGGGCTCCTCTTCATCCTCTTCGACCGCCCCCGACGCCGCTTCCACCGCATCGAGCAGCGCCGCGGCACCGGTCTATCCCGGCGGCGCGCTGACCCCGATCACCTCCGGCACCACCCGCTCGCGCTCCGTCGTGACGCTCGCCCCGCCGGTCGACATGTGGGACCGCATCCGCCGCGGCTTCAAGATGCCAAACCTCGACACCGAGCTGGTGCGCGACCGCGAGCAGTGGTATGCGAGCCGGCCCGACTACATGCAGCGCATGACCGAGCGCTCGAGCCGCTACATCTTTCATATCGTCGAAGAGCTCGAGCGCCGCGACATGCCCACCGAGCTGGCGCTGCTGCCTTACATCGAAAGCGCCTTCAACCCGCAGGCCGTCTCCAGCGCCAAGGCCGCGGGCATGTGGCAGTTCATGCCCGCCACCGGCACCGATTTCGACCTCAAGCAGAACATCTTTCGCGATGACCGCCGCGACGTCGTCGCCTC
>DATFFA010000053.1:0-25174 GCA_035250605.1 Variovorax sp. | reverse complement strand
CGAGGCGCTCGCCGACTGCGGGCGCAGGTGCGGGTGCGGGGGCCGGGGCCGGGGCGGGCGCGGGGGCCGGAGCCGGTGCCGGCGCCGTGCCGGTCTGGATGTAGCAAGCCTTCACCACGAAAGGCAGCGGGTCGCCAAAGTTTCCGTTGCTGCAGGACTGCGTGCCTGACAGCGTCTTGGTGGCGTAAGTGTCGTTCGCCCCATATTTCACGACCGTCGAGGCGGCCAGCGTAAAGGTCCGATCCTCGTCTGCCACCTTCGTCCAGCTGGCATCGAGCTTGCTCATCGGTGCTGCTTCCTTGGTCCCCGTCGATTCGGCGGCAGGTGCGGCGGTGGTTGAAGAAGCGGTCGCAGGTAACGCGTCCGAGCCCTGGGCTGCGGCGAATCCGCCGGTGTTGTTGCCTCCACCCCCGCATCCTGCGAGTGCGCCAGCTGCAACAAAAAGCAGAAGCGCGCTTTTGTCGATGACTTTCAAGCAAATCCCTCCTAAATTGGTTAAGTTCGGGTTTGTACGGGTCAACGTCGTCACGGGCAACCGCTCTTGCACTTCTTTTCCTATGTGTATTCCGCGTCCCCAGGGCGGTGTTACTAACGTTGTGATTGCTAACGCTTTCAACGCAAATCCTCCACATTGAGGAGGCGCCTTTCTCGGGACCGTGATTGGGTGCGAAAAACTGGAGGCGAGCCAAAAGCGTGCCTCTGGGGTGGCGCACGCAAGAAAAAAGGCCCGCACTGGGCGGGCCTTGGGAGATCAATTAGCAGCAGATCGCAGCAGATCAGGGAACATTGGCGGTTCGGATCTGGAAAGGCTTGCCTTCCATCGCAAAGCTGCCGCCGAACTCGATGTTGACCCCGGCAGTAGGCTGAACGGGACAGCCGCCCGGCGGCTGGCAGGTCCACGAGCCGCCCCGGTCCGCGAAGACCACCGAGCCATAGCGATAGTTGGACACCTTTTTACCGGCGTAGTCGGCAATACTCAGCACCATGTTGTCGCTGGCGAAGTTGTCGGTGTCTTCCACCGCGATCGGGTCGACGATGCGCGAGTCCTGCAGGGTGCGAACCACGCTGCCGCTGTTGCCGTCGGCGCCGAAGCGCACCCACTGGATCTTGCGATCGCCGCGCGAGGCCACCAGCACCTGCTGATTCAGCGGCTCGATGGTCTTGTTGTCCGGATCGATCTTCGAGATGGCCAGCGAGGTCGGGTTCTTGCCGATCGCCACACGACCCTTCTCCGCCACGTCCGCAGCCACCGTCCCCGTCGGCACGTTGCCCAGCCCGTAGATGCGCAGCGAGCCGCTCTCCGTGGCGATCCACGCACGGTGGACCAAACCGAACAAGGTGGTGCGCACGGCCGTCGGCTTGTCATCCAGCGCCACGGTCGAGATCACCGTCGGCGTCTGCTGCGGCTTGTTTGCAAAGGTGTAGGGCCACTGGTTGTCGGCCTGGCCGAGGTTGGTGAACTCCGTCGGACCGGTACCGAAGTACACGCCGTTGACGTAAGTGAACAGCGGCTTCAGGTCGATGAAGGCGGCCTTCTTCTCCGACTTGGAGATGACGACTGCCACGCCGGCCTTGGCATAGCGGTTGGCGTTGGTGCCGGACCCGCTGAAGGTCGCGCGCTTGACCGGGTCGGTCAGGGGCGAGTAGGTCTGGCCCATGAATTCGCCGTTCTTCTCGGGCAGCGACGTTCCGAACTGGTCGAAGCCGGTGGTGACCGCGATTTCCGTCGGTGCATTCATGCCCGGCAGGTCGACGTAGCCCAGCACCTTCATGAAAGCGATGTTGCCCATGTTCGGCAGGCCGGGGTACACGCCCATCCACTCGTGCCACCAGTCGTACCAGGCGTCGTAGCTGCCGTTCTTCGCAGAGTCGTAGGGGTTGCAGTTGTTGCACAGCCCCGCCAGCGAAATCACTGCCACCTGGCCCTTCAGCGCCGTCGTGTCCCACACCGTCACCAGCGCGTATTCGCTGTTGTTCGTCATGGCGATGCCCGTGGGCACCTTGTTGGCGGGCAGCTTGACCGAGCCTTTGTTGTTGGCAGTGTTGGTGCCGGCGGTGCCGATCAGGCCGTTCTGGAAGGCCACCAGCGACGTCGCGCAGAAGCCCACGCGCCCGCCGCAACGCGCCACTGCCACCGGTTCGCCGTTCGTGAGGCCGGCGGTCTTGTAGGTGCTGACGTTGTAGTTGGTGCGCCCGGCGCTGCCGTCCCAGGCGGCCGCTTCCTGCCAGGGCAGCTGCGGCGCTTGCGCGAAGGTGTTGTGATCGATCGCGGAGATCTGCAGATCGCCCACGCCCATGCGCACGGCCGTGTTGTCGGCGACGAAGCCGACATGGGCCTGGTTGGTCGAGTAGAGGCCGGCCTCGGGGAGGGGCGGACCACCCACCTGCCAGGTCCCGGCGTGGTAGCTCATGGTTTGGTCGGCACGCTGGTGCAGCGTCGGGATGCCGGTGTTGTCGACGGCGGCAGGGGACCCGTAGCGGTAGGCAATGCCGGCATCCTTGGCGAAACTGGCGGCAATTGCCTTGTACGCGTCGGCGGACACCGCGCCGGTGCTGTCGACCACTTCGGGAGCGGGCGTGCCGGGGGCCTGGGTCGCCGTGGTCGAGCCGGCTCCGGTTCCGGTGGCTGTCCCGGTATTGGCCGCAGTGGCGCCGAGGGCTGCGAATCCGCCGCCACCGCCACCGCCACCACCTCCTCCACAACCTGCAATGAGTGCGCTTGCGACAACGGTCGCGAGAAGCGCGCCTTTATATGAAAAATTCAACAAAAACACCTCCATTTTGACAAGATCGTCATTTGTACGTGGGCCACCTCCTACAGGGCAACCCTTCTTGCAAATGTTTTCGTGATGTGTTCCTACTCTCCAGGGGAGTAGTTACAAAGGTATTGCATAGTGACGTTATGACCGCAAATCATCTAGCCCGCCGCCGCAAGGAACTTTCTTCGTATTTGGGACCCGACGCGGTCGCCATCATCCCGACCGCGCCGGAGCGACCGCGCAACCGGGACAGCGACTTCCTCTTCCGCCACGACAGCTACTTCTATTACCTGACGGGGTTCACAGAGCCCAACGCCTGGCTCGTGCTCACGAGCGAGGGACATGCCACCCTGTTCTGCGCCCCCAAGGATCGCGAGCGGGAGATCTGGGACGGTTACCGCCTCGGCCCGGAAGCGGCACCGGCGGCGCTGGCAGTCGAAGAGGCCTTCTCGATCGAGGAACTCGATGCCCGCATGCCGAAGCTGCTGGAGAACAAGAAGACGGTCTGGTACCCCTTCGCGACGCACAAGGGGCTGGAGTCGCGCATCGACGGCTGGTTGTCGGCGGTGCGCGCCCGGGTGCGCTACGGCGCGCTGTGCCCCGAGGAACAACGCGACCTCTGCGGCCCGCTGGACGAAATGCGGCTGATCAAGGATGCGGGCGAGCAGGACACGATGCGCCGAGCCGCGCAGATCAGCGCCCGCGGCCATGTCCGCGCGATGCAGCTGTCGGCGCGCATGCTGCGCGAGGGCCGGGACGTGCGCGAATACCACCTCGATGCCGAGCTGCTGCACGAGTTTCGCATCGGGGGCTCGCAGTACCCGGCCTACAACTCGATCGTGGCCGCCGGGGCCAACGCCTGCGTGCTTCACTACCGCGCCGACGTCGCGCCGGTGCGCTCGGGCGAGCTGGTGCTGATCGACGCCGGCTGCGAGCTGGACGGCTACGCCAGCGACATCACCCGCACTTTCCCGGCCAACGGCACGTTCACTGGCCCGCAGCGTGCGCTCTACGAGCTGGTGCTGGCGAGTCAAGACGCAGCGGTGGCTGCAACGCGAGCGGGCGCTCGCTTCAACGATCCACACGAGGCCACGGTGAAGGTGCTGTCACAGGGCATGCTGGACTTGGGCCTGCTCGACGCCGACAAGGTGGGCGGCGTGGACGACGTGATCGAAAAGCGCGCCTACTTCGCCTATTACATGCACCGCACGGGCCACTGGCTGGGCATGGACGTGCACGACTGCGGCAGTTATGTGGAGCCCACGCAGGCCGGCGAAGTGAGCGAGCGCCGGGACCCGCTGTCGAACGAGCTGATCAAGAACCGGCCCAGCCGGATCCTGAAGCCGGGCATGGTCCTGACCATCGAACCGGGCATCTACGTGCGGCCGGGCGAGGGCGTGCCGGAGCAGTTCCACAACATCGGCATCCGCATCGAAGACGACGCGATCGTCACCGAAACGGGCTGCGAACTGATCTCGCGCGGAGTGCCGGTCAAGCCCGACGAGATCGAAGCGCTGATGCGGCCCTGATCCGTTCGGATTTCTAGACAGCCTCGGCCGGGCCGAGCCCAAGCACCTTGTGCGCCCACGCGGGCAGCCAAGGCCCGTGCGCTTGCACGCGGCCGGCGACCACCGAAGCCAGCAGGTGCGGGCCGCCGGCCTCGACGTCCGCCCCGTCGAACAGCATCGCGAGCGGCACCGCGCGAACCGCCAGCCGCAAGTTCTCGAGAGTGCGCGGATAGCGCGCCAGGATCTTGCTGGCCGGCACGTCGTGGCCGCCCTCATGCACGCGCTGTTGCACGCGTTCCAGCAAACGGCGCGGCTCGTCGAGGCACACGATGTAGAGCGCCACCTCGAAGCCGAAGGTCCGCGCCTCGGCAAGGAGTTCCAGCTTGGAGGGATGCGAGAAGACGGTCTCGCTCACGAAGGAGCGCCCTGCCTCCAGATGGGCTTGGCGTTGCGCATCGGCCCAGCTTCGGGCGGCCTCCGAGCGCCGCACAGCCTGGCGGACATGGCCGAGCTGCTCGCGCTCGTACAGGTCGGCGTTGATGAAGGGCAGCTGCGGGTAGCGCGGCTGAATGAGATAGCGGTACAGCGTCGACTTGCCGGCGCCATTCGGGCCGGCGATCAGGTGCAGGACCGGCATCAGGCCGCGCGGCGGCTGCGCGGATGGGGCTGGGCCTTGGCGCGGTTCTCGCCCACCGCTGCCTTGGCCCGCTCGGCCAGTGCGCCGGACTGGGCCAGGGCCAGCACGTGGCCGTGCAGGGCGTCGAGTTCGGGCGAAAGGGGCGGTTGAGCCTGGCCCGAGACGACGTAACGCGCCCCTTCCTCGCGCGCGATCAGCGCTTGGCTGTCCTGGATGGAAAGGCCGGCTTGCTCGAGCGCGCGGCCGAGGGTGGCCCAGTATTCGATCTGGCTTGCCACCGAGCGGCGCATGGGCTGGGCCGCGTCGCGCGCTTTGTCGACCAGCGCGGCAGGCAGCTTGACGGAAGCGAAGGGGGTGGCCGAGGACATTGCTTTCACTCCTGTTTGGCGCATTTTGCGCCAGTCTGCAAAATCCGGTCAAGGATGACCATCCACCGAACCCAGCGAGCAGCGGCGGGCGGGCTCAGCCCGCCGACAGGTGTCCGCGGACGAAGGCCTCTTCGAAGATCGAATACCCCGACCAGTCGCTGTGCGCAAAGGCCAGCCGGCCGGCGACGACGCGCTCGCGCGCGCGCAGCCCGGCAAGCATGCCCGGTCCGGGGATGGCCATGGCATGGCCATAGCGGGTGATCTCGATGCGCGTGGCGAGCCCGGCAAGATCGGGATGAGCCACCGACAGCTCGCCGAGCAGCTCGTCGCGCCACCCGCGCCAGGGCCGCTCGAGCAGCAGGCGCCGGCCTTCCGGCCCGTCGTAAGCGCTCGGGCCCAACGGCCGATACCAGCTCAGCACCGTGGCGCCCGGCGTGGGGTCCAGCGCCTGGTGACGGGCATCGACGTAGCCGAGCCCGCGCGTGCCGTAGATCACGTTGTCCCAGCTCGGCGCCGCGCCGGGCCGGTCGGCCAGCGGGGCGCGCACGTGAACGTTGGCCACCAGCCATGGCGCATGGCGCAGCCGGTCCGCCGCCTCGCGCAGCGGCGCCGGCGGGTTCTCCACCACACGGGCGGCGATGAAGGCCGGCAGCGCGACGATGCAGCGCTCCGCCTGCCAGCGCACGCGCGCCCCCGCCGCCACATCGAAAGCCTCGATCTCGACGCCCGAACGCGTCTCGGCAATGCGCAGGACCGCCTGGCCCGTCTTCAGGCGCTCGCCCAGCGGGGCCACGAGCCGCCGCGCGAGCCAGCCATTGCCCTCCGGCCAGGTCAGCACCGCTTCGCGCTCCGCGTCCTCGTCGCCGGGTGCATGGAAGCCGTGCCGGCTCGCGAAATAGTGGATGCCGGCCCAGGCCGAGACATGGGCGCTGCCGGCGCCGTAGTCGTCGCGGCAGCAATAGTCGAGGTACCAGCGCAGCCGGGGATCGTCGAGGCCTTCGCGCTCGAGCCAGGCGGCGAAGGGCAGCGCGTCCAGTTCCAGCAGGGGCGGCGCGAGCGGCACGCGCAGCGTGGGGATGGCGAAGCGCGCCTCGCGCCGCAGCGCTTCCACGCGCCGAGAGAACAGGCGATATTGCGCCAGGGTGCGCTCGCCCACGCCCTGCACGGGCAGCAGGCCGTCCTGCCAGGCGCCCTGGAAGAACAGGCGCTCCTGCGGGCTATGGCAGAGGTGGCGCTCCTCGTACTCCCAGCGGCCCGCCACGCGCCGGCGCAGGCCGAGTTCCTCGAGCAGGTCCTGCACCTCGTGCGCCTCGTCGCCCGGCAGCGGCAAGTAATGGGCGCCGAGCGGGCAATCGATGCCGCCCACTCGGCCGCCGCGACTGTTGCCACCGGCCTGGTCTTCGAGCTCGAGCAACACGAAGTCCTCGATGCCGGCCAGCCGCAGGGCACGTGCGGCCGCCAGGCCGGCCACGCCGCCGCCGGCGATGAGGACGCGGGTGCGGCGCGTGGCCGAAGGCGCGTCGTTGCGGCTCCAGGTTCCATCGCGCAGCGCATGGCCACGCTCGACGTCGATGCCGGTGAAGCCGCCCTCGATTTCGTCGCGCGCCTCGCAGCCGCCGAGCGCCAGGGCGCCGGCGGCGGCACTCAGGAATTCGCGACGCTTCATCAATGGCCGGCGACCTTGCCCCACTCCTGCTCGTAGGTGGTCACCAGGGTCTGGTTCGACAGCCGGTTCACCTCGGCCGGCACCCGCGCCATGTCGCGCGGGAACTCGAAGAGCTGCGGCATCGCCGGCATGGCCAGGAAGCGCAGACCGTCGGGCAGGGCTTCGGGCAGCCGGTAAGGCCTGCGGCTCGCGATGATGAAGCCCCATTCGCCGAAGCTGGGCACGTGCGCGTGATAGGGCGCGGCCCGCAGGCCCACCGATTCGACGGTCGCGACCACGGTCCAGAAGCTCTTGCGCGCGACCAGCGGCGAGGTGGTCTGGATCACGGCATAGCCGCTGGCGGCCAGCCGCTTGTCGAGCAGGGCGTAAAAGGAATTCGTGTAGAGCTTGCCGATCGCGAAGTTGGTGGGATCGGGGAAGTCGACCACGATCACGTCGAACATGTCGCCGGCTTGCTGCAGCCAATGGAAGGCGTCGGTGTTGACGACATGCACCTTCGGCGACTTGAGCGCACCGCCGTTGAGCGCCGACAGCGTCTCGTGCGCGCTGAACAGCCGCGTCATGTTCGGGTCGAGCTCGACCAGCGTGATGCTTTCCACCGAGGGGTACTTGAGGATCTCGCGCACCGCCATGCCGTCGCCGCCGCCGAGCACGGCCACCTTTTTCGGTGCGCCCTGCGCCGCCATGGCCGGATGCACCAGAGCCTCGTGATAGCGGTACTCGTCGCGCTCGGCGAACTGCAGGTTGCCATTGAGGAAGAGCCGGTGCCCGGCGGCGCCCCGTGTGACCACGATGCGCTGATAGGGCGAGCTCTCGCCGAAGACGATGCGGTCCTGGTAGAACTTGTCTTCCGCCAGCGTCGTGATGTGCTCGGCGAAGACGAAGGCGCCGGCCAGCGCAGCCAGTACCAGCCCGCAGGCCAGCGCATGCGCCCCCAAGCGGCGCAGCTCGTGCCTGAAGAGCCACAGCGCCCACAGCGCCACTGCCGCATTCATGAGCCCGAAGAGCAGGCCGGTGCGGATCATGCCGAGCTGGGGCACCAGCAGCAGCGGGAAGGCAACCGATACCGCCAGCGCGCCCAGGTAGTCGAAGGTCAGCACCTGCGAGACCAGGTCCTTCAGCATCACATTGCGGCGCAGGATGCGCATCACCAGCGGGATCTCGAGCCCCACCAACGTGCCCACCACCAGCACCAGCCCGTAGAGCAGAAGGCGGAAGGCGCCGGGAATGTAGGCGTTGGCGATGAAGAGCAAGGCGGGGAGCGCGCCGCCGATCAGCGCCACCATGAGCTCGATGCGCAGGAAGTGCGCCGGCAGCTGCCGCTCGAAGTAGCGCGAGAGCCAGGAGCCCACGCCCATTGCGAACAGGTAGGTGCCGATGATGGTGCTGAACTGCAGCACCGAGTCGCCGAGCAGGTACGAGCTGAGCGCCGCGGCGCTGAGCTCGTAGACCAGCCCGCAGGCCGCGACCACGAAGACGCTGGCCAGCAGCGCGATCTCCACGGACTGCGGGCCGCGCGCCGTCCTCGCGGGAGCCGGGTCCAAGGCTGCCTCGCTCATTGCGGGCCGCGAAGGCTCAATGGATCGCGGCGGCGACGATGATGCTGATGCCCAGACTCATCGCGGCCACCACCACGCCGAGCGCCACGTTCTGCTTCTCGACGATCTCCTGCCACAGGTCGTAGGGCGTGAACTTGTCGATGAGCAGGAAGATGATCCAGAACATCAGCACGCCGATGAGCGCGTAGAGGATCGAGCCCAGGAAGGCCGCGGGCCTTAGCCATTCAATTCCCAACATGAGGACCTCCGGTAAAAAACGTCATTTGTGGCCGCCGCCACTGGAATAGCCGCCATAGGAGCCGCCCGAACTGCGCGAGCCGCCCGAGCCGCTGGTGCAGGTGCTCAGGATGATCAAGAGGATGATGATCAACACGATGATCAGGATGATGGTGCCGCAGCCGAGCTTGCCCGCCGCGCTCACCGGCAGCGCGTCGCCGCGCTTGAACATGTCCTTCTTGCCGCCGAGCTTGAAGGCCGCGGCCACCGCGGCGCTGTCGATCTTGCTGCCGGACGACCAGGTCAGCTCGTTTGCCGAGCGCTCCATGGACAGCAGGGCCGTGCCGCTCGCGAAGTCGCGGTTGAAGCTCTTCTGTCCCCGCTCGACCTGCCAGTAGAACTCGCCGGCCACGTAGGTCGTTTCGGCGTTGTAGGCGTACTGCTGCTGGTAGACCTTGCCCAGGTAGGTGGCGCGCGAGCCGCTCTCGGCCATGGTGGGCGCGCCGGTGGTGGGCTTGACCAGGCTCCAGCCGTCCTCGGCATCGACCAGGAAGCTGAAGCCCCGCTTCTTGTTATAGAGCAGGTATTCGTTCCACCCGAAGTGCTCGTCGTCGCCGGGCGCCACGCCCATGCGGTGCTGGAAGCCCACGACCTGCCACTGCACGCCCTGCAGCTGGCCGGTGGCGCCCACCGGGATCAAGGGCTGCACCGGCTCGTGCTGCTCGGCGTGGCGCAGCTCGCCGCCGATGCCCTGCGTCAGGTCGATGATGCTGTTGCAGGCGCGGCAGGTGATGCTCTTGCTCTCGGCAAAATTGACCGTGACCGGCGAGCCGCAGTTCGGGCAGTTGAAGCTGCGGCCTTTTTCCTCCTTGGCCGATTCGTCGCGCAGGCCGGTGAGTTGCAGGTCTTCGAGCTGCACCGAGCGGCCGAGATAGGCGCCCGGCGGCCGAGTGTCGTAGTCGAGGCTCAGCACCAGGCCCTGGTCGCTGCGCAACTCGACCACCGCAAAGGGCCGGCCGAGCTCTGGCAACCGCGGCAGCTCGCCCTGTGCCGAGACCAGGCGCACCTGCTCGTTGGAGGCCACCGTGTAGCTCTGGCCGTTGAAGGCGGTGGTCGCGCCGACGCGCAGCTCGTCGGGATCGGGCGCCTCGCGCTGCAATGTGTGCGGCAGCGAGAACACGAAAGCGCCGTTGTCTTCGCTCAGGATGCCGGTGCGCTCGCCGTCGAGCGCGGCGATCCACTCGGTCCAGCGACCGCCCTCGTAGCTGTACTGCAGGCGGCCCACCAGCGTGAAGGGCTGGTCCTGAATGCGCCCGGCGGCGAAGAGCTGCAGCGGGCTGAAGTCGTCGAACAGCTCCGCCATCTTGCCGGTGCGCGCGAGGGTGTCGCCCTGGCGCACGACCGTGCTCTGGCAGTATGGACAGACGGCGTGGGTGGACTGCGCCGAACGGAATTCGACGGGCGCGCCGCACCCGGGGCAGGGCGCGCGGTAGTAGCGCTGCTGGGAGGAGTCGGTGGCCACGAAAAGACGGCAAGAATCCGCTCAGCGCGCCCCTGTCGACGCGTCGACGGGCTCGCCGCAGCGGAACGGGCTCAGACCAGCTTCTTCAGCAGTTCCGCCTTCTTGGCGTCGAATTCTTCCTGCGTGAGGATGCCCTTGGTCTTGAGCTCGCCGAGCTTCTCGATGGTGGTCATCACGTCGGCGGGGTTGACCACGGCGACCGCGGGTTGCTGTTGCGCCGCAGTGGGGTTGTTGGGGTTGAGCCCCTGTTGCAGGTTCTGCGCCAGCACCTGGCCCAGCGCCACGCCGGCGCCCAGGCCCATCGCGTCGCCGGCGATGCCGCTGCCCTGGCCGGAGCCCTCGGCGAACTTGGGAATGGCCTGCGCCGTCTGGTACTGCATGAACTTGCCCATGTCCTGCCCGACCATGCCCATGCCGATCTTCTGGTCGAGGATCTTCTGCAGCTCCTCGGGCAGGGAAACGTTCTGGACCGTGATGGCCTCGAGCTGGATGCCGATCTTGGAGAACTCGGGCACCAGCTGCGCCGCCAGCGCCTGAGCGAACTGGATCTGGTTGGCCGCCAGGTCGAGAAAGGGCACGCCGCTGGAAGCGATCGCGTTGCTGATGTTCTGCAGCACCAGGCCGCGCAGTTGGCCGTCGAGGTCGGCCACGCTGTAGATGTCGCGCGTGCCCGAGATCTCCGTATGGAAGAGCTTGGCATCGCCGATGCGGAAGCTGTAGTTGCCGAAGGCACGCAGGCGCACGGCGCCGAAGTCCTTGTCGCGGATGGTGATCGGCTGGGGCGTGCCCCATTTCTGGTCGACCTGCTGGCGGGTGCTGAAGAAGTAGACGTCGCTCTTGAACGGGGACTCGAAGAGCTTGTCCCAGTTCTTGAGATAGGTGAGCACCGGCAGCGTCTGCGTGGTGAGCTTGTACATGCCCGGGCCGAACACGTCGGCCACCTGGCCCTCGTTGACGAAGACCGCCACCTGCGACTCGCGCACCGTGAGCGAGGCGCCGTTCTGGATTTCCATCCCGGCCATCGGAAAGCGCCAGGCCAAAGTCCCGTCTCCAGTTTCGGTCCACTGGATGATGTCGATGAACTGCTTCTTGATGAAATCCATCAGCGCCATGGTCGATCCTCGTCCGGTTTTTCTGAGCGGGCATATTGCCACAACGGCCTGAGGGCTTCGGGCCTTTTTGGCCGCACGGGCGGCGCTGCAAAGCCGGTGCCCCCTCGATTGCGAGGTCTACAATCGGCGCCCCTCACAAGAAGCGTTGCACGGAGCCAAGGCACATGTCCGATCTGACCTCCCCGATCCCTACGCCCGAAGACAAGCGCGCCGAGCTGCGCAAGGCGGCCCTTGAATATCACGAGTTTCCTGTCCCGGGCAAGGTCGCGATCGCGGCGACGAAACAGATGCTGAACCAGCGCGACCTGGCGCTGGCCTACTCGCCCGGAGTGGCGGCGCCTTGCGAGGAGATCGTGAAGGACCCGGTCAACGCCTTCAAGTACACCGCGCGCGGCAACCTGGTGGCGGTGATCAGCAACGGCACCGCCGTGCTGGGCCTGGGCGACATCGGGCCGCTCGCCTCCAAGCCAGTGATGGAGGGCAAGGGCGTGCTGTTCAAGAAGTTCGCGGGCGTCGACGTCTTCGACATCGAGATCGACGAGAAGGACCCGGCCAGGCTGGTCGAAGTCATCGCGGCGCTGGAGCCGACCTTCGGCGCCATCAACCTCGAGGACATCAAGGCGCCCGATTGCTTCTACGTCGAGCGCGAGCTGCGCAAGCGCATGAAGATCCCGGTCTTCCACGACGACCAGCACGGCACCGCGATCACGGTGGCGGCCGCCATGCTCAACGGCCTCAAGGTGGTGGGCAAGGACATCGCGCAGATCAAGCTGGTCGCATCCGGCGCCGGCGCCGCGGCGCTGGCCTGCCTCAACCTGCTGCTCAAGGTCGGCCTGAAGCGCGAGAACGTGTTCGTGACCGACCTGGCCGGCGTGGTCTATGAAGGCCGCACCGAGCTGATGGACGACGACAAGCGCCAATACATGCAGAAGACATCGGCGCGCTCGCTGGCCGAGGTGATCGAGGGCGCCGACGTGTTCCTCGGCCTCTCCGCCGGCGGCGTACTCAAGCCCGCCATGGTGGCGAAGATGGCGGCTAGGCCCGTGATCTTCGCGCTGGCCAACCCGAATCCGGAAATCACGCCCGAAGACGCGAAGGCCGTGCGCGACGACGTCGTCATGGCGACCGGCCGCACGGACTATCCGAACCAGGTCAACAACGTCCTGTGCTTCCCCTACATCTTCCGCGGCGCACTCGACTGCGGCGCGACCACCATCACCGACGAAATGGAAGTCGCGGCGGTGCATGCCATCGCCGAGCTCGCGCAGGCGGAGCAAAGCGAGCGCGTCGCGGCGGCTTACGTCGGCGAGAAGCTCAGCTTCGGCCCCGAGTACCTGATCCCGAAGCCCTTCGACCCGCGGCTCATGATGAAGATCGCGCCCGCGGTCGCCAAGGCGGCCGCCGAATGCGGCGTCGCCCTGCGCCCCATCGCCGACCTCGATGCCTACCGCGACAAGCTGCAGAGCTTCGTCTACGCTTCGGGCACCACGATGAAGCCGATCTTCGACGCCGCCCGGCGCGCGCCGAAGAAGCGGGTGGCCTACAGCGAAGGCGAGGAAGAACGGGTGCTGCGCGCCGCACAGATCGTGGTCGACGAAGGCGTCGCGCGGCCCACGCTGATCGGCCGGCCGGCGATCATCGCGCAGCGCATCGAGAAGTTCGGCCTGCGGCTGAAGGAAGAGCTCGACTACGACGTCGTCAACACCGACTTCGACCACCGATACCGCGATTTCTGGCAAACCTACCACCGCATGACCGAGCGCAAGGGCATCACGGTGCAGGTCGCCAAGATCGAGATGCGCCGCCGCCTCACGCTGATCGGCGCCATGCTGCTGCACAAAGGCGACGTCGACGGGCTGATCTGCGGAACCTGGGGCACCACGGCGCTGCATCTGCGCTATATCGACCAGGTCATCGGCAAGCGCGCCGGCGGCTGCCCGAGCACCCCTCAGGACGTGCCGATCTACGCTTGCATGAACGGTCTGCTGCTGCCCGACAGGCAGGTGTTCCTGGTCGACACGCATGTCAACTATGACCCGACGCCCGAAGAACTGGCCGAGATCACGACCATGGCGGCCGAGGAAATGATGCGATTCGGCATCAAGCCCAAAGCCGCGCTGCTTTCGCATTCGAATTTCGGAACGAGCGAACACCCGAGCGCCGTCAAGATGCGTCAGACGCTGGCGCTGCTGCGCGAACAAGCGCCTTGGCTGGAAGTCGACGGCGAAATGCACGGCGACGTTGCTTTGGACGGCAAGCAGCGCGCCGCTCTCATGCCGCACAGCGCCCTGGCCGGCAATGCCAATCTGCTGGTATTCCCGAACATCGATGCGGCCAACATTTCCTACAACCTGCTCAAGACGGCGGCCGGCGGCAACATCGCCATCGGCCCGGTCCTGCTCGGCGCTGCCAAACCCGTACACATCCTCACGGCCAGCGCCACGGTACGCCGTATCGTCAACATGACGGCCCTCACCGTTGCCGACGCCAACGCCGAGCGTTAAGCCTTGGTGCGACAGCGGTCGCTAACTTCAGTTGTAAGTACGAGACCCTGGCGCCTGCTCAAAGATTGAGCAGGCGCTTGCGTTTTGTACGGCCCTAGGGCACACTTGCGGCCTTGAATTTGCGGGTTAACCCGGAGGTTGACCTGCGATTCGGCCCTCGCTCTTTTCCTTCTGGTGCCCCATGGCGGCTTACGCCTCGATCACGTCCCCGGTTTCCAAATTTGCGCTCACAGGGCTCCTGCTGGTGGCCCTCGGCGCCGGAGCCCAGGCCCGTGAATGGACAGGCACCCGCGCCGGACAGCCGGCACAGGAAACGATCGCGCTGGCCGAATTGCCGGTGCAGGGCCAGCGCACTTACGAAGCCATCTTGAAGGGTGGCCCCTTCCGATATGAAAAGGACGGCTCGGTGTTCGGCAATCGCGAACGCCTGTTGCCGCGAGAGCGCCGGGGCCATTACCGAGAGTACACGGTCGAAACACCCGGCTCGCGTGACCGTGGTGCACGGCGCATCGTCTGCGGAGGCCAGCGCACGACACCCTCGGTGTGCTGGTACACGGCAGACCACTATGCAAGTTTCAGGCGGATCGAGCCATGAGCGATGAACTGGATTTGAGCGGCGCACCCAGGCGCCCTGAGGTAAAGATGACCACGACAACTATGGAAAGACCAGCGGAGATGACCCCCACACTTCGGGGCGTGCGACCCAATATCGTGCAGTCGATTCGTGCGTTTCGCGTGAGCGATCTGCAAGAGGCGGCGCACGCAGCGGGCCAGCACTTCCTTTACGCCAACCTGGGCAATGCCCAGTCCAAGCAGGACGTGCTGGACCTGATCGCCCAGCAGTTCACCTTTCCACAGCATTTCGGCAAAAACTTCGATGCGCTGTACGACTGCATGACCGATCCGTTGCATAAATCGGGCCCGCAGCCTGGTTTCGTCATCGTGCTCGAGCAGATCCCGGCCAATGCCAAGTTCGACAAGGAAGCGCGCGAGCAATTGCTCGACATCTTCCGGGACGCCGCCGACTACTGGGGGGATCGGAAGATACCGTTCCGGTGCTTCTATTCTTTTCTGTAGCCCGTTCTGCATCCACCAGCCAAGCAGAACGGGCGAACGAGGCTAACGGTACCGAATCGGTGCCCGGTATCGAAGTCCAAGGCAATAGCGACCCGGCGGCAGAAAAGATGCCGACCGACAAACTGGTCGACGTGTCGCCCCTGGCGCTGCGCATGAGCAGTCCTTTCAACGCGGGCTACTGGCTCGCAGCCGCGTAGGCTTGCCCGAGAAGGCCCGTCCCTGACGGGCCTTTTTCTTTAGGGGGCGAGAGCCTGGGCCAGGGCGACGTACTCGCCCACCGGCACTTCCTCGGCGCGCCGCTGCGTGTCGAAATGGCCGGCGAAGCCATGCTGCTCCAGCCATTTGCCCAAGCTATGGCGCAGCAGTTTGCGGCGCTGGCTGAAGGCGACCTGCACGATCTCGCCGAGCCGGCTTGCGTCGACCGACGGCGGTTCGGCCAGCGGCACCATGCGCACCACGGCACTGTCCACGCGTGGCGGCGGATCGAAGCTCTCGGGCGGCACGAACAGCACGTTCTCCATCGCGTAGCGCCACTGCAGCATCACGCTCAATCGGCCGTAGTCGGAGCTGGCCGGCTGCGCGACCATGCGGTCGATGACTTCCTTCTGCAGCATGAAGTGCTGGTCGGCGATCAAGTGCGCGAAGTCCAGCAGGTGGAACAGGATGGGCGTCGAGATGTTGTAGGGCAGGTTGCCCACCACGCGCAGCAGCTTCGACGCCGGGGGGATCGCCAGGCGCTCGGCCAGGGCTGCGAAATCCACCTTCAGGACGTCCGACTCGATCACCTCGAGCTGTCCATGCGCCCGCAACCGCTGCGCCAGGTCGCGGTCCAGCTCGATCACGGTCAGGCGGCCGAGGCGCTCGACCAGCGGCTGGGTCAGCGCCGCGAGGCCCGGGCCGATCTCGACCATCGCATCGCCGGGCCGCGGCGCGATCTCGCGCACGATCGCATCGATGATGCCGGCGTCGGACAGGAAATGCTGTCCGAAGCGCTTGCGGGCAATGTGCTTCACCGAGGGCCGCCGCGGCGCCTTGCCATCAGGACTGCGGCGCCTCGCGATACTCGACGTAGGCGCGCGTGCGCAGCTCCTGCGCCCAGGTTTCGTAGGCTTCCTCCAGCTTCTTCTCCCGCAGCACGCCACGCGCAGCCTCGCGCTGCTCGGCCTGGCTCAGCTTGGCGTCGCGCCGCGCGATCACCTGGATCAGGTGCACGCCGAAACGGGACACGACCGGATCGCTCACCTGGCCGGGCGCCAGCCGGTTCATGGCTTCCTCGAACTCGGGCACGAACTGCCCGGGCCGCGACCAGCCCAGTTCGCCGCCATCCTTGGCGCTGCCGTCTTGCGAGTTGTCGCGGGCCAGCCCAGCGAAATCGGCCGTGCCCTTCTGGATGCGATCCTTGAACTCGGCCAGCTGCGCCACTGCCTGCGCGGTGGTGCGCTTCGCGTCGTTGCGCAGCAGGATGTGCCGCACGTGGGTCTGGGTGACGACCGCGTCGGCCGAGCCCGGCTGGCTCTTGGCCAGAACCTTGAGCACATGGAAGCCGGCGCCGGAGCGGATCGGCCCGGCAATGCCGTTGACCGCGGTCGACTGCGTCGCCTCGACGAACAGGGAAGGGTAGCGGTCGGCGCTGCGCATGCCCAGAGCGCCGCCGTTGGCGCGATCGGGTGAATCGGAGAATTCCTGCGCGAGCTTGGCGAAATCCTCGCCGGCGCGCGCGCGCTGGGCGACCCCCTGGGCCCGTTGCTGCAGCGTCGCGATCTGCGCCTCGGTGGCGTTCTCGGGCACCGCCACCAGCACCTGCGCGATATTCAGGTTCGGCGCCACGGCCGCGTTGGCTCCGTTGCGCTGCTCGCGCATGAACTGGTCGACCTCGACGTCGCTGATCTTCACCTTGGCCTCGATCTCGCGGTCGCGCAGGCGGGTGAGCAGGAGCTGGTCGCGCAGGTCGTTGCGGAAGCTCTGGGGCGAGATGCCCTCGGCCGCGACGCGGCTGCGCAATTCGGTCAGGCTCATCTGGTTCTGCCGGGCCACGGTCTGCTCGGCCTGGTCGATGGCGAGCTCGTCGACCTTGATGCCGACCTCCTTGGCCGCCTGCAGCTGGGTGCGCTCGGCAATCAGCCGCTCCAGCACCAGGCGCGTGAGCTCAGCCCTCGGCACGCGCTGCGCCTCGGGGTTTTCCTTCATCAGGCGCTCGACCCGGGTCTGCACCTCGTTGTTGGTGATGGGCTCTGAATTGACGAGCGCCACGATGTATTCGGCCGAACGCTGGGCGGTCGGTGCGGGCGGGGTGGCGCGGGGTGCTGCGGGCGCAGGCGCGAGGCGCGGGCCGGCACGCATGATGTCCGTGATGCCGACGCCGGGGCGCGATCCCTGTCCCTGCGCACCGGCCGCCGCGGCCAGCGTTGCGAGGCACGCCAGGGTGAGGATGGAGCGGATGTGGTTCATGGCGGGAGGCTCAGTCGTAGTTGGTGAAGCGGCTCGGTGCGGGGAAGGGTTGCCGCAAAGGCTGGTAGCGCTGGATGTTCTGGGTCAGGGTGCGCATGGGGCTCGATCCGATGGAGGCGAAACCGACGAATTCGATCTGGAACATGATGCGCGTGTTCGCGGTGGCTTGGCCAGTGGTCAGGCGTTCCAGGACGACGCGGCCGATCCAGCAGCAGCCGTCGTACTCGAAGCCGAGCACGCCGTCGGTGAGCTTGCGGTCCTGCAGGCTGTAGTTGAGCCGGCCGACGGCGTACCAGCGCCCGCCGCCTTGGCCACGGCCCGGGCCGAGGTCCTTGCCCTTGTCGCCCCACAGGTCGTTGATCGGCCACTGCCAGCTCACGTCCAGCGATTTGTTGCCGTCGTTGGAGGTGGGGGTCGTGTTCGCCTGGTAGCGGTAGGCCGCCGAGATGTTGCGGTAGGGCCCGGGGTTGTAGCGCGCGCTCAGCGCCGTGCGGGTCGACTTGTGGTCGTCGGGGTTGTACTGGACGGTGCCGTCCACGCTCCATTGGGGCGTCCAGTTGATCTGCGCGCCGAGCAGCAGGTCGCTGACGCGGTCGGTCACCGGGGTGCCGCCCGGCAGCGTGACGCGCTGGTCCTTGAAGCGCAGCCGCTGCGCGATCCCGAAGCGGGCCGCCTCGGCGCCGCTTTCGGGATCGATCAGCCGCGAGGTCACGCCCGTGGTAAGCGTGTTGCTGTCGGAGATGCGGTCGTTGCCGGAAAACGCGTTCTCGGTGTAGACGGTCGCGAAGTTGAAATCGTTGGCCGCCGAGTCGTAGTTCGGCAGCAGGCTCTGGTCTCGGTAGGGCGTGTAGACGTAGAAGGCGCGCGGCTCCAGCGTCTGGCGGAAGGCGCGGCCGAAGAAATTGGCGTCGCGCTCGAAGATCATGCCGCTGTCGAGGCTGAAGGTCGGCACCGTTCGGCTGGCCGAGCTCGCGCCATTGGACAGCGGCGCATCGAACTGGTAGCTGGTCGTGTGCAACTGGATCTTGGGAATGACGAAGGTGCCGGGCGTGAGGAAGGGCCGGCTCAGCGAGCCCAGCGCGTACACCCGTTCGCCGTCGGGCTGCTTCTGCAGCGAAGGGTCCCCCCGGAAGCGCGAGTAGTCGGCGTTGAACGAGAAATCGAAGCCGTTCCAGTCGTATTTGTTGTAGTTGGCGGTGATCTGCGGCAGCCGGTCGTAGGGCGGCACGATCGGCGAGAGGTCGTACTGCAGCGTCTGGTATTTCAACGTGCGCACCACGCCGTTCCAGTCGCCCTTGGTCCAGTTGAGCGAGGCATCGTTGGCCAGCAGACGCGTCGTCAGCGTGGGCGTGCGCGTGAAGTCGCGCCAGTAGTCGTCGTCGCTCACCCGGTTGAACCTGAGTGAGGCGGTCAGCGAATCCAGGCCCAGGGGCTTCGGATCGAAGGTCTGCGAGTGGTTCGTCCAGATGCCCCAGCGCTTGCGGTTGCGCAGGCTGTCGGTCGGCATGTAGTCGACGCGGATGTCCCCGCTGTAGTCCTTTTCGAGGTAGCGGAACTCGGTGCCCAAATTGACGCCGCGCTTGCTCATCACCTCCGGATAGAAGGTCGCGTCGCGGTTCGGCGCGATGTTCCAGTAGTAGGGCGTGCTGATGTCGACGCCGTTGACGCTGCCGATGCCGATGGTCGGCGGCAGGAAGCCGCTCTTGCGGTCGTTGCTGAGTGGAAAGCTCAGCGACGGAAAGGGCGGCGTGCTGATGCCCATGAAGCTCAGCCGTGCATCGGTGGCCACGCCGACGTTCTCCTCGGTGTCGGTGGTCAGCGTCGCGGCGCTCAGCAGCCAGGCCGGCATCCAGCCGGGATAGTCCTCGCGCCGGCAGGTGGTGTAGGTGCCCTGCCGGGCGATCGAGACGTTGCTGTCGACGAAGTCCACCCGCTCGGCCTCGCCCTCGCCGCCCGAGGCCAGGAAGCGGTAGCGCACCTTGTTGAAGAAGCCCTCGAAGGTTTCGAGCTTGAGCTCCAACTGCGGGCCCTCGTAGACGTTGCCGGCCTGGTTGATGCGCACGTTCCCGCTCGCCTTGGCGAGGTCCTCGGGCTGGTAGTACTCGAGCCGGTCGGCGTGGATCACCGTGTCGCCGCGCCGCAGCGAGGCATTGCCTTCGATCACGGTTTCGAGGTCGGGCCGGCCGGAGATGCGGTCCCCGTCGACGAAGCTCGGCAGCTCGCCGCGCTGCGTCTTCGGGATGGTCTCCAGCAGTTGCGGCGTGCGCTTGAGCGTGATCGGCGCGTCCAGGCCGGCCTCCTGTGCCGATGCGCCTTGGGCTTGCAGCAGCGCCAGCGTCAACAAGGCCAGCGGCAAAGGCGGTCGGCACCGGCGCCAGTCAGCTCGGGTCAGGTCAGGCATCGGTACGGAAAGAATTCTTCTGGGGGAAGCGCCGGATGGTCGGGGGTTGCGACAGGCCCGCGCCGGGCGGATTTGTAGAATTGATTATCCATGACAGCCTCCCCGCCCCCGGACAGCGGCGCCTCGACGCCTTCCCCACCGATCAGCTGGAGCGATCCGGAGCGCGCCCAGGCCTTTGCGCGTTGGCTCGGCGCCGTCGGCCCGCGGCACCGGCTGCTGCCGGCCACCGTGCGGCCGGCCTCGGCCGACGCAAGCTTCCGCCGCTACTTCCGCATCGACACCGAGGACCCGGCCGGCACGCGCATCGTGATGGACGCGCCCCCCGCCCAGGAGAACAGCGCCCCCTTCGTGCAGGTCGCCCGGCTGATGCGCGACGCCGGGCTCACAGCGCCCCGGGTGCTCGAATGGGACGAGCCGCAAGGCTTCCTCCTGCTCGACGACCTCGGCCGCCAGACCATGCTCGAGGTGATCGACCCGGCCGATCCCGATGCTGCGCGTCCGCTGTACCTCCAGGCGATCGATGCGCTGATCCGATGGCAACTCGCGTCGCGGCCGCAGGTGCTGCCGCCCTACGACCGCGCGCTGCTCGAGCGCGAGCTGGCGCTGTTCCCCGACTGGTACGTGGCCCGGCACCGTGGCCTGGCCGTCGAGGGCCCGCTGCAGGAGCGCCTTCGACGCAGCTTTCAGCTGATCGTCGAGAACAACCTTGCAGCGCCCAGCGTGTACGTGCACCGCGACTTCATGCCGCGCAACCTGATGATCACCGGCGGCCCGGCCCTGGGCGTGCTGGACTTCCAGGACGCGGTGCACGGCCCCATTACCTATGACATCGCCAGCCTGATGCGCGACGCCTTCCTGAGCTGGGACGAGGACTTCGTGCTCGACGTCACGGTGCGCTACTGGGAGCAGGCGCGCAAGGCGGGACTGCCCGTGGACGATGACTTCGGCGCGTTCTACCGCGCGGTCGAATGGATGGGCCTGCAGCGCCACCTGAAAGTGGCGGGCATCTTCGCCCGGCTGACGCTGCGCGATGGCAAGCCGAAGTACCTGGGCGATGCGCCGCGCTTCATCGCCTACATTCGCGCGACAGCGGGCCGCTATCGCGAGCTGACGCCGCTCTTGCGCGCCATCGACGACATCGAAGGCACGCAGCCGCAGAGCGGCTTCGCGTACGGGCGGATGTGAAGCCGCGCTTCCACTGCGCCACGGCCCTTGCCGCGCACAGCGCAATTGCGCTCCCGCCCGGCGCCGCGCGCCACGTCCAGGTGCTGCGCATGCAGCCCGGCGACGCGCTCACGCTCTTCGACGGCAGCGGCGGCGAGTACGAGGCCACCGTCGAGCGCATGGGCCGCAGCGAAGTGACGGTGCAGGTCGGCGCGCACGCCGCGATCGAGCGCGAGGCGCCGCGCGCCGTGCACCTGGCGATCGGCATGCCGGCCAACGAGCGCATGGACTGGCTGGTCGAGAAGGCGACCGAACTCGGCGTCGCCAGCATCCAGCCCCTGATGACCGCGCATGGCGTGCTGCGCCTGGCCGGCGAGCGCGCCGACAAGAAGCGCGCGCACTGGCAGGCGATCGCGATCGCGGCCTGCGAGCAGTGCGGCCGCAACCGGGTGCCGCTGGTTCACCCTGTGCGTGCGCTGGCCGGCTGGATCGACTCGCCGCCGATCGACGATGCCGAGCGCTTCGTGCTCAGCCTGGCCGATGGCGCGCACAGCCTGCGCGAGATCCGCGACAGCGACCCGGCCACTGGCCGGCGCGGCGCCTGTGTGCTCAGTGGCCCCGAAGGCGGCCTGAGCGCCGCCGAGGAGGGCGACGCCATCGCGCGCGGTTTCGCGCCACTCACGCTCGGTCCGCGCGTGCTGCGCGCCGAGACCGCGGCGCTGGCGGCGCTTGCATTGCTCGCACACCCGTGAACAGACGCCCCGCCTCTTCTTCCACCTTGCAACCCCACCCACACATGCCATCGCTCCTGCCGTCTTCGCTGCGCCTCGCGCCCCTCCTGCTCGCCACGCTGTGCACTGCCAATGCCGCCCATGCCCAGGGGACGGCAGTGGCGCCGACGCCGACCCAGGTTCGGCCGGCCGTCGACCAGGCCTACACGCAGCTGCTGGCCGCGCCCGCCGTGAAGCGCTTGCTCGAGGCGGTGAAAGCGGACCATGAGCGCTCGGTCGAAGACCTCAAGATGCTCACCGAGATCGAGGCGCCGCCCTTCAAGGAACAGAAGCGCGCCGAGGCCTTTCTCGCGCGCATGAAGGCGCTGGGCCTCAGCGACGCCCGCATCGATGCCGAAGGCAACGTGGTGGGCCTGCGCAAGGGCACGGGCAACGGGCCCAAGCTGCTGATCTCGGCCCATCTCGACACGGTCTTTCCCGCGGGCACCGACGTGAAGGTGAAGGAGCGTGACGGCAAGCTGTATGCGCCAGGCATTTCGGACGATACGCGCGGCCTCGCTGTGCTGCTGTCCTGGCTCAAGGTGCTCAACGACACCAATATCCAGACCGTCGGCGACCTGCTGTTCGTGGGCAACGTGGGCGAGGAGGAACTGGGCAACCTGCGGGGCATGAAGGCGCTCTTCCGCGAGCACCTCGACATCGACGGCATGGTGGGCGTGGAGCCGACGCCCGACGGCACGGTGCTCGTGCTGGGCACCGCGAGCCATCGCTACGAGGTGAGCTTCAAGGGGCCGGGCGGCCACAGCTACGGCGCTTTCGGCCAGGTGCCCAGTGCGATCCACGGCATGGGTCGCGCGATCGCCAAGATCGCGGAGATCAAGACGCCCAGCTTTCCCAAGACCACCTTCACCGTGGGCACGGTCGGCGGCGGCACGTCGGTCAACACCATTGCCCCCGATGCGCGCATGGCGGTGGACATCCGCTCCGACGAGATGGGCGCACTGCTCGAGACCGAGAAGAAGGTGCTGGCCGCGATCGACGAGGCGGTGGCCGAGGAGAACAAGCGCTGGAACGTCGCTACGCTGAGCGTGAGCAACAAGCTCATCGGCGACCGGCCGGGCGGGCGCACGCCCTCGGACTCCGTGATCGTCGAGGCCGCGGTGCGCTCCAACAGCGCCTTCGGCCAGAAGACCTTGCTGAGCGGCGCCAGCACCGATGCCAACGTGCCGATGTCGCTGGGCATCCCGGCCATCATCATCGGCGGCGGTGGCAAGACCGGCGGCTTCCACGCGCTCACCGAATGGATCGATGTGACAGACGGCTGGAAAGGCGCGCAGAATTCGCTCGCGACCGTGCTCGGGCTGGTCGGCGTGCAGGGCGTGAGCGAGCCCTTGCTGCCCAAGCGCCCGCCGCGCGCACAGCCCTAGCCCTTCCCCCCTCACTCACTATCAGGAGTCCATCATGGGATTGCTCGATTCGGTACTCGGACAAGTGCTCGGCGGCGCGCAGCCACAGCAACCCCAGGGCGGCGGCTTGGGCGGGCCCGATGAGTTCGGCGGCCTCGCCGGCGCGCTCGGCAGCCTGCTCGCCAACAACGGCGAGGTGGGCGGCCTGGGCGGGCTGGTCTCCAGGTTCGAACAGGCCGGCATGGGCGACGTGATCGGCTCGTGGATCGGCAAAGGCGAGAACCAGCCGGTCACCGACGGCCAGCTGCAGGACGCGCTGGGCAGCGACGTCGTCTCCGGTCTCGCGCAGAAGCTCGGCCTCAACGCCGCCACCCTGCTGCCGATGCTGGCCACGCTGTTGCCGATGCTGATCGACCGGCTCACGCCCCGGGGCCAGGCGCCGGCCGAGGGCCTGGGCGACCAGGACGCGCTGCTGTCCTCGCTCAGCAGCCTGCTGCACAAGGGTTGAGCACCTCTCGATGAACCGCAATCTCTGGCTGCTCGCCATCTGCCAGGGCTTGTTCCTGACCAACAACGTCGCCTTCATCGCGATCAACGGCCTCGTCGGCCTGGCGCTGGCGCCGCGCGGCTGGATGGCCACGCTGCCGGTGATGGGCTATGTGGTCGGCGGCGCACTGGCCACCGGCCTGGTGGCCCGCACGCAGCGCCGCCTCGGGCGGCGCCGCTCCTTCCAGATCGGCCTGGCCGTGGCTTTGGGCTCGGCGCTGCTGTGTGCGCAGGCCGCGTTCTGGCAAGACTTCTGGCTGTTGTGCGCGGCCACCGTGGTGGCCGGCTACTACAACGCGAACGCCGCGCTCTACCGCTTCGCTGCCGCCGAACTGGCCGCGCCTGCGTGGCGCGAGAAGGCGGTCTCGCTCGTGATGGCGGGCGGGCTCATCGGCGCGGTGGCGGGCCCCAACCTCGCGGCCCTCACGCGCAGCTGGTTCGCGGTGCCGTTCGCGGGCGTCTATCTCGCCCTCGGCGCCGTCGCGCTGCTGGCAATGGGCCTGATGCACTTCATCGACTTTCCCGCGCCGGCCGCGAGGAGTGCTGCAACCGGCGGACGGCCGCTCGGCGAGATCGTGCGCCAGCCGGTGTTCATCGTCGCTGCGCTCGCGGGCGCGCTCAGCTACGGCGTGATGAACCTGCTGATGGCCGCCACGCCGATCGCGATGCAGATCTGCAGCCTGCCTTTCGATGACGTCGCTCTGGTGCTCGAATGGCATGTGATCGGCATGTTCGCGCCAGGTTTCTTCACCGGCCATCTGATCCGCCGCTTTGGCGCGCTGCCGGTGATGGGCGCAGGCCTGCTGCTCAACCTGGGCTGCATCGCCGTGGCGCTGTCGGGTGTGGAATTGCACCAGTTCCTGGTCGCGCTCTTCCTGCTGGGTGTGGGCTGGAACTTCCTCTTCACGGGCAGCACGACACTGTCGCTTTCGTCGTACACGGCCGAGGAGAAGGACCGTGCGCAAGGCGCGCTCAACTTCTGCGTCTTCGCGACGCTGGCGCTGAGCTCCTTCGCTTCCGGCGTGCTGGTCACCACGCAAGGCTGGCAATTGCTGAACATCGGCTCGCTGGTGCCGGTGCTGCTGACCGGCGCAGGACTGCTGTGGCTCGCGCGCAAGCGGCGTGCCGCGGCTGCAGCGGCGGCTTAGGCCGGCGGGAAGCGGGCTTCGAGCCAGCGTGCCAGCGCGTCGAAGACGGGCTTCGATTCCAGCTCGTTGAAGATCTCGTGATAGAGCGCCGGAAAGCAGGTGGCGCTGAGCACCTTGGCCGGCGCGGCCTCCGCAAAGCGTCGGCTGCCGTCCGCCTTCACCAGCCGGTCGTCGCCGGCGTAGACCAGCAAGGTGGGCACCGTCCATCGAGGCGCCGCCGCCTGCACGACCGCGCCTTCATCGGCCAGGAAGCGCGCCAGTCGCGCACCGATACGGTCGTGGCACAGCGGGTCCGCACGATAGCCCTCGACCACGGCCGGATCGTGGGAGAGATAGCGCTCATCGAGTCCGTTGCCCACGCGCAGCGTAGGCGCCGCGCGTGACAGCACGGCGACGAGCAGT
>DATFFA010000052.1:0-27912 GCA_035250605.1 Variovorax sp. | reverse complement strand
GCGAGCCGGCCGCTCCGTCGGTCGCCTCCGCTGCCGCGGTGCCGCCCGTGGCGGCGGCCGCCGGCGCTCAGGTCGGCTGGGAAAGCGGGCTCGAACAGGAGGCCCAGAGCCTGCTGGCAGCCGGCCGCCACGATGTGTGGGACACGCTGTCGCGCCGCTTCGAATCGCGCCTGATCCTCACGGCCCTGGCCAACACGCGCGGCCGCCGCATCGAGGCGGCGCAAAAGCTCGGCATCGGCCGCAACACCATCACCCGCAAGATCCAGGAGCTGGGCCTGGAGTAGGGCTGGCGCAGGGCCTGAAGCAGAGCCGGCACGCGGCCCGTGCTCAGCGGCTGCGCTGGCCCAGCGTCAGCGTGTCGAGCTGGAACTGGCCGCTCTTGTCCCACAGCCAGGTGTCGACATAGGTGTGCGCGCCGACCTTGCCCGGGTTCGGCAGCGGCGAGGCATCCTTGATCAATTCGGCAATCTTGCCGCTGACCTCCGGCGCGTGGCTCGGCGTGCGGCTGAAGTGCACGCCCGTCACGCGGCCCGTGGCGTCGATGTCGGTTTCGGTCACCACCACCGCATACACGAGCGGCGGAATCTTCCCCTTGTAGATGCGCTTGGGGTAGGCGTTGTAGATGTGCCGGGCACCGACTTTCCGGTAGGCCCGCACGGCCGGCGTCTGCATGGTGATGAGGCGCACGCTCGGCGCCTCGGCCGAGGGCCTGGACACTTCGTCCGCCGGCTTGTCGGTGTCGCGCGAAGCCGTGGGCGCTGCGGCCTCCGGCTTGAAAATCGAACATGCGGAAAGGCTCAGTGCGGCTGCGAGCAGCGCAGCCTTGAACAAGGTGGTTTTCATGCTTCGAGCTCCAGGATGACGGGTGCATGGTCGCTGGGCTTCTCCCATTTGCGCGGTACGCGGTCGATGACGCAGCCCTTCGCCCGCGGCACCAGCGCTTCGCTCACCAGGATGTGGTCGATGCGCAGCCCGCGGTTCTTCTGGTAGCCCAGCATGCGGTAGTCCCACCACGAGTAGCTCTTCTCCGGCTGCTCGAACAGGCGGAAGCTGTCGACCAGCCCGAGCTGCAGCAGAGCCTTGAAATGCTCGCGCTCTTCGGTCGTGTGATGGATGGTCTCCGCCAGGCCCACGGGGTCGAAGCTGTCGCGGTCTTCGGGCGCGATATTGAAGTCGCCCAGCAGTGCGAGCTGCGGATGCGCCGCCAGCTCCTCGCCCAGCCAGTCGCGCAGCGCGCGCAGCCAGCTCATCTTGTAGGCGAACTTCTCGGTGCCGGGCGCCTGTCCGTTGACGAAGTAGCCGTTGACGACGCGCAGCGGACCGGCGGGCGTGTCGACCGTGGCGCTGATGACGCGCGAATGGTCGTCCGCGAAGCCGCCGATGTTTTTCGCGACATCGCGCAAAGGCGCGAGGCTCAGGATGGCGACGCCGTTGTAGGTCCGCTGGCCGAACACCGCCGCGTTGTAACCGGCGGACTGCAGCACATCCAGCGGGAACTTGTCGTCGCTCATCTTGAGCTCCTGCAGGCACAGCACGTCGATGGGGTTGGCGATCAGCCAGTCCAGCACGTGCTGGAGCCGGGCCGTGAGGGAGTTGACGTTCCAGGTGGCGATTTTCATGAACGGCTTGCGTGGTGGGTCCGGAACGTCACTCTGGGCGTTCGAGCGTGATGAAGCTGTAGGGCAGGCCATTGGCCGAGACATGCGACTCGCGCGCCGTCTCGCGCCAGGAGACGTCGAAGCGTGGCGCCCAGGCGTCGCCTTCGAAGTCGCGCCCGATCTCGGTCACCAGCGCGCGGTGCGCGAGCGGCTCGGCCTCGGCATAGATCTGCGCGCCGCCGATCACCCACACCTCGGGCTCCTGCGCTTCCTCGCAGCGCGCCAAGGCCTCGTGCAGGTCGGCAGCGCGCTCGGCGCCTTCGGCCTGCCAGTCGGCCTGGCGGGTGATCACGATGTTGCGGCGGCCCGAGAGCGGGCGGAAGCGCGGGGGCAGCGAGTCCCAGGTCCGGCGGCCCATGATCACCGGCGCGCCGGCGGTCTGCCGCTTGAAGTGCGCCAAGTCCTCGGGCAGGTGCCAGGGCATGGAGCCCTCGTGGCCGATCACGCCGTTGGCGGCGCGGGCGAGGATGAGGTTGATGCGGGTGGCCATGCTGCTCTTTGCTTCCTAGACGGCAACGGGCGCCTTGATGGCGTCGTGATGCCGGTAGTCCACCACTTCGAAGTCCTCGTACGCGTAGTCGAAAATCGACGCCGGCTTGCGCTTGATGACGAGCGTGGGGTAGGGGTAGGGCGTGCGGCTCAGCTGCAGCGCCACCTGCTCGGCGTGGTTGCTGTAGATGTGGCAGTCGCCGCCGGTCCAGATGAAATCGCCGACGTCCAGCTCGCACTGCTGCGCGACCATGTGCGTGAGCAGCGCGTAGCTCGCGATGTTGAAGGGCACGCCCAGGAAGATGTCGGCGCTGCGCTGGTAGAGCTGGCAGCTCAGCTTGCCGCGCTCACCTTCGGTTTGGGGCGGGGCCACGTAGAACTGGAAGAAGGCATGGCAGGGCATCAGCGCCATCTTCGACAGCTCGGCCACGTTCCACGCGCTGACGATGATGCGGCGCGAGTCGGGGTTGGTCTTCAGCGTGTCGATGACTTGCTGGATCTGGTCGATGTGGCCGCCGTCCGGCGTCGGCCAGCTGCGCCACTGCACCCCGTAGACCGGGCCCAGGTCGCCGTCTTCGCGCGCCCATTCGTCCCAGATGGTGACGCCGCGCTCCTTCAGCCAATTGTTGTTGCTGGAGCCGGTCAGGAACCACAGCAGCTCCTGGATGATGGACTTGAGGTGCACCTTCTTGGTGGTGACCAGCGGAAAGCCTTCGGCCAGGTCGAAGCGCATCTGGTGGCCGAACACGCTCTTGGTGCCGGTGCCGGTGCGGTCGCTCTTGTGCACGCCGTGGGTGTCGACGTGGCGCATGAAGTCTTCGTATTGGGAGCGGGTGGGGCGGGAGGGCATGGGGTCAGAGCTTGTCAGTAAGAGCCGAACAGGGCATCCAGAGCTTCCTGGATTTGACGCTGTTCGCCGCGCAGGCTGGCAACGGGCGAGCGCAGCCAGCTGCGCGGAAAGGTTGCCATGGTGGGCGTGTCGAGGACGACCTCGCGTTCCTGGATGCGAAACGAAGGGTGAACACGCTCCAGGCGCATCCCGTGCGAACGTGCGTCGCGCATTGGAATGACGATGCGTGTTTCCACGGCATCGAGATGGTCGTTCTGGATGTCCAGCACGAAGGGCGTATGCCGGTGCTCGGACTTATCGGGATTCTGGTAGACGTCATAGCGTCCCATGATTTCAAGCGGCCTTCTTCTTGCCGTGGTCCTCGTCGGCGACGCGCCCATCTCCCGGACTGCGCGCAAAGGTACGGTACTTCGCGCCCCAGATGCCTTCGCGTCGGATGCGCGCGTTGTAGTCCTCGATGGCATCCTTGTTCCGCTCTTTCCACTGTTCCCAGTAGACGCGTTCCACTTCCTTGGCAAGCAATGCATCAACCGTCTGCGAAACGTTCATGCCCAGTTCGCGCGCGACCTCGAGTACTTTGCTGTTGAGCGTCAGGTTGGTGGCCTTCTTGGGGGCGTTGTCGAATCGAAGCATGCAGCGACTCCTTGCTCATCAGTGATGCGCACAGTTTACGCGCATGCTTCATGGCAGTCGAATCACCCGACCCGGATTCAGCAGGTTCTGCGGATCAAGCGCCCGCTTGATGGCGCGCATCATCTCCAGCGCGACCGGCGACTTGTGCTTCTCCAGCGTCTCGACCTTGAGCGAGCCCACGCCGTGCTCGGCGGAGAAGGAGCCTTCGAACTGGCGGACCGCCTCGTAGACCAGCGTATTGATACGCGCCTCGTGGTCGCGCAGGAAGTCCCCGTTGCGGGCACCGGCCGGCGCCTGCACGTTGTAGTGCAGGTTGCCGTCGCCCAGGTGTCCGAAGTTCACCAGCCGCACGCCCGGCAGCTCGTATTCGAGCAGCGCATCGGTCTGCTGCACGAAGTCCGGAATGCGCGAGACCGGGATCGAGATGTCGTGCTTGATGTTGAGCCCTTCCTCGGCCTGGGCCAGCGGAATGCTCTCGCGCACATGCCAGAGCTGGTGCGCCTGCGTCAGGTTCTCGGCCACCACCGCATCGCTGACGCAGCCGGCTTCGAAGGCGGTCTCGAGCAGGGCTTCGAAGCGGGCGCGTGCATGGTCTTCCGATTCGTTGTCGGAGTTCTCCAGCAGCACGCAGTAGGGCACGCCGTCGTCCTCGATGAAGGGTACGCGCAGGGTGGGGAAATGCTTGGCCACCAGACTCAGCGCGAAGCGGCCCATCACCTCGAAACCCGTGAGCCCGGCGCCCAGGCGCTTGTGGGCCAGGCCCAGCAGCTCGACCGCCTGCTCCAGCGTGGGCACGGCCGCCCAGGCGGTGAGCTGCGCGGCCGGCAGCGGGTAGAGCTTGAGGGTGGCCGCGGTGATGATGCCCAGCGTGCCCTCGCTGCCGATCATCAGGTCGCGCAGGTCGTAGCCCGTGTTGTCCTTGCGCAGCCCGCTGGTGCCCTGCCAGATGCCGCCCTGCGGCGTCACCACCTCCAGCCCCAGGCAAAGGTCGCGCGCGTTGCCGTAGCGCAGCACCTGCGTGCCGCCGGCATTGGTCGCGAGATTGCCGCCGATGGTGCAGCTGCCCTCGGCCGCGAGGCTCAGCGGGAACAGGAAGCCGGCCTTCTCGGCCGTCTCCTGCAGCGTCTGCAGCACGCAGCCGGCCTCCACCGTCATGGTGAGGTTGGCGGCATCGATGCCGCGGATGGCGTTCATGCGCTGCAGGCTCAGCACGATTTGCGTGCCGCTCTCGTCGGGGATCGACCCGACCGCGAGGCCGGTGTTGCCGCCCTGCGGCACGATCGCGCGGCCGGCCGCGGCGCAGGCCTTCACCACCTCGGCCACCTGCTGCGTGCTGCCGGGCCGCACCACGGCCAGCGCCTTGCCGCGGGAGCGCTTGCGCCAGTCCTCTTCCCACGCGCCGAGGTCGCCCTCGGTCAGCACGTTGGCGGCGCCGACGACGGCGCGCAGCTTGTCGATCAACAGGGTGCTCATTCGGTCATCTCCGCGCTACGCGCTGCGGTGCAATTCGACTTGGGGACGACGCAGCGTCTCATGGCGCAACTCCTTCCAATTCGCGGGCAGCCCGCGCATGACGCAGACGCAGGCGCACATGCCAGGCGCAGGCCGCGAAAAGCGCGAGGCACAGCACGACCTCGAGCAGCGCCAGCAGGCGGCCCGTGCCGCCGATGTCGCTCCACGCGCGCACCACGCCCTCGGTGAAATAAAGCCAGACCAGCAAGCTGACCCAGCGGTAGGTGTACATCCGGTTCTTCAGCAGCCCGGCCAACGGGATCGCCAGCGGCAGCACCTTGAGCGCGAGCCACGAGCCGCCCGGGCGCAGCGGCGCGAGCCACAGTTCCCAGGCCAGCCCGAGCACGATCAGCCCGAGCAGGCTGCCGACGGCGAGCCAGCGCGTGGCGGAAACGGAGGAGGGAATGGCGGGAGCGGTCACGGAAGGGCTGGATCGGGGTGGCAGGCGCCCGGCTGGCGCGGGACCCGATGGCATGATAGCCGCCATGAATCGCCAGCAACTCTGGAGGGATCTTTCGAATTTTCCCTGGGGCAACACGGCCGCGGTGCTGGGCGAGCGCTTCCGTGAAGATCGCCTGGGCCTCACGGCCAGCAGCCTGACCTTCACCACCACCATCGCGATGGTGCCCTTCTTCACCGTGGCGCTCGCGCTGTTCACGGTGTTCCCCATGTTCGCGACCATGCAGGGGCGGGTGCAGCGCTGGCTGATCGAGAGCCTGATCCCCGACAACATCGCGCGCCAGGTGCTGGGTTACCTCAACACGTTCGCGAGCAAGGCCAGCGGGCTGGGCGTCGCGGGTCTGCTGGTGCTGCTGGCCACGGCCTTCGCGCTGATCCTCACCATCGACAAGACGCTCAACAACATCTGGCGCGTGCGCAGGCCGCGGCCCTTCGCGCAGCGGGTGCTGATCTATTGGGCCGCCATCACGCTCGGCCCCCTGGTGCTGGCGCTGAGCCTGAGCACCACGGCCTACGTCTTCTCGATCTCGCGCGAGTGGGTCGGCCGAGGCATGCTCAAGCTGGTGTTCGACACCTTCGAATTCGTGCTGCTGGCGGGTGGCATGGCCTCGCTCTACCACTACGTGCCCAACACCCGGGTGAAATGGGGCCATGCCTGGGCCGGCGGCTTCTTCGTGGCCGCCACGATCGAGATCGCGAAGCGGGTGCTGGCCTACTACCTGAGCCTGGTGCCGACCTACTCGGTCCTCTACGGCGCCTTCGCCACCGTGCCGATCCTGCTGATCTGGATCTACGTTGCGTGGGTCATCGTGCTGCTGGGCGCGGTCATCGCCGCCTACCTGCCCAGCCTGCTGAGCGGCGTGGCGCGGCGCGGGGGCTTCCCGGGCTGGCCGCTGCAACTGGCGGTGGAGGCGCTGCAGCAGCTGGCGCAGGCGAAGGCCACCGCCGCCAAGGGACTGGGCGCGGCCGAGCTGGTGGCGCGCATGCGCGTCGATGCGCTGCAGCTGGCGCCGGTGCTGGCGACACTGGTCGCGCTCGATTGGATCGGACCCTTGGCCGAGGAGCCCGACAACGAGGACCCGCGCTACGTGCTGCTGGCCGACCCGGGCCGCACCTCGCTCGAGCCGCTGCTCGAGGAGCTGCTGCTGCCCCGGACCCCGCCGCTCGATAACCTGTGGCAGCGCGGACCCTTGCGCACGCTGCTCCTGCAAGATGTGCTGGCCTATCGATAATGGCGGCGCACCCTTCCAACCTCACCCATTCAGCCTTGAACGATTCCGTCAACCCCGCGACCCTGCACGCCGCCGGCGACACCCTGTGGGTCGTCTGCCTCTGCGCCGAATGGTGCGGCGCCTGCCGCGAGTACCGGCCGCTGTTCGAGCAGGTGGCGCGCGCGCATCCGAGCTTGCGCTTCGCCTGGGTCGACATCGAGGACCATGCCGAGCTGGCCGACGACTTCGATGTCGAGACCTTCCCCACCCTGCTGGTGGCGGGCGAGTCCGGCACCCGATTCCTCGGGCCGTTGCTGCCGCACGCCGAGACGCTGGCGCGCTTGCTCGGTGCCTTGCAGCCGGCGCGGGCCTCGAGCCCCGAGGTCCGTACGCTGCTCGGCGCCCTGGCGCGCGAGCCCGGCACCTTCCAAGTCACGTAGACGTTGACGCGCCCCTCGGCATCGCTGCGCCGAGGCCCGCCCGCGACTCAGCCCCCGAGGAAGTCCCGCAGCGCGAACAGCACCTGGTCGGGTGCCTCGCTCATCAGCGCATGGCCGGCCGCGACGTGCACCACGCGCGCGCCGCGCGCCTTGGCGAGCAGTGGCTGCGTGGCGCGCGGCGGCGTCATCTGGTCGGACTTGCCGAGCAGGAAAAGAACCGGACACTGCACCGCCGCCATCGCGGCCTCGCCGCCAACGTATTCGTTGCAAGCCTTGAAGCCGATGTGGAACACGTTCGCTTCGCGGTTGCTCGCCAGCACGCGGCGCATCAGCGCCCGCGACCCGCCGTAGAGCCAGGTGCCCGGGCCCAGCGTGGAGGGCGGCGGCGCCAGCATCGAATGCGAGAAGCTGTTGACCATGTCGATGGCGCGCTGCGGGTCGTTCAGCGCGCCCTCGAGCAGCGCCGGCGACACCTTCATCGGGTAGGCGGTGCCGACCAGCGCCAGGTGCGTCACGCGCTGCGGCGCACGCGCCGCGGCCTCCAGTGCGATCAGCGAGCCGAAGCTGTGGCCGGCCAGGGCCGCTTTCTCGACACCGGCGGCGTCCAGCAGCGCGATCACGAATTGCGCAGCCTCCTCCACGCTGGCGGGCGGCGGGCCCTCGCTCCTGCAGTGGCCCGGCAGGTCGAGCGCCAGCACGTTCCAGCCGTGGTGTGCGAACCAGCGGCTTTGCAGGATCCACACGCTGTGGTCGTTGAGCACGCCGTGGATGAACACCACGGTCGGCTTCGCGGCATCGAAGGGCTTGCCGCCGGTGTAGCAGTAGGTCTTGTGGCCGTTGACGACGAGATCCATCATGCCCCCTTTTCCGCGGCCTTCAATGCGCGCTTGAGGTCGTCGATCAGGTCGGCCGGGTCTTCCAGCCCGATCGACAGCCGGATGGTGCCCTGCGAGATGCCCGCCGCAGCCAATGCATCGTCCGTCATGCGGAAGTGCGTGGTGCTCGCAGGATGGATCACCAGGCTGCGGCAGTCCCCGACGTTGGCCAGGTGGCTGAAGAGCTTGAGCGCTTCGATGAAGACCTTGCCCTGCTCCCGATTGCCCTTGAGGTCGAAGCTGAAGACCGCGCCCGCGCCCTTGGCGCCGTGGCGCAGCAGCTTGCCCGCCAGCGCATGGCTGGGATGCGACTCCAGCAGCGGATGACCCACGTGCGCGACGAAGGGATGCGAAGCCAGGAACTCCACCACCTTCTGCGTGTTGTCGATGTGGCGCTCCATGCGCAGCGGCAGCGTCTCGATGCCCTGCAGGATGAGCCAGGCCGTGTGCGGGCTCATCGAGGCGCCGAAGTCGCGCAGCCCCTCGCGGCGCGCGCGCAGCAGGAAGGCGCCCACCGTGCTCTCCTCGCTGAACACCATGTTGTGGAAGCCCTCGTAGGCCTGGGTCAGCTCCGCGAAGCGGCCCGAGCGTTCCCAGTCGAAGCTGCCGCCGTCGACCACCACGCCGCCGATCACCGTGCCATGGCCGGAGAGGAACTTGGTGGCCGAGTGGTAGACCAGGTCGGCGCCCCAGTCGAAGGGCTTGACGAGGTAGGGCGAGGTCAGCGTGGAGTCCACCAGCAGCGGCACGCCGGCCGCATGCGCGATCTCGCTGACGGCCGGGATGTCGAGCACGTCCAGGCCGGGATTGCCCACCGTCTCGCCGAAGAGCAGCCGCGTCTCGGGCCGGATCGCGGCGCGCCAGCCGTCGAGGTCGCCCGGCTTGACGAAGGTGGTCTGGATGCCGAAGCGCCGCATCGTGTAGTGCAGGAGATTCTGCGAGCCGCCGTAGAGGGCGGTGCTGGCGACGATGTGCGCGCCCGCGCCCATCAGCGTCGCGATCGACAGGTGCAGCGCGGCCTGCCCGCTGGCGGTGGCGATCGCGCCGATGCCGCCTTCGAGCGCCGCCACGCGCTGTTCGAGCACTGCGTTGGTCGGGTTGCTGATGCGCGAGTACACGTGGCCCGCGCGCTCGAGGTTGAACAGCGCGGCCGCGTGGTCGCTCGATTCGAAGACGAAGGAAGTGCTCAGATGAATCGGCACGGCGCGCGCGCCCGTGGCCGGGTCGGGTGCGGCGCCGGCGTGCAGTGCCAGCGTGTCGAAGCCGGGGTCGGAATAGCCGGGCATGGAAGCCTTTCGAAGCGTGATCGTTTCTGCAATGCCCCGTTGCGCGCAATGCCTGCGCCGACGACGTGGCCTGTGGATGGGCGGCCATTGTGGGCTATATTCAATTTCGGCAGCACGCCGAGCAAGCGAGGAGCAACACGATGAAAGTCAGCGACATCCTGCGCGTGAAGGGCAACACGCTCTACACCATCACGCCCGACGAACCCCTGGCCGACGCCGTCAACACCATGGCGGACAAGGACATCGGGTCGCTGGTGGTCATGGAGCATGGCGACCTCGTGGGCATGCTCACCTTCCGCGAAGTGATCGTCGCCATCGTGGGCAACGGCGGGCAGGTCGGCGGCACGCTGGTGCGCAAGGCGATGGACGATCATCCCGTCACCTGCACGCTGGAAACCGACCTCGACGAGATCCGCCGCATCATGCTCGAACGCCATGCCCGCTACATGCCGGTGATGGACAAGCGCATGCTGATGGGCGTGATCAGCTTCTACGACGTGGCCAAGGCGGTGGTGGACAGCCAGAACTTCGAGAACAAGATGCTCAAGGCCTACATCCGCGACTGGCCGGCCGAGGATGAGAGTTCGTGATGGATCGAAGGGGCGGGACAACGGCGCTGCCGATCACTCCTTGATGTTCGCCGCCTGCACGATCTTCTGATTGCGCGCGTACTCCGCCTGCACGAACTTGGCCAAGTCCTCGGCCGAGCCGCTGCCCGGCAGCGCGCCTTGCTCCTGCAGCTTGGTCCGCACCTCCGGGTCCTTGAGCACCGCATTGAGCTCTTCATTGAGCCGCTTGACCGTCGCATCGGGCGTGCCCGCCGGCGCGAAGATCCCGGTCCAGCTCACCATCGAATAGCCCTTCAGCCCCGGCATCTCGTCGAAGGCCGGCACGTTCGGCAGCGCATCCAGCCGCTTGCTCCCGGTCACGCCCAGTGCCTTCAGACGACCGCCGTTCACATGCGCAATGGCGCTGGTGCTGACCAGCATCGCCAGGTCGACCTGGTTGCCGATCACGTCGGTGGCGATCTGAGCGCCGCCGCGGTAGGGCACGTGGGTCACGAAGATGCCGCTTCGCTCCTTGAGCAACTCCATCGCGAGCTGCAGCACCGTGCCCACGCCCGAGGTCGCGTAGTTGTACTTGCCCGGCGCGGCCTTGGCGAGCTTGACGAAATCCGCGTAGCTCCGCACCTCGAGCCCTGGCCGCGCCACCAGCACCATGGGCGCGGTGTTGAGCATGCCCACCGGCGCCAGGTCCTTGAGCGGATCGAACTTGAAGGCCGCGGGGTTGATCAGCTTGCCGATGGCGATCGCGCTGTCCGGCCCGGCCACCAGCGTGTAGCCGTCGGGGGCTGCGTTCGCCGCCTTGGCCACGCCGATGGCACCGCCGGCGCCGGTCACGTTCTCGATCACCACCGACTGCTTGAGCCGCTCGCCCAGCTTGGTGGCGACCAGGCGCGCGTTGAAGTCCACGCTGCCCCCGGCCGAGTAGGGGACGATCAGCGTGATGGGCTTGGCGGCCGGCCAGGCGGCCTGGGCGAAGGCGGTGAGGGGAAGCGCGGCGGCGAGCAGCGAGGCGAGAAGCAGGGGCTTGAAAGAAGGCATGGTCAGGTTCCGGAGGTGGGGGTGTCGGGTGCGAGCCGGGCGCGCAGCGCGTCGAACTCGGCGCTCCACTGCGCGCGCCAGTCTCGGCGCGTGCCATCGTCGATCCAGGCGCCATCGAGGCCGTTGTGCATGAAGCCGCGCAGCGCATCCAGCCCGAAGCCGAAGTCGCGGACCATCATGGCCCAGGCTTGCGTGGGCGTGACCTTGTGCAGTGTCGGATCGTCGGTGTTGGGATGGATGCGCAGACCCAGGCCCGGCATGCGGCGGATCGGGTGGTCCAGCGCCCAGCGCTCCGGCGGCAGCGTGCGCAGGTAATAGGAGTTGGTGGGCACCACGGTGAAGAGCACGCCGCGCTCGGCGCACTCGCGCGCGAATGCGGGGTGGTCCACCACCGTGTAGCCGTGGTCGATGCGGTCCACCTGCAGCAGATCGAGCGCCGTGCGCACGTGGGTCCAGGGCATGCCGAATTCGCCCGCGTGCGCCGTGGTCTTGAGGCCGGCGCGCCGCGCGTCGCGGTACGCCTGCAGAAACAGCTCGGGCGGCCGGTCGACCTCGCGGTAGTCGATGCCGATGCCGATCACTTCCTCGCAGCGGTTCGAGGTGACCCATTCGACCATCTCGACCGCAGCCTCGGGGCTCGCCTCGCGGTCGATCGCCGCGATCAGCCTGCCCGTGATGCCGAAGTCGCGCTGCGCGTCGTGGATGGCGCGCACGATCGCCTCCTGCGCCGCGCGGTAGTCGATGCCGGAGGCCTGCACGGTGCCGGTCGGGTTCCAGAAAAACTCGCTGTAGCGAACGTGATGGGCCGCGGCGTCCTCCAGGTACTCGAAGGCCAGAAGGTGCAGGTCGTCGGCCGTGCGCACCAGGTGGGCATCGAGCGCGCGCAGCACGCGCAGCACGCCGACGGGCTTCTCGCCGCGCGTGTAGAAGTCCTCCACCTCCTGCTCGGCGAGCGGCGCACCGGCTCGGCGGTTGAGCGCCGCGAAGGTGGCGTGGCGAACGGTGCCGAACAGATGGCAGTGCAGCTCGACCTTCGGGATCGCGTGCAGGAAGGCGTCGAGGGGAGCGGGCGCGGGCGTCATCCGGGGCAGTTTAGTGAGCGCACCCGCCACAAGCAAAATGCCGGCGCCTGGGCATCCCTGGACGGAGCCGCTGTTGCAACCCGGCCGCCATCCGGATCGTCTCGCGCACGCGCGGACAGGTCCGTCAGTGCGCCGGTTCCGCCTTCAATCGTCCTGCCTTCAGGGCTGCGCGTAATGCGTCATTCGCGCGTGTCTGCCATCCCGGCCCGGTCGCCTTGAGGCCTGCCAGCACGTCGGCGTCGAAGCGAATCGTCGTCGACACCTTCGCATCTTCCTTGACGCTGCCCACAGGCCGCCCGCGCTTGCGCGCTGCAATCTGCGCGGGGGTGTGGGCCGCCGCATGTTCGCCGCGCTGTGCTTGATCAATGCTGCGCAGCAGAGCGGCCTCGAACTCGGCCATTTCCGGATCCTTAGTCTTGGGCATCGAGTTTCTCCTTGATCGCCTTCAGCACATGGGTGCTGATGTTGTCGAACTTGGCCTTGGCGTAGACCAGGACCAAGACCACTTCGTTGCGTGCTGTACGGATGAAGTAGATCACCCGAGCGCCGCCGCGCTTGCCCATGCCGGCGCGCACCCAGCGCACCTTGCGCAGGCTGCCGGAGCCGGGAATCACGTCGCCAGCCTCCGGGTTTTCCGAGATCCAGTCGATGAATTCCATGCGCTCGGCATCAGACCAGACCTTGGCAGACCAAGCGATGAATTCGGGCGTCTCGATAACGGTCAGCATTTTTTAATTTATTGTAGTAACAAGTAAACTAACCCAGGGAATTGCTTGTAGCGAGGTGCCCATGGCTGACCCTCTCTCTCTCTATACGCTAGTGGGTGGTGGCGCGAGTGCGAACCCGCGTGCACGTCAAGTCGATTGGTGGAATACTGTATATCCATCCAGTCATTCGAGGTTGAAAGACCATGCCCGATGCTTTCATTCCCCTCCACGCCATCAAGGGCCGCGGCGCCGCGACCCGGCTGCCCCACCGTTTCGAGCGCGACGAGCGCGATGCCTTCGACGACGGCTGGGGCACGCTCGAAGAGGGCTCCGGCGAGCCGCTGCCGCCCCTGCAGACCGAGGTGCGCTTCGAGGACGTGAAGTCGGTGCTGAGCGAAAACGACTCGCCGGACATCCCCTTCGATCGTTCGATCAACCCCTACCGAGGCTGCGAGCACGGGTGCATCTACTGCTTCGCGCGGCCGACCCACAGCTACCTGAATCTCTCGCCCGGCCTGGACTTCGAGACCAAGCTGATCGCCAAGCGCAACATCGTGGAGGTGCTGCGTGCCGAGCTGGGCCGGCGCAGCTACAGGCCGCAAAACCTGGCGATCGGTACTGCAACCGACTGCTACCAGCCGATCGAGCGCGAGCTGCGCCTGACGCGCTCGGTGATCGAGTTGCTCCAGGAGGTGCGCCATCCCTTCGGCCTGGTCACCAAGTCCAGCGCCGTCGAGCGCGACCTGGACGTGATCGCGCCGATGGCGGCGCAGCACCTGGCGGCGGTCTACGTCACCATCACCACGCTCGACGGCGAGCTCGCGCGCAAGCTGGAGCCGCGTGCCGCCGCGCCGCACCGCCGGCTGCGCACGGTGCGCACGCTGGCCGAAGCGGGCGTGCCGGTGGGGGTGAGCGTGGCGCCGCAGATCCCCTTCGTCACCGAGGACATGGAGAAGGTGCTCGAGGCCGCCTGGGAGGCCGGCGCGCGCAGCGCCTTCTACACGGTGATCCGCCTGCCCTGGGAGGTGGCGCCGCTCTTCAAGCAGTGGCTGGAGCTGCATTACCCGCAGCGCGCCGGCCGCATCATGGCGCGCATCCGCGAGATGCGCGGCGGCAAAGACTATGACGCCGCCTTCGGCACCCGCATGGTCGGCAGCGGCCTGTGGTCCGAGCTGATCCGCCAGCGCTTCGAGAAGGCGACGCATCGCCTGGGCTTCAACCGCGAGCGCGTCGCGCTCGACCTCAGCGCGTTCCGGCCACCCGGCGCAGCGGGGCAGGGCAGTCTGTTCTAGCGTCGGCACTCGCGCTCGCGCTCCCGCTCGCTCCGCGCGATTGCACACCGCACCAGTCGCCGCCCAGTGCCTTGACGAGAAAGACCGAGGTCAGCAGGCGCTGGCCCTGCAGCTGCGCGGCCTGGCGCTCGGCCACCAGCAAGGACTGCTGGGCGCTGATCACGTCGAGGTAGGTCGAGGCGCCGCCCTCGTAGCGGCTGGTCGCCATATCGAGCACGCGGCGCGCCGACTCGACGGCGGCGAGCGATTGCGCAACCGCGCGGTCGAGCGCGGCCAGGCCGGTGATGCCGTCCTCCGCCTCCTGCATCGCCGTCAGCACCACGCGCCGGTAGTTGGCCACCGTGCCTTCGTAGCCGGCCTGCGCGAAGTCCACGTTGGCGCGGATGCGCCCGCCGTCGAACAGCACCTGCGTCGCCGACACGCCCACCGACCACAGCAGGCTGGGCGCATCGAACAAGGTCTCGATCATGCGGCTGTCGACGCCCACCGTCGGCGTCAGCATCACGCTGGGATAAAAGGCCGCGGTCGCGACGCCGATCTGCGCATTGGCCGCGGCCATCGCGCGCTCGGCCGAGGCGACGTCGGGCCGCCGCTCCAGCGCTTCCGAGGGCACGCCGAGCGGAATGGCCGGCGGCACGATGGGGCGCAGGTCGGCCGCCAGCGCAAAGCCGGGCGCCGGCGTGCCGCTCAGGGTGGCGAGCGCATGCTCGTACTGCGAGCGCTGCTTTTTCAGCACATCGACTTGCGCGAGCGTGCTGTCGAGCAGAGCCTGCTGCTGCGCCACATCGACCCCGGAGACGGCGCCGAGGTCGTGGCGTGCCGTGACGAGCTCGAGCGCGCGGCGCTGCAGCGCGATCGAGCGCGACAGCACGTCGAGCTCGATGTCGGTGGCGCGCAGGTTGAAATAGGCCGAGGCGAGGTCGGTGGTGAGCAGGAGGCGCGTGTTCTCCAGGTCGGCCGCCGACTGCGCCGCGGAAGCGGTCGCGCCCTCGACCGAGCGCTGCACGCGGCCCGCCAGGTCGAGCTCGTAGCTGGCGTTGAGCGAGAGCGCGAAGTCGTTCTGCACCGTGGAGAAGTTCTGCGTCGCGTAGTTGGTGAGCGGGCGGTTGGCGGAGATCTTGAGCCGCGAGGCACGCGCACCCAGGCCCAGCTGCGGATAGCGCGCGGCATCGGCCGCCGACAGCGTGGCGCGCGCCTGGGTGAGCCGCGCGCCGGCCAGCATCAGCGTGGGGCTGTTGCGCAGCGCCTGTTGCTGCAGGCGATCGAGCTCGGCGTCGCCGAAGCGCTGCCACCACGGGCCCTTGTCGAGCGCGTCGCCGGGCGCGGCCCGGCGCCAGGGCTCCTCCAGCTGCCAGCTCACCGGCACCTCGACCTGCGGGGCGCGATAGTCCGGGCCGGCGGCGCAGGCCGCGAGCAGCAAGGCAGCGGCTGCAATCGCTGCGACACGCACGCTCACGCCGGTTCCTTGGCCACCGTCACCACGTCGCCCTCGGCCAGCGAGTCCGAGGGGTTGAGGATCAGCCGGTCGCCGGCCGTGATGCCGTCCAGCACCTCCACCGTCTCGCCGTAATTGCGCCCGACCTGGATGGTGCGCAGGCGCACGCGCCCTTCGGCATCGACCGTGGCGACGCGCGTGCCTTCGGCGCGGAACAGCAGCGCATTGGCCGGGACGCTGAGCGCGCGGCTGGCCGCCAGCGGCAGCGAGACCTGCACGTAGGCGCCCGGGAGCAGCAGGCCCTCTCGGTTGGGCAGCGACACCTCGACCTGCATCATGCGCGTGGCCGTGTCGATGGCGCCCGAGGTGCGCGCCACTTCGCCCTTGAAGCTCTGGCCGCGCAGCTCCGCCTGCGTCACCACCACCGGCTGCCCGGCCTTGACCAGTTGCGCGTAGGCCTGCGGCACGTTGATGTAGACGCGCAGCGGATCGGTCTGCGCAAGCAGGAACAGCGGCCGTGTGCCGCCCGCATCGATCAGGTCGCCGACGTCGACGTTGCGCCGCGTGATCACGCCGGCGTAGGGCGCGACGATGCGCTTGAAGCCTTCGGTCTGGCGCAGCCGCTGCACGTTGGCATCGGCAGCAGCCACGTTGGCCGTGGCCTGCGCGAGGCCGCTGCGCCGCTCGTCCAGGTCCTGCTGCGAGACCACGTCCTTCTTGCGCAGGTTCTCCCAGCGCGCCACGGTGCTCTTCGCCAGATCGAGGCTGGAGGCGGCCTGCTGGCGCGCGGCGATGGCCTGCGAGAGCTGCTGGTCGATCTCCGGCGTCTCGATCTCGGCCAGCAGCTCGCCCTTCTGGACCTGGCTGCCGATGTCCTTGGTCCAGCGCTTGAGGTAGCCGCTCGCGCGTGCCGAGATCGGCGACTGCACGAAGCCCTGCAGCGTGCCCGGCAGCGCCAGCGTCTGCCCGGCGGCGGCGGTCTGCGGCAGCGCGGTCTTCACGTATTGCTTGGCGAGCTCGGTGGAAGAGGCCTCCAGCGCCCGCGCGTTCGCCATGCGGACGAAGACCGTGCGTGCCGCGCCGACGGCCAGCAACACCAGCACGATCAGCACCGCGATGCGCGTGCGCCGCACGATCTGGCGCCGCCGCAGCAGCGCGTGATGCTCGCCCTGCTCGTCGGCGGCGATCGGGTGGATGGCCAATGCCGCGTGGCGTTGCTCCGTCATGGTCTCAACTCTCCTGGGGCGCGGCGCCCTGCAACGGCGGCGCGTTGGCTTCGGCTTTGCGCGCCGCCTTGCGATGGGCCAGGCGGCTGTGGATGCCGGCATACACGGCCGGCACGAAGAACAGGGTGGACACGGTCGCGAACAGCAGGCCGCCGATCACGGCGCGGCCCAGCGGCGCGTTCTGCTCGGCGCCTTCGCCCAGGCCCAGCGCCATCGGGATCATGCCGATGATCATGGCCAGCGCCGTCATCAGCACCGGCCGGATGCGGGTGGCGCCGGCTTCCAGCGCGGCCGACAGCGGCGGCACGCCGGCCGCCAGCCGCTCGCGCGCGAAAGCGATCAGCAGGATGCTGTTGGCCGTGGCCACGCCCATGGTCATGATCGCGCCGGTCAGCGCCGGCACGCTCAGCGTGGTGCCGGTGAGGAACAGCATCCAGGCGATGCCGGCCAGCGCCGCGGGCAGGGCGGTGATGATGATCGCGGCGTCCAGCCAGGACTGGAAGGTGACCACGATCAGCAGGTACACCAGCACCACCGCCATCGCCAGCCCGATGCCCAGCCCGAGGAAGGAAGATTGCATGGTCTCCACCTGGCCGCGGATCGTGACCTGGCTGCCGCGCGAGAGCTTGGGCCGGATCTCGTCGACGAGCTTCTTGACCTCGTTCGCGACGCTGGCGAGGTCGGTGCCCTGCACGCCGACATACACGTCGACCACCGGCGCGATGTTGTAGCGCGACACCACCGAAGGCATGCGTGCGGCCTGCGCCTCCACCAGGTTGCCCAGCAGCTGCGGCGGCCCGGCGCCGGCGCCCGAGGCGCCCACCGGGATGTTGAGCAGCGCATCGAGCGAGTCGACCTTGTACTGCGGCGTCTGCACCGCGACGTTGTAGACCACGCCGTTCTGCGGATTGAGCCAGAAGGCCGGCGCGGTCTGCGAGCTGCCCGACAGCGCGATCAGCACGTTCTGGCCCACGTTCTGCGCCGTGAGCCCGACCTGCTGCAGCCGCGTGCGGTCCATCTGCAGGCTGAGGCTGGGCGCGTCCAGGCGCTGGTGCACATGGGCATCGACCGCCCCGGGGATCTTGCGGATGGCCTTGACCAGCTCCGCGGCGCGCTGCGAATTGCCCGCCAGGTCGTTGCCGCTGAACTGCACGTCGATGGCCGCGGGCAAGCCGAAGTTGAGGATCTGCGTGACGATGTCCGCCGGCTGGAAGAAGAACTCGACGCCGGGAAAGCGCTTCGGCAGCTCCGCGCGCAGCAGCGAGACGAATTCCTCCGTGGGCCGGTGCCCGTCGCGCAGCGAGAGCAGGATTTCGCCGTCCAGCGTGCCGATGGTGCCGGCGTTGCTGTAGGAGAGGTTGATGCCGCTGTTGGGCACGCCGAGGTTGTCGAGGATGGTCTCGAGCTGGTCCTTCGGCACCAGTTCGCGGATCGCCGCCTCCACCTCGTCGGCCAGCCGCGCCGTCTCCTCGATGCGGGTGCCGGTGGGTGCGCGCATGTGCAGGCGGATCTGGCCGGCGTCCACGCTGGGAAAGAAGTCGCGGCCCAGCACCGGGTACAGCAGGCAGGACGAGAGACAGAAGCCGAGGAAGAGCGCGATGAAGCCCCCGCGCCTGGACAGCAGTGCCGACAGCACCAGCGTGTAGGCGCGCCGCACGCGCTCGAAGCGCCGGTCGAAGCTGCGGTAGACCCGCTGCAGCAGGCCGGGCTTCGCGTCGCCGGCGGCGGCGCCGTGGGCCTGTGCGCGGCCCATCAGCAGCATGACGAGCGTCGGCACCAGCGTGCGCGACAGGATGTAGGAGGCCAGCATCGCGAACACCACCGCCTCGGCCAGCGGCACGAACAAAAAGCGCGCCACGCCCGAGAGGAAGAACATCGGCACGAACACGATGCAGATGCACAGCGTGGAGACGAAGGCGGCCGTCCCGATCTCGCCGGCGCCCACCATGATCGCCTCGTTGAGCGGCGTGCCCATGTGCAGGTGGCGCTCGATGTTCTCGATGGTGACGATCGCCTGGTCGACCAGGATGCCGACCGACAGCGCGAGCCCGCCCAGCGTCATCAGGTTGAGCGTCTCGCCCAGCGCATGGAGCGCCAGGATCGAGGCCAGGATCGACAGCGGGATGGTTGCCGCGATGATCAGCGTGCTGCGCCAGTTGCCCAGGAAGATCAGCACCATCGCGGCCGTGAGCAGGGCGGCGATGATGGCCTCGAGCACCACGCCTTGCACCGCGGCCTTGACGAAGAGCGACTGGTCGAACAGCGGCGTGACCTTGATGTCCGCCGGCATGCTCTGCTGCGCCACCGGCAGCATGGCGCGCAGGTTGGAGACGATGTCCAGCGTGGAGGCGGCGCCGTTCTTGATGACCGACAGCAGCACGCCGCGCACGCCGTCCTGCCGCACGATGTTGGTCTGCGGCTGGAAGCCGTCGCGCACATGGGCCACGTCGCGCACGTAGGTGGTGGCGCCTCCCGCGGTGCGCACCGGCAGGTCGTTGAGGCCGGCCAGCACCTCGGGCGAGCCGTTCATGCGCACGCCGTACTCGGTGGCGCCGAACTTGGCAGTGCCGGAGGGCAGGATCAGGTTCTGTGCGTTGACCGCGTTCACCACGTCGGCCGGCGAGAGCCCGCGCGCCTGCAGCGCCTGGGTGTCGAGGTCCACCGAGATCACCCGGTTCTTGCCGCCATAGGGAAAGGGGATGGCCACGCCGGGGATGGTGATGAGCTGCGGCCGCAACTGGTTGATGGCCGAGTCGAACAGCGCGTTCTCCGGCCGCTCGCTGCTCGACAGCGCGAGCTGGATCACCGGGATGCTGGAGGCCGAGTACTTGATCACCAGCGGCGGCGTGATGCCCGGCGGCAGCTGGCGAACCTGGGTCTGCACCGAGGCGACGGTCTGCGCGATCGCGGTCTCGATGTTGGCCGTGGGCTGGAAGAAGATCTTGATCACGCTCACGCCGGCCAGCGACTGCGATTCGATGTGCTCGATGTCGCTCACCGTGGTGGTGAGGCCGCGCTCTGTCTGGCCGGCGATGCGCTGCCCCATCTCCTGGGCCGGCAGGCCGCCGTAGTTCCAGATGATGCTCAGCACCGGGATGTCGATGTCCGGGAAGATGTCGGTGGCCATGCGCGCCAGCACGAAGGGCGTGGCCAGCACGATGAGCATCGCCATCACGATGAAGGTGTAGGGGCGGCGCAGCGCCAGCGAAACCATGGACACGGCTTGTTACTTCCCGCGAGAAGGGCGCATCATAAGTAGAGATGGCAAGACAATAGTCCCAATGACCGAGCTTTACTTTTCTTCATTGCAGAACTCCCCCCGCTGGCTCGTCGTGATGGGCGTCTCGGGCTGCGGCAAGTCCAGCCTGGGGGCCGCGCTGGCCCGCGAGCTCGGCCTGCCGCTGATCGAAGGCGACGACTTCCACCCGCCCGAGAACGTGAGCAAGATGCGCGCCGGCATCGCGCTCACCGACGCCGATCGGGCCGGCTGGCTGGACACCCTGGCGTCCACGCTCGCGGCGCATCCGCAGGGAGCGGTGCTGACCTGCTCGGCGCTCAAGCGCAACTATCGCGAGCGGCTGCGAGCCGCGGTGCCGGCACTGCGTTTCGTCTTCATGGCGCTGTCGCGCGAGGAGGCCGAGCGCCGGGTCGCCGGGCGCGGTGGCCACTTCTTCTCGGCCACTTTGGTCGCCGACCAGTTCGCCACCCTCGAGTCGCCGGTCGGAGAGGCGGGGGTGCTGGCGGTGGATGCGACCGCGCCGCCTGCCGAACAGGTGAGCCGGGCCCGGGCCTGGCTGGAGCAGGAAGCGGCGGCCGGTCCGGCGCCGTAGCCAGTTCGCGCAAGCCCTCGGGTGCGGCGGCGGGCTAAGGTGGTGGCCCCGACCTTGCCCACGCCCGCTCATGCTCGATGCTCCACCGTCCGGCCATTGCTTCCGCACCGAGCGCCGGCAGTTCCGCGCCGCCTTGCGCGAACTTGTCGCGCACGACATCACGCCGCTCGGCCATGCGCGGGGGAACCCGGCATGGCGGTGATCGAGTCGACCCTTTCGCCGCACGGCGAAGCCTTCGAGGCCAACCGCGCCGGCATGCTCGCGCTGATCGAGCGCCTCCGCGGCATCGAGGCGCGCACCGTGCAGGCCTCCGCGGCCTCGCGCGAGCGCTTCGAAAAGCGCGGGCAGCTGTTGCCGCGCGAGCGGCTGGCGCTGCTGCTCGACGCCGGCGCGCCCTTTCTCGAGCTGTCCACGCTGGCCGGCTTCGGCATGGACAACCCCGACCCGGAGAAGAGCGTGCCGGGCGGTGGCGTGATCTCGGGCATCGGCCAGGTGTCGGGCATCCGTTGCATGGTCAGCGTGTCCGATGCCGGCATCGACGCAGGCGCGCTGCAGCCCATGGGCCTGGACAAGCAACTGCGCATCCAGGAGCTGGCGCTGGAGAACCGCCTGCCCTTCGTGCAACTGGTCGAGAGCGCCGGCGCCAACCTGATGGCCTACCGCGTCGAGGACTTCGTGCGCGGCGGCAACATCTTCCGCAACCTCGCGCGGATGTCGGCCGCGGGGCTGCCGGTGCTGACGGTGACGCACGGTTCCTCCACCGCGGGCGGGGCCTACCAGACCGGGCTCTCGGACCACATCGTGATGGTGCGCGACCGCACCCGCGCCTTCCTTGCAGGGCCGCCGCTGCTGAAGGCGGCCACGGGCGAGATCGCGAGCGAGGAGGAACTGGGCGGGGCCGTGATGCACACCTCGGTCTCGGGCCTGGGCGACTACCTGGCCGAGGACGACCGCGATGCGCTGCGCATCGCGCGCGAGATCCTGGACTGCATCGAGTGGAACCGCGGCGTGCCTCGGGAGTTGCGCAGCTTCGAGCCTCCGCGCCACGACGCCGAGGAACTGCTGGGGATCATGCCGATGGACCCGAAGCATCCGGTCGACATGCGGCAGGTGATCGCGCGCATCGCCGACGGCTCCGGGTTCCTCGCCTTCGGCCGGGACTACGGCCCGGCCACCGTCTGCGGCACCGCGAAGATCGAGGGCTGGCCGCTGGGCATCGTCACCAACAATGGCCCGATCGACGTGGCCGGTGCGAACAAGGCCACGCATTTCATCCAGGCCTGCTGCCAGGCGCGCACGCCCATCCTCTACCTGCAGAACACGACCGGGTACATGGTGGGGCGCGCGTACGAAGAGGCGGGGATGATCAAGCACGGCTCCAAGATGATCCAGGCCGTGACCCATGCCACCGTGCCGCAGTTCACGATTCATTGCGGCGCCTCCTTCGGCGCCGGCAACTACGGCATGTGCGGGCGCGGCTTTCACCCGCGCTTTTGCTTCTCCTGGCCCAATGCGAAGACGGCGGTGATGGGCGGCGAGCAGGCGGCGCGCACGATGGCCATGGTCACCGAGGCCGCGATGCGGCGCAAGGGCGAGGTGGACCACGCCAGGCTCGAGGCGCTGCAGCGGCAGATCATCGAGCGCTTCGAGCGCCAGATGAGCGTGTTCAGCACCAGCGCGCTGCTGCTCGACGATGGTGTGATCGACCCGCGCGACACCCGCGCCGTGCTGGCGCAGCTGATGTCGATCTGCCGCGATGCGCAGGCGAAGCTTCCGCAACCCATGCAGTTTTCGGTGGCGCGCCCATGAGGTCTGCGACGCCGTTCCACAAGATCCTCGTCGCCAATCGGGGCGAGATCGCGCTGCGGGTGATGCGCACGGCGCGCGCGCTCGGCTATGGCACCGTGGCGGTGTACTCCACGGCCGATGCCGGCGCGCTGCACGTCGCGCAGGCCGACCAGGCGGTTTGCATCGGCGAGCCGCTCCCGTCGCAGTCGTACCTGTGCATCCCGGCGATCGTGGAGGCGGCCCGGCGTACCGGTGCCGATGCCGTGCATCCGGGCTATGGCTTCCTGGCCGAGAACGAGGCGTTCGCGCGCGCCTGCCGCGAGGCCGGGCTGGTGTTCATCGGCCCCTCGCCGGAGGCCATCGCAGCGATGGGCGACAAGGCCGGCGCCAAGCGCCGGATGAGCGAGGCCGGCGTGCCCTGCATCCCCGGCTACCAGGGCGAGGACCAGGGCGAGGAGCGGCTGCGCACCGAGGCCGGGCGCATCGGCTATCCGGTCATGATCAAGGCCAGCGCCGGCGGCGGCGGCCGCGGCATGCGGCTCGCGTCGTCCGACGATGAATTCGCCGAGCTGCTCAGGAGCGCGAAGTCCGAGGCGCGCGGCGCCTTCGGCGACGACACCGTGATCCTGGAGCGTGCCATCGCGGCACCGCGCCACATCGAGATCCAGGTCTTCGCCGACCGGCACGGCAACGCCATCCACCTGGGCGAGCGCGACTGCTCGGTGCAGCGCCGCCACCAGAAGCTGATCGAGGAGGCGCCCTCGCCGGCGGTCACGCCCGAGCTGCGCGAGTGCATGGGCGCCGCCGCGCTCGCAGCCGTGAAGGCGATCGGCTACGAGGGCGCGGGCACGCTGGAGTTCCTGCTCGATCCGCAGGGCCGGTTCTACTTCATGGAGATGAACACGCGGCTGCAGGTCGAGCATCCGGTGACGGAGGCGATCACCGGTCTCGACCTGGTCGAGCTGCAATTGCGCATCGCCGCGGGCGAGGCGCTTGCGCTCACGCAGGCGCAGGTGCGCTTCGACGGCCACGCCATCGAGCTGCGGCTGTGCGCCGAGGATGTGGGGCAGGGCTTCATGCCGCAGAGCGGCACGCTGGCGCTGTGGCAGCCGCCCGAGGGCTTGCGCGTCGAGCATGCGCTGCGCTCCGGCGCGGAGATTCCGCCCTGGTACGACTCGATGATCGGCAAGCTGATCGCCCATGGCCGCACGCGCGAAGAGGCGCGCCGCCGCCTGTTGCACGGGCTGGAGGCGCTGGTGGCGCTCGGCGTCACGACCAACCAGCTCTTCCTGGGCCGCTGCCTGGCCCATCCTGCCTTCGCTGCGGGCGAGGCCACCACCGATTTCATCGCGCGGCATGCCGAGGCCTTGCTCGCGGCAGACGACGCGGCGCACCTGCGTGCGGCGGCGGTGGCGGCTGTGCTGCTGCACGAGACGGCGGGCGAGCGCAGCCGGCAACCGGGCGGCCGCGCGCTGACGCACTCGCTCGCGGTCCCGCTGCGCTTCGATGTGGACGGCCGGCGTCATGCAGGCCGGCTGCAGCAGCGCGGGCAACAGCGCTTCGAGGTCGACATCGACGGGAATGCCGTCGAGTTGGCGATGGTCCGGCTCGACGGCGATCGGGCGCGTCTGGTCTGCGAGGGCGTCATGGAGAGCGCGGTGTTCCACCGCGAAGGCACGCGCCTGCTGCTGCACTATCGCGGCCGGCCTTTCGTGGTCGACGAGCAGGCGCGCTCCGCGGGCGTGCGTCCGGGCGAAGGCGGCGGCGACGGCAAGCTGCGCGCCTCGATGAACGGGCGCGTGGTCGCGGTGCTGGTCGCGGTGGGCGACCGTGTGGAAGCCGGGCAGGCGATGGTCACGCTGGAGGCGATGAAGATGGAGCACATCCATGCGGCGCCTGCGGCGGGCAGGGTAGGTGCGCTGCATGTCGCCGTCGGCGAGCAGGTGGCGGCGCAGCGGGTGGTCGCGGAAATCGAGGCGGGGGCGTCGTAGGCTGGGGTGATGGACATGGACAGGCACGCGCAGCGCGCCTCGCACCTTCAGGCCTGCTCCTCTCAACGCGCCTTGCCTCTGGGCGTCTTCTTTGCGGCGGGCGGCCGCGCGCGCTTGGGTGTTCCCGAGCGCAAGGCCGCCTCCCACGCCATCCGCCCCCAACGGCCCGCCTCCTCCCGGTCCTCGAAGATCTCCTCCGGTGCCTGGCGGTAAGACATCTCCGTGCGCCGGCCCTCGCGTTCGTAGCCGAAGGCGGGCAGCCCTCGCTTCTCGAATTCGGCCAGCGTCAGGGCATCGGCCTTGAGGTAGAGCGTGTCGCCGGCCACCAGCGCGAACATGCGTCCATCGTGGTAGATGCCGTGGCCGCCGAACATGCGGCGCGCCTGGATGCGGCCCATGCGCTCGAACACCTCGTGCAGGCTCTGGACGAACTGGCTCATCGCGTGTGCGGGCCCGGGCCCGCCTCAGGCCTCGAGGCTCCGGGCGTGATGCACCAGGTGCTCGGCCACGAAGCTCTGCACGAAGAAGTAGCCGTGGTCGTAGCCCTCGTGCCGGCGCAGCGTGAGCGGCTGGCCCACGGCGCGGCAGGCCGCCTCGAGCCGGTGCGGATGCAGCTGGTCGGCCAGGAATTTGTCGGCCAGGCCCTGGTCGACGAGGATGCCTTCCGGGTAGGGCGCGGCGGTCTGCGACTGCATCAGCGCGCTCGCATCGTGCGCGAGCCACTGCTCGCGATCGGCGCCCAGGTAGCCCCCGAACGCCTTCTCGCCCCAAGGGCACTCGGTGGGCGCGCAGATCGGGGCGAAGGCCGAGAGCGAGGCGAAGCGGCCCGGATGGCGCAGCGCCAGCGTCAGCGCCCCGTGGCCGCCCATCGAGTGGCCGAAGATGCCCACGCGGTGGACATCGATCGGGAAATGCCCACCCACCAGCGGAAGCAGCTCGTGGACGATCCAGCTTTCCATGCGCCAGTGCGTGGCCCAGGGCGCCTGCGTCGCATCGAGGTAGAAGCCGGCGCCGACGCCGAAGTCCCAGTTGTCGCTTTCGCCGGGGACTTGCGCGCCGCGCGGGCTGGTGTCGGGGGCGATCAGCGCCAGGCCCAGCTCGGCCGCCAGGCGCTGGGCACCGGCCTTGACCATGAAGGTCTCCTCGTTGCAGGTCAGGCCCGCGAGGTACATCAGAGCCGGCACCGGGCCCTGCCGTGCCTGCGGAGGCAGGAACACCGAGAAGCGCATCGCGAGGCCGATCTCGCGTGCGTCGTGTTCGTGGAAGCCTTGGGTCCCGCCGAAGCAGCGGTGTTCGGAAAGCGTGCGGATGCCGTTGTTCATGGATGGGAAAGGCGCATCACCCGTTCGAGCACCGCGCCGGCGAAGGCCTGCGGTTTTTTCATCGTCGCCATGGGCCGGCGCGCTTCAGTACAGCACCACGCCGCGGATCGACTCGCCGCGCTTCATCAGGTCGAAGCCCTTGTTGATGTCTTCGAGCGGCATGGTGTGGGTGATCAGGTCGTCGATGTTGATCTTGTTTTCCATGTACCAGTCGACGATCTTCGGCACGTCGGTGCGCCCGCGCGCGCCGCCGAAGGCCGAGCCTTCCCACTTGCGGCCGGTCACCAGCTGGAAGGGCCGGGTGCTGATCTCGGCGCCGGCCTCGGCCACGCCGATGATGATGCTGCGGCCCCAGCCCTTGTGCGTGCACTCGAGCGCCTGGCGCATCACCTGCGTGTTGCCGATGCACTCGAAGCTGTAGTCGGCGCCGCCGTCGGTCAGCTGCACGATGGCATCGACGATGTTGGCGTGCTCCTTGGGGTTGAGAAAGTGGGTCATGCCGAACTTGCGCGCCATCGCCTCGCGCGCCGGGTTCAAATCGACGCCGATGATCTTGTCGGCGCCCACCATCTTCGCGCCCTGGATCACGTTCAGGCCGATGCCGCCCAGGCCGAACACCACCACGTTGGCGCCGGCCTCCACCTTGGCGGTGAAGATCACCGCGCCGATGCCGGTGGTCACGCCGCAGCCGATGTAGCAGACCTTGTCGAAGGGCGCGTCCTCGCGGATCCTGGCCATCGAGATCTCGGGCGCCACGGTGTAGTTGCTGAAGGTGCTCGTGCCCATGTAGTGGAAGATGGGCTTGCCGTCCAGGCTGAAGCGGCTGGTGGCGTCGGGCATCAGGCCCTTGCCCTGCGTGCCGCGGATCAGCTGGCACAGGTTGGTCTTGCGCGAGAGGCAGAACTTGCACTGGCGGCACTCGGGCGTGTAGAGCGGGATGACGTGGTCGCCCTTCTTGAGCGAGGTGACGCCGGGGCCGACGTCGACCACGATGCCCGCGCCTTCGTGGCCGAGGATGGCGGGGAAGATGCCTTCCGGGTCGGCGCCCGAGAGGGTGTAGTAGTCGGTGTGGCAGATGCCGGTGGCCTTGATCTCGACCAGCACCTCGCCGAACTTCGGACCTTCGAGGTCGACGGTTTCGATGCTGAGCGGTTGGGCTGATTTCCAGGCGACGGCGGCTTTGGTTTTCATGGGCAGGCGCAAAAGTGAAGAGGTGCGGGGGCGCGTTACTTTATGCCATAGAACTCCGCCGCGTTCGCACCCTGGATGCATGCCCGATCGGCCGCGGACAGCGCAGCGAGCAGCTGGTCCGACACCGCGTGCCATTGCAGATAGCCGCCGGCCAGGTTCAGCACCGGCCAGTCGCTGCCCCACATCAGGCGCCCGGGGCCGAAGTGCTGCAGCAGGTGATCGACATAGGGACGCAGCGCGGCCGCGTCCCATCCAGGGCCGGCTTCGGTGACCAGCCCCGAGAGCTTGCAGCGCACCGGAGTCTCCGCGGCGAAGCGGGCCATCTGCGTGGCCCAGGGCTCGAAGGCGCGGTGCGCGATGGCCGGCTTGGCGGCATGGTCGATCACCATGCGCAGCGAGGGATGCGCGCGTGCGAAGGCCAGCGCGGCATCGAGCTGGTGCGGCTTGATCAAGAGATCCAGGCACAGGCCCAGGGCGGTCATGGTCTGGATGGCGGGTCGAAGCCGCGCGTCCAGGAGCCAGGCCGGGTCCGGGATGTCCTGCAGCATCGGCCGCAGGCCCTTGAGCAAGGGCTCTTGCGCGAGCCGGCGAATCCGGGCCGGTGCATCGGGCGCGGCGAGGTCGGTCCAGCCCACCACCGCGCGCACCCGGCTGGCGGGCTGCCCGGCCAGGGCCAGCAGGCGCCAGGTCTCGGCCTCGCTGGGTGCCGCCTGAACGAGCACGGTGCCGTCGATGCCGGCTCGGTCGAGCAGCGGAGCCAGATCCTCGGGGCCGAAGTCGCGGTAGATCGGGTGCAGCGCCGGGGTGTCCGCCAGCCATCCGTAATCGCGGTGCGCGAGCGACCAGTAGTGCTGGTGCGCGTCGATGCGCAGCGTGCCCATCGGCTTCAGCCCTCGCGCGCCAGCGCTTCCCACAGCGCCGCCGGGACAGGCGCCTGCGCATGCGCGACGCTTTGCGCGAGCTCCTCGGCGCTGCGCGCGCCCACCACCACCGCGGCCGCGGCGGGGCAGGCCAGCGCGAACTGCAGCGCA
>DATFFA010000051.1:0-20253 GCA_035250605.1 Variovorax sp. | reverse complement strand
GCCACGGTGCGCGCGGGGGCGCGCTGGCGTGTCCGCTTGTGCTGCTCGTCGCGCACCTGGTCCAGCAGGTCCTGGCGGCGCACCTCGTCGGAGGTGCTGCTGAACTCCTGCCACCATTCGGCGATTGCCTCGCTCACCTCGCCGACGTCGGCGCGCAGGCGCATGAAGTCGAAGGCCGCGCGGAAGCGCGCCTGCTCGACCAGGCTATAGGGCGTGGCGCCGCTGCGTTTGTCGAAGCGCGGCTGCATCATCCAGATCTCGCGCATGTCGGCTGCCAGCTTGCCGCGCCCGGAGACATCGCCGATGCGCGCGTTGAAGACGTCGTCGATGGCGTCCTGCAAGGCCGGGAAAGAAGCCTGTGGGCGCTGGCCGTGGCGCCCCTCGCTGCGCTGCGCCCAGCCGTCGCGCACGTCGGCCCACAGCACGCAGGCCAGCAGGAAGCTCGGCGCCACCGGCTTGCCTTCGCCGACGCGGCGGTCGGTGTCCTGCAGCGCGGCCTTGACGAAGGGCTGGTCGGCCCGTTCGACGATCACGTCGAGCAGCGGGTAGATGCCGGTCGCCAGGCCCAGCTTTCGCAACTGCGCGACGGTGGCCACCGCGTGGCCGGTCTGCAGCAGCTTGAGCATCTCGTCGAAAAGGCGGCTCTGCGGCACGTCGGCCAGCAGCTTGCTGCAATCGACCAGCGGCGCCAGCGTCTTGGGCTCCATCGAGAAGCCCAGCGCCGCGAGCTTGGCCGAGAAGCGGATCGCACGGATGATGCGCACCGGGTCCTCGCGGTAGCGCGTGCTCGGGTCGCCGATCATCCGCAGCGTGAGCTTCTTGGCGTCCTTGATGCCGTTGTGGTAGTCGACCACGATCTGGCTCGCCGGGTCGTAGTACATCGCGTTGATGGTGAAGTCGCGCCGCGCAGCATCTTCTTCCTGCGGGCCCCAGACGTTGTCGCGCAGCACGCGGCCGCTCGCGTCCACCGCATGCTTCATGCCGGCGAGCTCGCCCTTGCTGGTGCGCTCGTTGCCGGCCACCTGCTCGGCACCGGTGCTGTCCATGTAGGCGCGGAAGGTCGAGACCTCGATCACCTCGTGCTCGCGCCCGCGGCCGTAGACCACGTGAACGATGCGAAAGCGCCGGCCGATGATGAAGGCGCGCCGGAACAGGCTCTTGACCTGCTCGGGCGTGGCGTTGGTGGCCACGTCGAAGTCCTTGGGGCGCAGGCCCAGCAGCAGATCGCGCACCGCGCCGCCGACCACGTAGGCTTCGAAGCCGGCGCCCTGCAGCGTGGTGACCACGTTCCTGGCGCGCTCGTCCACCAGCTGGGGATCGATGCCGTGCACCGTGGCCTGCACCTCCTGGCGCTTGCCGAAGCGGTTCTTGCCGCCGGGGCCTGTGACGCCGGACTTGCCCAGGAGTTTGTCGATGAATTTCTTGATCATTGGAAAGCTTCGGCGCGGGACGCGCCCTCATTCATTTTCAAGCATGGACCGGATCAGCGGGATCGTGATCGCACGCTGGGTCTGCAAGGCATAGCCGTCGAGCTGCACGAGCAACTCCATCAGGCTGCCCAGATCGCGGCTGAAGCGGTGCAGCATGTAGTCGAGCACCTCGTCGGTCAGCATCACGCCGCGGCTGTCCGCGGCTTGCCGCAGCACCGCGCGCCGTTCCGATTCGCTCAACACCTGCAAGTGGAACACATGGCCCCAGCCCAGGCGCGTGCGCAGGTCCTCGCGCAGCGGCAGGTCGGCCGGCGGCACTGCGCCGGCCGCCACCACGCCGCGCTGCAGGCTCTGCGCATTGACGAACCAGTTGAAGGCCGCGTGCTGCTGGACCGCGGTGTAGAGATGAACGTCGTCGAGCAGTACGGCGCCCCAGCGCTCGTCGAAGTCGGGCGGGTCCGAGAGCCCCGCGTGCAGCCAGCCCACGCCCGCCCCCTGCTCGCGCAGCGCGCTTCGCACCGCCTCCAGCAGATGCGTCTTGCCGCTGGCGCTCTCGCCCCACAGGTAGGTCGGCACCGGCGAATGCAGCGTGCTGGAACGCGCATCGCCGACCCACAGCCGCAGATGGCGCAACGCCGGCTCGTTGGGCCCGGCGAAGAAGCCGGCCAGCGTCGGACCGGAGGCGAGGCCGATATCGAGCGCGAGCTGCTTCATGCCAGGGCCGCGAGTGGCGGCTGGTAGGGCGCGGATGACGCGGTATGAAGATTCATGGGACAGGCGGGAGCGCCGAACGACGAGCCGAAGGCGCGGGGCAGCGGGGCAATGGGGCCCTTAAAATCGTGCGGAATTCTATCGGCCCGACCGCCTCGGTTGCCGGCGCCATTGTCCTCCTCTCTTCGACTCCTCCCCTTTTTCGTTCGGCCCGCTCATGAACTCCACCCCGCCCACCCCGCTCAGCTACAAGGATGCCGGCGTCGACATCGATGCCGGTGACGCGCTGGTCGACCGCATCAAGCCGCTGGCCAAGAAGACGATGCGCGAGGGCGTGCTGGCCGGCATCGGCGGCTTCGGCGCCCTCTTCGAGGTGCCCAAGCGCTACAAGGAGCCGGTGCTGGTGAGCGGCACCGACGGCGTGGGGACCAAGCTCAAGCTGGCCTTCGAGTGGAACATGCACGACACCGTGGGCATCGACCTGGTGGCCATGAGCGTCAACGACGTGCTGGTGCAGGGTGCCGAGCCGCTCTTCTTCCTCGACTACTTCGCCTGCGGCAAGCTCGACGTGGACACGGCCGCGGCGGTGGTCGGCGGCATCGCCCGGGGCTGCGAGCTGAGCGGCTGCGCGCTGATCGGCGGCGAGACGGCCGAGATGCCCGGCATGTACCCGGCCGGCGAATATGACCTGGCCGGCTTCGCGGTCGGCGCGGTCGAAAAGTCCAAGATCCTCACGGGCCGGGACGTCAAGCCCGGCGACGTGGTACTCGGCCTGGCCTCGGCGGGCGTGCACTCCAACGGCTTCAGCCTGGTGCGCAAGGTGATCGAGCGTGCCGGCGACCAGCTGCCCGCCTCGCTGGACGGCCAGCCCTTCCGCACGGCCGTGATGGCCCCGACCCGGCTCTACGTCAAGCCGGTGCTGTCGGCCCTGGCGAAGCACCCGATCAAGGCGCTGGCCCACATCACCGGCGGCGGGCTGCTGGAGAACATCCCGCGCGTGCTGCCCGAGGGCACGGCGGCCCACTTGAAGAAGGGCAGCTGGCCGCAAAGCGAGCTCTTCGCCTGGCTCCAGAAGGTGGCCGGCATCGACGACCTGGAAATGAACCGCACCTTCAACAACGGCATCGGCATGGTCGTCGTGATCGACGCGGCCGAGGCCGCCGCCTGCGCGGCCACGCTGCGCGCGGAGGGCGAGACGGTGCACGAGATCGGCGTCATCGCGCAGCGCGGCGCCGGCGCGGCCGTGGTCGTGGCCTGAAACGCGGTGAATCGCCGTGAATGAAGCCGCGCCGTGAGCGTTGTCGCTCCTCTTCCGTCGCGCAAGCTGGTCACGGCGAGCTATCTGCTCATCGCCGGCGCCCTGCTGCTGATCATGTGGCAGGGCCTGCTGCCCGGCCTGCTGTGCGTCTGCATCGGGTTTCTCGGCACGCGCTGGTTCGCGCGCCTGTTCGACGCGGGCCTGGTCCGGCTGCTGCCCGCGAGGTCGCGGCCGGACGTCGCCGATCCGCCATCGTCCTGGTCGCGCATCGTCGCCGCGACGCTGGTGTCGCTGGCGCCGATCGGCCTGGGCATTCTGGCCTTCTCGGAAGCGCGCGAGTTCGTGCTCAACGCGCCGGAGCAGTACCAGGAGCTGCTCGACTACATCGCCCGCACGGTGCTGGAGCTGCGGCTCAAGCTGCCGCCCGACATCGGCGCCTACCTGCCGGAGGGCACGGCCGAGGTGCAACGCGTCATCGCAGGCTACCTGCGCGCCCAGGCCGGCGCACTCGCGCTGACCGGTCGCGCCTGGCTGGGCGGCCTGCTGTTCGCCTACGTCGGCCTGATCGTCGGCGCCCTGGCCGCCGTGGCCCGGCATGCCTCCGGCGGCCGCCCGCTGGCCGAGCTGCTCAAGCAGCGCATCACCCTGTTCGGCGAGGCCTTCGGCCAGATCGTGGCGGCACAGTTCTGGATCGCGGCCTTCAACACCCTGCTCACCGCGATCTTCCTGCTGTTCGTGCTCCCGCACTGGGAGCTGTACCTGCCCTACACGCCGGCGCTGATCACCCTGACCTTCGTCGCCGGCCTGGTGCCGATCGTGGGCAACCTGCTGTGCAACACGGTGATCACGCTGGTGGGGCTGTCGGTCTCGCCGATCACCGCGCTGGCCTGCCTGGCCTTTCTGATCCTGATCCACAAGGCCGAGTACTTCATCAATGCCAAGGTGGTGGGGGCCCGCACGCAAATGGGCGTCTGGGAGCTGCTGGCCGTGATGTTCGTGGCCGAGGCGGTGTTCGGCCCGGCGGGCCTGGTGGCGGCGCCGCTGTTCTACGCCTACCTCAAGAAGGAGCTGCAGGCAGCCCGGCTGGTGTGAAACCCGGCATGTCCTGATTTGATCGATTCTTGTCCCGGACGAAGCGGACGGCACGCAAGCAGGTGGCAAAAAATATGGCGCAACATCCACCCCGACCCAGGAGATTGCCGCCATGAAGTCTTGTCTGATAGTGATCGACGCCCAGGAATCCTTCCGCCATCGCCCCTATTTCACATCGCGCGACCTCGCCCACTACGCGGCGGCGCAGAACGCGTTGATCGAGGGCTGCGCGGCGGCCGGCATCCCGATCGTGCGCATCTTCCACGTCGACGGTCCGGCCCGCGCCGACAACCCCTTTGCCCTGGAGTCCGGTCACGTGCGACCGCTGGCCGAGCTGGCGCCCTTCGAGGCGGCCGCCACCTACACCAAGCGTCGGCACAGCGCCCTGGTCGGCACGGGGCTCGACGTATGGCTGACGGAGAACGGCATCGGCCGATTGATCGTGAGCGGCATCCGCACCGAGCAATGCTGCGAGACCACGACCCGCCATGCTTCCGACCTGGGCTGGTCGGTCGATTTCGTGACCGATGCGACGCTGACTTTCGATATGACCCAGCCCGACGGCCGCCCGCTGCCGGCGTCCGACATCAAGGCCCGAACCGCGACCGTGCTCGAAGGCCGTTTCGCCAAGCTCTGCAGCGTCGAGCAGGCCCTGCAGCGGGCGGGCGCGCTGGCCATGGCCTGAAGGCGCAGGCGGGATGAGCAGCGCGCCGTCCATCCGGGTCGTGTTCGTGCTCCTGCCGAACAGCCTGGTGCTGGACTGGGCCGGCCCGGCCGAGGCGCTGCGCATCGCCAACCAGCAGTTGCGCGCCGCGGGGCAGGCCGAGCGCTTCGCAATCGAATTCGTTTCCCCGAGCCCGGCCTCGACCGGCTCGGTCGGCGTGACGCTCAGCGGCCTGGCGCCGCTGCCGCCGCATTGGGACGAGCGCCCTGCCTGGATCGTGCTGGTGGGCATGCCGGGCCACACGGTCTCGACCGACGGCGCGGACACCCAGGCGCTGCTGCAATGGCTGCGCGGCCAACACCTGGAGCGCGGCCGGCTCGAGCTGGTGACCATCTGCGCCGGTGCCCTGCTGGCCGCGCATGCCGGCGTCCTGCCGGGACGGCGCGTCACCACGCACCACCATCACCTCGACGAACTGCGGCGGGTCGAGCCGCGCTGCGAGGTGGTGGCCAATCGCGTGTTCGTGATCGATCCACCGCTCTACAGCAGCGCCGGCGTGACGACGGGCATCGACCTGATGCTGCATCGCATTGCCGACGTCTGCGGCGAAGCGCTGGCGGCCCAGGTCGCGCAGACCATGGTGGTGGCGCTGCGGCGCGGACCGCACGACCCGGAGCTCTCGCCCTTCCTGGCCTACCGCAACCACCTTCATCCCGCGCTCCACCGCGTGCAGGACGCGGTCAGCGAGGCGCCGCAGGGCGACTGGAGCGTCCCGCGCATGGCGCAGGTGGCCCATACCTCTTCGCGCCATCTCACCCGCCTCTTCGTCGAGCATGCGGGCGTGGCACCGCTCGAGTACCTGCGACGCCTGCGCTTGGCGACCGCGCGGCTGGCGCTCGACTCCGGCGCCAACGTCACCCGCGCGGCCGAGCTGGCGGGCTTCGCTTCCGATACCCAACTGCGCCGCGCCTGGCGGCAGTTCGGTGCCGAGGGATCGCCCTCGCGCCGGCGGCTCGGTCCCCGCGCCTGAGCGGGCGGCAGATGCCGCAAACCTCCTTGTGCGATTCGTCCTATCCAAAAATCGCCATCTTCCGGCCCGGCACGCCTGCGCCGGATGCTCTTCTAGCGTTTTTCAAAGCTCGCGCAAAGGGAGCAAGAGGCCATGAAGATCGCCCAGATCGCACCGATGTACGAATCCGTGCCACCCCTTCTCTATGGCGGAACGGAGCGGGTCGTCGCCCACCTTTGCAATGCCTTGGTGAGCCAGGGTCACGACGTCACGTTGTTCGCTTCGGCAGACGCGCGAACGCGGGCGCGCTTGCTTTCCATGCGGGAACGGGCACTGCGGCTGGATCCGGCGCCGCTCAAATCAGACCTGGCCAGCCATATGGTCTTGCTTCAGGAGGTCCGACGGCACGCCGACGACTTCGACGTGCTGCATTTCCACATCGACCTGCTGCACTTTCCCTTTTTTGCGGACATGGCCGAGCGCACGCTCACCACGCTTCATGGCCGGCTCGACCTGAAGGATCTGCCTGAAGCCTATGCCCAGTGGCCGCAGTTTCCGTTGGCTTCCATCTCCAGGCATCAGCGCACCCCGCTGCCCTTCGCCCGCTGGCACGGCACCGTCTACCACGGGCTCGACCCGACGCTCTATCCCTTCCAGCCGCAAGCGACCGGCGGCTATCTCGCCTTCCTCGGCCGGATCTCGCCGGAAAAAAGACCCGACCGCGCCATTTCTATCGCCACGCGCGCGGGCGTCCCGCTGAAGATTGCCGCCAAGGTCGATGCCGTGGACAGGGAGTACTTCCGGGAGCACATCCAACCGCTGCTCGATCATCCACTGGTCGAATTCATCGGCGAGATCGGGGATGACGAAAAGCCTGCCTTCCTCGGCGCTGCGCGTGCCCTGCTGTTCCCCATCGATTGGCCGGAACCCTTCGGGCTGGTTTTGATCGAGGCGATGGCCTGCGGAACGCCGGTCATCGCCTGGCGCTGCGGCGCCGTGCCCGAGGTGGTGGATCACGGCGTCAGCGGCCTGATCGTCGACGACGAGGAGGAAGCGATCGCCGCCGTCCATGAAATCGGCGCTTTGGACCGCGCCGAGGTCCGCGCCACTTTCGAGCGGCGTTTTTCTGCCGCCACCATGGCCAAGACCTACGTCGAGTTGTATCGTCGGCTTCCTGCGCACGACGAGGACGGCACTTCCTATCCCAAGGCAGCTTGAGCATGAGCCAAGGCATGACAACCGAACCGCCGCTCGCGGAACTCGACGTCGAGGCGGTCCTCGAACGAAATCCGCAGCGGCTCTTCGTCCTGAAGGAGGGCGACACCTTCCTGGTGGCCGATGTCTACGGCGACATCACGGGAGAAGCCGACGGACTGTTCCACAACGACACGCGCATGCTGTCGACCTTCCTCCTGCGGCTGGCCGGCCGAAGGCCTTCGCTGCTGTCGGGGGCCGTGAGCCAGGACAACCTGTTCTTCACGGCCAACATGACCAACCACCCGCTGCCCCTGCTCGGCAATCCGGCCACGGTGGAAGGCGTGATCCACCTGGAGCGCAAGCGCTTCATCTGGAACGACCGCATCTTCGAGCGCATCAGCGTGCTGAACTATGGCGACCAGCGGGTGCAGGCGCCGCTGACGCTGCACTTCGCGGCCGATTTCCACGACATGTTCGAGGTGCGCGGCCAACAGCGGCTGCAGCGTGGCGCCCGCGAGCCGTCGCTGTTGAAGGAGCGCGGCGTGGAGCTGCGCTACCAGGGCCTCGATGGCCTGCTGCGCAGCATGTGCATCGAGTTCTCCGAGAGCCCCGAGCGCGTGGACGAACGGCACGCGGCCTTCATCGTGCAACTCGATCCGCAGCAGTGCTGGACCCTGTATGCAGAGGTCGGCCCCTCTGCTTCCGACCCCGGCTGCTCGCGCTACCGGCAAGCCGCTGCCGCGGCCCGCCGAAGCATGCGCGCACGCCAGCGGCGCGGCGCGCGCGTACTGGCCTCGGGCCGCCTGTTCCAGTCGTGGCTGGACAAATCGCGCGCCGACCTGGCGTTGCTGACCACCGACCTGCCGACCGGGCCGTATCCCTATGCCGGCATTCCCTGGTTCTCGACCCCGTTCGGACGCGATGCCATCGTGACGGCACTCCAGACGCTGTGGCTCGATCCGGGCCTCGCGCACGGCGTGCTGTCCTTCCTGGCGCACAACCAGGCGCAGCAGACTTCGACCTTCCGCGACTCCGAGCCGGGCAAGATCATGCACGAGACGCGCAAGGGCGAGATGGCGGCGGTGAACGAGCTGCCCTTCGCCAAGTACTACGGCGGAGTCGACACGACGCCGCTGTTCGTCATGCTGGCGGGTGCCTACGCGGAGCGGATGGGCGATCCCCATGTGCTGGACGCCTTCTGGCCGGCATTGGAGGCCGCCGCGCGCTGGATCGAACGCAGCGCGGCCAGCCATCCGACGGGCTTCCTGAGCTATGCGCGCGGCGAGGTGACCGGGCTGGCCAACCAGGGCTGGAAAGACAGCAACGACTCGGTGTTCCACGCCGACGGGAGCACGCCGGAAGGGCCGATCGCGTTGATCGAAGTCCAGGGCTACGCCTACCGCGCCTACGCAGCGATGGCCGAGCTGTCGCGCCTGCGCGGCGACGCGGACGCCGCCCGCCACTGGCAGCAGAGCGCCGTGGCGCTGCAGGCCTCGGTGGAACGGCACTTCTGGCTGGGAGACATGCAGTTCTATGCGCTCGCGCTCGACGGCCACGGGCAGCCTTGCCGGGTGCGAGCGTCGAACGTGGGGCATCTGCTTTACACCGGGCTTCCGCGCGGCGAGCGCGGGCGGGCAGCCGCCGAGCAGTTGCTGTCGCGCGCCTTCAACTCCGGCTGGGGCATTCGCACGCTGCCGACCGAGACGCCGCGCTTCAACCCGATGTCCTACCACAACGGCTCGGTCTGGCCGCACGATGTGGTGCTGTGCGGCGCCGGGGTGGCTCGCTATGGCGAGCGCGACGGGCTGGTGCGGCTGCTGAACGGCCTGTTCGAGGCTGCCACGCATTTCGGCATGCGGCTGCCCGAGTTGTTCTGCGGCTTCGAGCGCGCCCCGGGCGAAGCGCCGATCGCCTACCCGGTCGCCTGCCTGCCGCAGGCCTGGGCGGCGGGCTCGGTCTTCATGCTGCTGCAGGCCTGCCTGGGCCTGCACCTCGATGCCCATCGCGGACTGGTGCGCGTCGAAGACCCCCGGCTGCCGGACGGTATCGACCATCTGCAAGTGAAGCACCTGACGCTCGGCAAGCAGAAGCTCGACCTGAGCTTTCAACGCCTGGGAGAGCGCGTCGTCGCCTTCATCGACGGGCAGGAAGGGCCGGCACCGGTCAAGCTGTCGCTGAAGCTGTGAAGCTTCGAATCGGCGAGAGGCGCTCAGAGATAGCCGCAGAAGCGCAGCACATGCCCATCGGGCTCGCGGATTGCGAACTCGCGCAGCCCCCAGGGCTGCGACATGGGCGGCTCGATCACGTGGACGCCGCGCCTCATGTAAGCCGCATGCAGGCCGTCGACGTCCTGGCCGACGTGGATGACGATCTCGCCGCGCCAGGCCTGGGCCTCGCGCCGGCCGCATTGCCACAGGCGGATGTAGACCGGATCGCCGTAGCTGCGATCGCCCTTCTTGACCCGCGCGTAGCTCGGCGGCTCGCCGGCGATGAAATCGAGCTCGAAGCCCAGCACGTCGCAGAAGTAGCGAGCGGCACGCGCCGCATCGGCCACCGGCAGCACCGGCTGCACGCCGTGGAATTCATGCAGCGTGCCCAGGTCGGCGGCCGCGGCCTTGCTGTCCTGCGCCATCAGTATTCCGCCCGGCGCAAGGCGGCGACACGCTCGGCGATGGCATCGATGTCGAGTGCGTCCTCGGCATGCGCCAGGTAGGTCTCGAGGTCGCGCACCGCGAGCGCGGTGTTGCCCTGCTCCGCATGGGCCAGGCCGCGGTCGCGGTGCTCGCCCCAGGCTTCGGGGAAGAGCGCGACCAGGCGGTCCTGCACGGCAATCGCACGCTGCCAGTCTTCCTGCGCGCGGTGGATCTCCTTCAGGTTGCGCAGCATGCGCCCGATGATCTCGCGCGACGAGGCCGGCTGCAGGTACAACCCCAGCGGCACGTCGAAGTCGCCGACCAGTCCGCTGCTGCGCTTGTAGGGCTCGAGGCGCTCGCTGAGCTCCTCCCGCGAGAGCGACTTGCCGGTGAAGGGATCGATCACCACCTGCCCCTTGGGCAGCGTAACCTTGAGCATGAAGTGCCCCGGAAAACCCACTCCGCGCGCCTGCAGACCCAGGCCCTGCGCCAGCTCCATCCACAGCACGGCCAGCGAGATCGGGATGCCGCGGCGCGTGCGCAGCACGGCGTTGAGGTAGCTGTTGTCCGGGTCGTAGTAGTCGTTGACGTTGCCGCCGAAGTTCAGGTCGTGAAAGAAGAACTGGTTGAGTGCGCGCAGCCGCTGCAGCGGCGCGGCATCGGCGGGCAGGCGGCGCTTGAGGCGCGCGAGCAGCTGGTCGACATCGCCCAGCACCTGCTGCACATCGAGCTCGGGGTATTCGTCCTGGGCGAGGCTGGCGGCGGCTTCGAGCAAGGGGAAGTGGTCATCGCTCTTGACAAGCGACCCGAAGTACTCGAGGGCGGTGGGCGCCTGGAAGCTGAACGTCATGTGTCTTTGTAGAGGAGGCCGCGCCGAGCGTCAAGGCGGGGCATGCAACCCGGATCAGCGACGCACCAGGCTGCGCAGCTTGACGCCCACGAGCGCCAGCACCGCGAAGTACAGCAGTGCCGCGCCCGCCACGAACGCCGCCAGCAGGCCGATGCGATGCAGGCGCTGCGCCTGAAGGCCGATCCAGTCGAAGTGCTGGTTGCCCCAGACCAGCAGGGCCGTGAGTGCCGCGGTGCCCGCCAGCACCTGCAGCAGGAAGCGGCCCCAGCCCGGCTCGGGCTGGTAGCTGCCGCGGCGCAGGAGGCCCACGAGCAGCCAGAGCGCGTTGATCATCGCGCCGATCGCGATGGTCAGCGTGAGCGCCGCATGCTGCAAGAGCGGCACCAAGGCGACGTTGAGCAGCTGCGTGAGCACCAGCACCACCACCGCGATCAGCATCGGCGTGCGCGTGTCGTGCCTGGCGTAGTAGCCCGGCGCCAGCACCTTGACGGCCACCAGGCCGACCAGCCCGATGCCGTAGCCGACCAGGGCCAGCGTGGTGCGCTGCACGTCGAACTCGCTGAAGGCGCCGTTGTGGAACAGCACCGCGACCAGCGGTCGCGAAAAGACCAGCAGCGCCAGCGCGCAGGGCACCGACAGCAGCACCACCAGGCGCAGGCCCCAGTCGAGCATCGCCGAATAGCGGGCGTCGTCCTTCGCCGCGCGCGCGGCTGCGAGCTGGGGCATCAGCACCACGCCCAGCGCCACGCCCAGCAGCGCGGTCGGGAATTCCATCAGCCGGTCGGCGTTGGTGATCCAGCTCACGCTGCCGGTCGCGAGGTGGGAGGCGATCTGCGTGTTGATGAGCAGCGAGATCTGCGCCACGCTGACGCCGATCAGCGCCGGCAGCATCAGCCGCGCGACCCGGCGCGTGTCCGGGTTGGCCCAGGCGGTGCGGATCGCGCCGAGGCGAAGCCCGATGCGCGGCATCATGCCGAGCGCCCGCAGCGCGGGGATCTGCAGCGCCAACTGGAGCAGGCCGCCCACCATCACGCCGGCGCACTGCGCATAGATCGGCTCGATGCCCAGCCGCCGGAACCAGGGCGCGCCGACGACGATGGAGAGGATCAGCGCCACGTTCAGCAGCACCGGCGCCGCCGCCGGCACGGCGAACTTGCGCCAGGTGTTGAGGACGCCGCCGGCCAGCGCCACCAGCGACATGAAGCCGATGTAGGGGAACATCCAGCGCGTCATGGCGACCGCCGCCTCGAAGCTGTCGGGGTTCTTCTGCAGCCCGCTGGCCATGGCCCAGACCATCACCGGGGCGCCGATGACGCCCGCCACGCAGAACAGCACCAGCGTCCAGGTCAGCAGGGTTCCTACGTGGTCCACGAGCGCCTTGGCGCCCGGCTCGCCGCGCTCGGTCCTGCTGGCCGCCAGCACCGGCACGAAGGCCTGGCTGAAGGCGCCCTCGCCGAACACGCGCCGGAACAGGTTGGGGATGCGGAAGGCGACGTAGAAGGCATCGGTCATCGCGCTGACGCCGAACACCGAAGTCATGAGCACGTCTCGCACGAGCCCCGTGATGCGGGAAGCGAGCGTGAGCAAGGAGACGGTGGAGGCGGATTTGAAGAGCGACACGGCCGGAAGTGTATGTGCCTGTGACTGCGCTCCCCGGCCGGCGCGACGGGCGGGCGTGCGTCGCCTATAATGGAGGGCTTTGCCGCATCATCCGCAGACACTGTAAGGAACACCAGCCATGGCATCCACCAAGCCCAAGAAAAAGAACCCGCGCCTCGCGTCGGGCCGCAAGCGCGTCCGCCAGGACACCAAGCTCAACGCCGCGAACACCTCGCTGCGCTCCAAGTACCGCACCGCCGTGAAGAATGTCGAGAAGGCGGTCGTCGCCGGCGACAAGACCAAGGCGGCTGAACTCTTCGCGAAGGCTCAGAGCATCGTCGATACCATCGCCGACAAGGGCATCTTCCACAAGAACAAGGCCGCTCGCGACAAGAGCCGCCTGGCAGCCAAGGTCAAGAACCTGGCCCTCGCCGAGAAGGCCGCCGCCTGACGTCATCAGGCAAGCCCGGACCGGCTTTCCGCCAGTCCGCCGTTTGATCTGGGTGCGCTGCAGCAAAGTGAAAAACCGCCTTCGGGCGGTTTTTTCATGGGCGGGAGTTTTTACTTCCGGCTGCCTGCAGGGGGTGCCGCATCGGGCACCAGGCAGGCCTCGGCCACCTGCAGGTTGTTGTCCCGGGCGAAGTTCATCACGAAGTCCCAGGCCATCACCTCGGCATCGCGCAGCTCGGCCCTCACCACCACGCATTTGATGCCGTTGATCACCGTCGGCACGCACCAGGGCGAATAGCTCAGATGGCTGCCGGGCTGCGGCCCGCCCGGGCGGAAAGAGCACATCACGCCCGCCAGCCGCTCTGCCCAGTCGCTCGGGCGAAAGGTCCGGCCGTCATGGGTGATGCCCTGGATGAAGAGTTCTTTGGGGATGGGGGAAACCATGGATTGCGCGAGGGGCACAGGCAGGTGCTGCGCCGCACAATGGATTCTATCCGGGCGGGTCTCAGGGCCGTCACGAAAGGCGCACATTGCTGTGATGCGCAATCCTCAACGACGCTGTCAAAACGCACACCTAGAATCCCTTTTCCCTTTTTCGGAGATCGTATGAGCGCCACTGCCGCCCCCTCCTCGCCCCATGTCATGAACACCTATGGCCGCCTGCCGATCGCGCTGTCGCATGGCCAGGGCTGCCGAGTCTGGGACACCGAGGGCCGAGCCTACCTGGACGGGCTGGGCGGCATCGCAGTCAACACCCTGGGCCACAACCATCCGGAGCTGGTGCCCGCGCTGCAGGAGCAGATCGCCAAGCTCATCCACAGCTCCAACTACTACCACGTGCCGGGCCAGGAGCAGCTCGCGGCCAAGCTCACCGAGCTCTCGGGCCTCACCAACGTCTTCTTCTGTTGCACCGGCCTGGAAGCCAACGAGGCCGCGCTCAAGCTGGCGCGCAAGTTCGGCCACGACAAGGGCATCGAGCGCCCGGAGATCGTGGTCTACGAAGCGGCCTTCCACGGACGCAGCATCGCCACCCTGTCGGCCACCGGCAACCCCAAGGTGCAGCAGGGCTTCGGCCCGCTGGTCGAGGGCTTCATCCGCGTGCCGCTCAACGACATCGAGGCGCTGAAGAAGGCGACCGAAGGCAACCCGAACGTGGTGGCCGTGTTCTTCGAGACCATCCAGGGCGAAGGCGGCATCCACCCGATGCGCTGGGAGTACCTGCGCCAGGTGCGCCAGCTGTGCGACGAGCGCGACTGGCTGATGATGATCGACGAGGTGCAGTGCGGCATGGGCCGCACCGGCAAGTGGTTCGCGCATCAGTGGGCCGGCATCAAGCCGGACGTGATGCCGCTGGCCAAGGGGCTGGGCTCGGGCGTGCCGATCGGGGCCGTGGTAGCCGGCCCGCGTGCCGCCAACCTCTTCGCACCCGGCAATCACGGCACCACCTTCGGGGGCAATCCGCTGGCCATGCGCGCCGGCATCGAGACCATCCGCATCATGGAAGAGCACAAGCTGCTCGACAACGCCGCCGACGTCGGCGCGCACCTCAAGGGCGCACTGGAGCGCGAGCTGGGCGGCCTGGCCGGCGTGAAGGAGATCCGCGGCCAGGGCCTGATGCTGGGCATCGAGCTCGACCGCCCCTGCGGCGTGATCCTCAACCGCGCGTGCGAGGCCGGCCTGCTGCTGAGCGTGACCGCCGACAGCGTGATCCGCCTGGTGCCGCCGCTGATCCTCAGCGTGGCCGAGGCGGACGAGATCGTCGCCATCCTCGCGCCGATCGTGAAGACCTTCCTGGCGGAGCCGACACCATGACGACCGCTCCGGCCCTGCGCCACTACCTCCAGTTCTCGGACTTCAGCGCCGACGAATACGCCTATGTCTTCGAGCGCGCCGCGCTCATCAAGAAGAAGTTCAAGGCCTACGAGAAGCACCAGCCGCTCACCGACCGCACCCTGGCCATGATCTTCGAGAAGGCCTCGACGCGCACCCGCGTGAGCTTCGAGGCCGGCATGTACCAGCTGGGCGGCAGCGTGGTGCATTTGACCACCGGCGACAGCCAGCTGGGCCGGGCCGAGCCCATCGAGGACAGCGCCAAGGTGATCAGCCGCATGGTCGACCTGGTGATGATCCGCACCTTCGAGCAGACCAAGATCGAGGCCTTCGCGGCGCACTCGCGCGTGCCGGTGATCAACGGCCTGACCAACGAGTTCCACCCCTGCCAGATCCTGGCCGACATCTTCACTTACATCGAGCACCGCGGCTCGATCAGCGGCAAGACCGTGGCCTGGGTCGGGGACGGCAACAACATGGCCAACACCTGGCTGCAGGCCAGCGAGATCCTGGGCTTCAAGGTGCACGTGAGCACGCCCACCGGCTACGAGGTCGACCAGTCGATTGCCGGCATCCGCTCGGCCGACAGCTACCAGGTCTTCAAGGACCCGATGGAAGCCTGCCGCGGCGCCGACCTGGTGACCACCGACGTCTGGACCAGCATGGGCTACGAGGCCGAGAACGAGGCCCGCCGTGCCGCCTTCGCCGACTGGTGCGTGGACGAGGAGATGATGCGCACGGCGCAACCCGATGCCCTCTTCATGCACTGCCTGCCCGCGCACCGCGGCGAGGAGGTGCAGGCCGAGGTGATCGACGGCCCGCAGTCGGTGGTGTGGGACGAGGCCGAGAACCGGATGCACGCGCAGAAGGCGCTGATGGAGTTCCTGCTGCTCGGCCGCCAGGCCGGCTGACCGGCTGATCGGCGCCTCGCCGATGTTTGCGTTCTGTTGGAAATAACCGACACCACGACCTTGTTCACGGCGCTAACTTCGCGCCATGAACCAACGCATCTGGGATATCTCGCCGCCGGTGCATGAGGGCGCGCCGGTCTTTCCCGGCGACACGCCCTACCGCCAGCGCTGGGCCGCAACCATTGCGCCGGGTTGCCCGGTCAACGTCAGCGAGATCACGCTGTCGCCGCATGTCGGCGCGCATGCCGACGCACCGCTGCACTACGACCCCGAGGGCGCGACCATCGGCGCAGTGGACCTTTCCCCCTACCTGGGCCGCTGCCGCGTGATCCACGCGATCGCGCGGGGGCCGCTGGTCGAATGGGCGCACATCGCGCATGCCGTCGAGGGGCTGCCGCCACGCGTGCTGGTGCGAACCTACGAGCGCGCCCCCGTCGATCGCTGGGACGGCGCCCTCGCCGCCTATGCGCCCGCCACCGTCGAGCGGCTCGCGGCGCTGGGCGTGAAGCTGATCGGCATCGACACCGCCAGCATCGACCCGGCCGACAGCAAGGCGCTGGACAGTCACCAGGTGATCCGCCGCCTGGGCCTGCGCGTGCTGGAGAACCTCGTCCTCGACGAGGTACCCGAGGGCGACTACGAACTTATCGCGCTGCCGCTCAAGCTGGTGACGGCCGATGCCTCCCCCGTTCGCGCGGTCCTGCGCGAACTCACCACCCCATGACCATGACCCTCGACGACTGCCGGCGCCTCGACGCCCAAGACCCTCTCGCCGCCCTGCGCGATCAATTCATCCTGCCCGAAGGCGTGATCTACCTCGACGGCAACTCGCTCGGCGTGCTGCCGAGTGCCGCACCCGCGCGCATCGCCGAAGTGGTGAGGCAGGAGTGGGGCGAAGGCCTGATCCGTTCCTGGAACAGCGCGCGCTGGATCGACCTGCCGCAGCGCCTGGGCGACAAGGTGGCCCGCCTGATCGGCGCCGCGCCGGGCGAGGTGGTGTGCACCGACGGCACCTCGGTCAATCTCTACAAGGTCTTGTTCGCCGCGCTCTCGCAGATGGCGCCGACCGGCCGCCGCATCGTGGTCAGCGAGCGCAGCAACTTCCCGACCGACCTCTACATCGCCGAGTCGCTGTGCCGCGACCGCGGCTTCACGCTGAAGCTGATCGACGACAGCGAGCTGCCCGCCGTGCTGGACGAACAGGTTGCCGTGCTAATGCTGACCCACGTCAACTACCGCACGGGCGCCATGCACGACATGAAGGCGCTCACCGCCGCCGCCCATGCCGCGGGCGCGCTCACGGTCTGGGACCTCGCGCACAGCGCGGGCGCGGTGCCGGTCGCGCTCAACGACTGCGAGGCCGATTTCGCGGTCGGCTGCGGCTACAAGTACCTCAATGGCGGCCCGGGCGCACCGGCCTTCGTCTGGGTGCATGAGCGGCACGCCAGCCGCTTCGAGCAGCCGCTGTCGGGCTGGTTCGGCCATGCGGCGCCCTTCGAATTCACGCCGCACTACCGACCGGCGCCGGGCGTGGCGCGCTACCTCTGCGGGACCCAGCCCATCATCGCGCTGTCTGCGCTGGAATGCGGGATCGACACCCTGCTCGCGGCCGAGCCCTTCAACGGCACGGGCGGCAGCATGGCCGCCCTGCGCACCAAGTCGCTGGCGCTCACCGATGCCTTCATTGCCCTGGTGGAGGAACGCTGCCCCGGCCGCTTCACGCTGGTCACGCCGCGCGAGCACGAAAGGCGCGGCTCGCAGGTCTGCCTCGCGCTCGCCGACAACGGCCCGGGTGCTTACGCGATCGTGCAGGCGCTCATCGCGCGCGGCGTGATCGGCGACTTCCGCGCGGCCCATTCGCCGCTTCGACAAGCTCAGGACAGGCCAAGCTCAGGGCGATCGGAGGACAGGGACATCCTGCGCTTCGGCTTCACGCCCCTGTACCTCGGCTTCGAGGATGTCTGGAACGCCGTCGAGCACCTGGTGCAGGTGCTGGAGCACGAGGAATGGAAACGCCCCGAGTTCAACCAGAAGCTCGCCGTGACCTGAAGGAAGCCACCCTTGAACTGCACGGCCGCTCCGAACATTCATAGCACCGCAGCCCACAGGGCGGAGGTTTTGCAATGAGCACCGAAAAAATCGTCCACGAAGAAAAGGCGCAGCTCGACTTCAGCGCCTCGATGAGCTACAGCGACTACCTGAGCCTGGATGCCATCCTCAACGCCCAGCATCCGCGCTCGCCCGCGCACGACGAGATGCTCTTCATCGTGCAGCACCAGACCAGCGAGTTGTGGATGAAGCTGATGCTGCACGAGCTGCGCGCCGCCATCCGCTGCGTGGCCGAGGACGAGCTCGCCAGCGCCTTCAAGATGCTGGCGCGCGTCTCGCGCATCATGGAGCAGCTGGTGCATGCCTGGGACGTGCTGGCCACGATGACGCCGCCCGAGTACAGCGCGATGCGCCCCTATCTCGGCAGCTCCAGCGGCTTCCAGAGCTGGCAGTACCGCTGCATCGAGTTCGCGCTCGGCAACAAGAACGCCGCCATGCTCAAGCCCCATGCGCACAGGCCGGAGCTGCTGGCCGAGGTCGATGCGGCCTGGCGCGCCCCCTCGCTTTACGACGAGGCGCTGCGCCTGCTGGCGCGCCGGGGCTTCGCCATCCCGGCCGATCATGTCGAGCGCGACTGGACGCGGCCTTACGAATCCAGCGACGGCGTCGAGCAGGCCTGGCTCTCCATTTATCGCGACCCGAAGCAGCACTGGGAGCTCTACCAGCTGGGCGAGGAGCTGACCGACCTGGAAGACGCCTTCCGCCTCTGGCGCTTCCGCCACGTGACCACCGTGGAGCGCGTCATCGGCTTCAAGCGTGGCACGGGCGGCACGGGCGGCGTAAGCTACCTGCGCAAGATGCTCGATGTGGTGCTTTTTCCGGAGATCTGGAAGCTGCGCACCGATCTGTAGCCGCAAGGTTCGACAACGACAAGGAGCCGACGATGACCGACCACTTTGCCGACGACGAGTTGAGCCTTTTGCGCGAGCATGGCATCGTGCTCTTCGCCGAGCGCGTGATCTTCGACGCACAGCCACCGATGACGGCCGAGCAGATCGCCGCGGTGCAGGCGCTCTGCGCCGGGCCGATACCGCCTGAACTGGTCGCGCTGTGGCAGCGCACCGCGGGCGGGCGCATCGACTACGACCTGCATCTGCGCATGAACGGCTACGAGGAAGCCATCAGCTGGACCGATCTGTTCTTCAACGGCAGCGGCAGCGAGGCAGGCCACGACCTCCAGGGCTGGATCGCCCACGAGCAGCAAGGCGCGCAGGAAGCCGCCGCCGCGCAAGGCCGGCCTTGGGACGGCCGGCTCACAGCCCTGCCCTTCGGCGGCTTCGAGGACAGCGACCGCATCTACGCCGTGGTCGAAAGCGGCGCCGACTACGGCCACATCCTGGCCTGGAAGCAGGGCCTGCCCGAAGCCTGGGCGCACGCGATGCACGAAGACGGCATGACCACCATCGCGCACGACCTGCCCGCGGCCTTCGCGGCGCTGCACCTCGAGGAGGACCCGCTGGAGCCCGCGGCCGACTACTTCACAGGCCAGGCGCTGCTCGCGTACCTGGACGATCGGCACCAGACGCACGGCCTCGCGCTCGAGCTGATGGACAAGCTGGTGGCCTTCTACCGCCGCGCCATGGTCGACTGGCGCACGCCGCTCTCCGAGGGCACGCTGGACCGCGATGGACGGCTGTCCCGCATCGCGCTGCGGCACGCGGTCGCGACCGACGATCCGGCACTCGTCGCAAAGCTGGCCGCCGCCGGGGTGTCGTTCGACGGCCCTCTGCACGGCAGCGCCAAGGCCACCGACCTGGCGCTCGCGCACGGCGCGCATCATGCGGCGGAAGCATTGGCGCGAGCGGGAGCGCCTGTGTCGCCGGACGCGCTCGATGCCATCGACAGCGCGGTCTCGCCCGAGCTGGCGGCGCTGCTGCTGGCGCGTGGCGCCCAGCCCAGCGCGACCGCCGTCGCCGAATGCGTGGCCTGCGGCGCGCCCGCCGCGGCGCGGGTGATCGCCGACGCTTATCAAAAGCAACGCGGGGACCTGCCGGCGGCATTCGAGGCGGCGCGCAACAGCTTGCTCGCCGAGCTCGAGAAATCGCTGGCCGAGGTGCGCACCGGCAAAGTCAGCCACTATCTCGGCGCCGAGGGCCTGGCCGAGCGCGTCGACCACTTGCAGAGCTTCAGGCTCTGAGCCTTCAGGCGCCGTAGAGCCAGGGCACGTCGAGCAGCCGCGGCCCCAGCATTCGCAAGGCCGCGTCGCGGCCCAGCCGGAGCAGGCCGGTCGCGTGAAAGATCTCGCCGTTGCGGCGCGCCCGCGCCTGGACCTGCGCATTGCGTTCCCAGCGCCCATCCGCATAGTGCGCGAGACGCCGCGGCACCTCCTCCGCGCCGCAGCCGTCGAGCGCCTCGGCCAGCGCCACGCCGTCCTCGATCGCCATGCCGGCCCCCTGGGCCAGGTAGGGCAGCATCGGATGCGCGGCGTCGCCGACCAGGGCCACGCGCTCGCCGGCCATCTGCTCGGGACCGCTGAGCGGCGGCCGGTCGCAGAGCGTCCAGGCGCGCCA
>DATFFA010000050.1:0-9377 GCA_035250605.1 Variovorax sp. | reverse complement strand
CAGGAGCAGCGTCATGAGACATGGTGATATTTCGAGCAGCAACGATTGCGTCGGCGTCGCGGTCGTCAACTACAAGATGCCCCGCCTGCACACCAAGGCCGAGGTGCTGGACAACGCACGCAAGATCGGCGAGATGCTGGTCGGCATGAAGAAGGGCCTGCCGGGCATGGACCTGGTGATCTTTCCCGAGTACTCGACGCACGGGATCATGTACGACGCCAAGGAGATGTACGACACCGCGTCCGCGATCCCCGGCGAGGAGACCGCGATCTTCGCGGACGCCTGCCGCCGCGCCAATGTGTGGGGCGTGTTCTCGCTGACCGGCGAGCGCCACGAGGAGCACCCGAACAAGGCGCCCTACAACACGCTGATCCTCATGAACAACCAGGGCGAGATCGTCCAGAAGTACCGCAAGATCATGCCGTGGGTCCCCATCGAGGGCTGGTACCCGGGCGACTGCACCTACGTGAGCGACGGCCCCAAGGGCATGAAGATGAGCCTGATCATCTGCGACGACGGCAACTATCCCGAGATCTGGCGCGACTGCGCGATGCGCGGCGCCGAACTGATCATCCGCTGCCAGGGCTACATGTATCCGGCCAAGGAGCAGCAGATCCTGGTGTCCAAGGCCATGGCCTTCATGAACAACACCTACGTGGCTGTGGCCAACGCGGCGGGCTTCGACGGCGTGTACTCGTACTTCGGGCACTCGGCGCTCATCGGCTTCGACGGACGCACGCTCGGCGAATGCGGCGAGGAAGAAATGGGCATCAACTACGCCGAGCTCTCCATGGGCCTGATCCGCGACGCGCGCAGGAACGGCCAGTCGCAGAACCACCTGTTCAAGCTGGTGCACCGCGGCTACACCGGCACCATCAACTCGGGCGACGGCGACAAGGGCGTGGCGGCCTGCCCCTACAACTTCTACACGCAGTGGATCAACGACCCCGAGGGCACCAGAGAAATGGTGGAGTCGTTCACGCGCAGCACGGTCGGCACGCCCGAATGCCCGATCGATGGCATTCCGAACGAGCCGGCCAAGCATCGCTGACCTGGCGACCGGCCCTTCCACTTCAAACCACAAAAGGTACGCCATGACACAGACGCATCTCGACGACAAGGTTCTCGGCGAAGAGTACGAGCACGACCCGGTTCCGCTCTCCAAGCGGCGCAGCACCTTCTCGGTCTCGATGGTGTGGCTCGGATTTCCGATGATCATCACCGGCGCAATGACCGGCTCCATCCTGGTCGCGGGCATGGGTTTCCAGTCCGCGCTGCTCGCGATGATCGTCGGCAACCTGCTGATGTTCGCGTACGTGGGGTCGCTGGGCGTGCTGGGCACGGCGCGCGGCCACAACTTTGCGCTGCTCGCCAGCGCGAGCTTCGGCAAGAAGGGCTATGTTTTCGCCTCGGGTCTGCTGTCGACCTTGCTGCTGGGCTGGTACGCGGTGCAGACCGGCATCACGGGCAACCTGATGCACACCGCCTTCAAGTTCGACTACCTGACGATGACGATCGCCGCGGGCGTGCTGTACCTGGGCATCACATTCGTCGGCATCCGCGGCCTGCACTGGATCGGCATGGTGTCGGTGCCGCTGTTCGTGGTGCTGGGCGGCTGGGTGGCGCTGCATTCGGCCGGCGCGGCGGGATGGGGCAAGGTGCTGTCGTACGCCGGCACGCAGCCGGCGCTGCCGATGTCCTTCGGTGTCGGTCTGACCATCGTGGTGGCGCTGTTCATCGACGCGGGCACGGTCACTGCCGACTTCAACCGCTGGGCCGCCGACCGCAAGAGTTCGCTGATCGCCACGGCCTGCGCCTTTCCGGTGGCCAACCTGGTCGCGATGCTGGTCGGCGGCGTCATGACGGCCGCCCTGGCGCTGCCGCAACCGCAGCCCTTCGGACTGGACAACATGTTCGGCTACCTGCTTGCGCAGAACGCGCCCTGGCTGGCCGTGGTGGCCTTCGTGTTTTTGCTTTGCAACCTGGGCTCGGTCTGTGCGCACTGCCTCTACAACTCGGCCGTGGGCTGGTCGCGCATCGGCAACGGCCGCATGCGCGTGTTCGCCGTGGTGCTTGCGGCCGCGGGCATCGCGATCGCGGCGGCCAATGTGTGGGCGCTGTTCATTCCATGGTTGTCGCTGCTGGGCATCCTGGTGCCGCCGATCGGCGCCATCCTGATCGCCGACCTGTACTTCGTGCGGCCCGGTGCCGCCATCGGCGCCGACTGGCGCCCGCGCGCCTTCATCGCCTGGGGCGTGGGCTCGCTGGTGGCCTATGCCACCGAGACGATGGCACCGCAGCTGTCGACCGCCGTGGCGGCCTTCATTGCGGCGGGCATCTGCTACGTCGCGCTCCACCTCGGCAGCGCCGCACCGGCGGCAGGGGCCGCACCTTCCATCAACAACTGATCAATCCCTTCGAAAGCGACAACGACCATGGACTACGAAATCTTCGATCTCGGCGACGTGCCCCTGCAACGCGGTGCGACGCTGCGCAATGCCAAGCTCGCCTACAAGACCTACGGCAAGCTCGACGCCGACAAGGGCAATGTGATCGTCTACCCGACCTGGTACTCAGGCCAGCACTACGACAACGAATGGCTGATCGGCCCGGGCATGGCGCTCGACCCCGGGAAGTACTTCATCATCGTGCCGAACATGCTGGGCAACGGCCTCTCTTCCTCGCCCAGCAACACGCCCGAACCGTACAACCTGTCGCGCTTTCCGGACATCACGCTCTATGACAACGTCCGGCTGCAGCACCGCCTGGTCACGGAGAAGTTCGGCATCGAGCGGATCGCGCTGGTCACAGGCTGGTCGATGGGCGCGCAGCAGACCAACCAGTGGGGCTGCCTGTACCCCGACATGGTGCAGCGCATCGCGCCCTTCTGCGGCTCGGCGAAGACGGCGCCTCACAACATCGTGTTCCTCGAGGGCGTGAAGGCGGCGCTCACGAGCGACGCGGCGTGGAACGGCGGCTGGTACGCCTCGCCGCCGAGCAAGGGCCTGCGCGCGGTCGGACGCGTGTATGCGGGCTGGGGCCTGTCGCAGCCCTTCTACATGCAGGAACTGTGGCGCGAGCTGGGCTTCAGCTCGCTCGAAGACTTCCTGGTCGGCTTCTGGGAAGGCTTCTTCCTGCAGAAGGACGCGAACAACCTGCTCGCGATGCTGTGGTCCTGGCAGAACGGCGACATCAGCGACAACCCGGTGTTCAAGGGCGACTTCAAGAAGGCGCTGGGCGCCATCAAGGCACGCGCCATCGTGATGCCGGCCGAGCGCGACCTGTACTTTCCCGTGGCCGACAACGAATGGGAGGTGTCGCACATGCCGAACGCCGAGTGCCGCCCGATCCCGGGCGTGTGGGGCCACTTTGCCGGTGGCGGCAGCAGCCCGATCGACACCCGTTTCATCGACACCGCCCTCAAGGAACTGCTCGCCGCGCCATGAATGCCGCCGTCCCCGATCCGCTCGCCAGCTACCGCATCGAGGCCGAGCCCTTCTACCGGCCCGCGGGCAACGAAGTGGCGCTCTATGAACAGGCCTATCGCCACCGCATGCCGTTGATCCTCAAGGGACCGACCGGCTGCGGCAAGACGCGCTTCGTGGAGCACATGGCGTGGTCGCTCGGGCGGCCGCTGGTCACGCTGGCCTGCAACGAGGACATGACGGCATCGGACCTCGTGGGGCGCTACCTGCTCGACGCCAACGGCACGGCCTGGCATGACGGGCCGCTGACGCTGGCGGTGCGCCACGGCGGCATCTGCTACCTCGACGAAGTGGTGGAGGCGCGGCAGGACACCACGGTGGTGATCCACCCGCTGACGGACGCGCGCCGCATCCTGCCGCTCGACAAGAAGGGCGAACTGGTGCACGCGCACCCTGATTTCCAGCTGGTGGTCTCGTACAACCCCGGCTACCAGAGCAGCGCGAAGGACATGAAGCCTTCGACCCGGCAACGCTTCGCGGCGCTGGAGTTCGACTATCCCGGCAGCGGACTCGAAGCGGAAATCGTCGCGCACGAGGCCGCGGTCGGGCTCGACCTGGCCGCGAAGCTGGTGGCCATTGCGCGCTGCTCGCGCGAACTCAAGCACCGCGGGCTCGACGAGGGCGTATCGACGCGCATGCTGATCTACGCGGGCGTGCTGATCCGCGACGGCGTGTCGCCGCGCGACAGCTGCGACATGACGATGACGCGCGCCCTGACCGACGACCCCGACATGGCCAGCGCGCTGCAGGGGTTCGTCCAGGCGCAGTTCGGATGAGCGGCAGCCATGCATCGCTCGCCTTGCTGGCCCGCGGGCTGGCGGGTATCGACGTCCAGGTACAGCCGCTCGACGGCGGTGCGGGCACGCGCGCGGTGCTGGCCGGCAAACAGCTGCTGCTGCCCGCGAGCGCCGACAGGCGATGGCATCGCGCCATGGTGGCGCATGCGGTTGCGCACCTGCGCCACTCGGTGCCCGCGCGGTCCGCCCACACGCTCAAGCCCATGGGCATCGCCATCGTCTCTGCCATCGAGGACGCACGCGTCGAGCGGCTGCTGTGCCGCGACTTTCCCGGTTTGCACGGCTGGTTCGCCGGATCGCTCGCAGCGGAGCCCGACCCGCTGGACCTGAGCTTTGCGGCGCTCGTCTCGCGCATGGACCGCATGCTGCTGCTGCCTGCGTGGCAGGACGACAATCACTGGGTCAACAAGGCGCGCCGCCTGTTCGACGAGACCGTCGCCTCTGCGGGGCTGGAAGACTACAGCGCCTTCCGTACGATCGCGTCGATCCTGGCCAACGACCTCGGCCAGATGCGCGTGCGCTTCGACCCGCAGCACTACGCGGTTCCGGCGCCGTACCGCGACGACAACAGCTACCTGTGGGATTTCGGCGAGGCGCAGACGCCGCCCGACGAGGCGATCGCGCTCCAGCAGGCGGGCGCAAGGCCACCGCCTGCCGACGACGACGCGGGTCCGCTTCCTGAAGGTGGAACCGAACTGGAACTGGGCCGCCATGGCTACCCCGAATGGGACCGCAAGCTGGAACGCCTTCGCCCCCACTGGTGCACCGTGATCGAGAAGCTGCCCGCATGGCAGGGCCTGCGCGCAAGTCGTGAGCAGACGCCGATGCGCAACGAGCGCCTGGTCCCGTGCGCCCTGCCCCGCGCAACGCAGCTCGACCGCACCCATCGCCTGCGCCGCCAATGGGAAGGAGACGACATCGACCTGAATGCCGCCATCGAAGTGCTGGTCGACCGGCGCCTGCGGCTGCGGCCCGATCCGCGCCTCTTCATGCGCCCCGGCAAGGCCCCGCGCCCGAGCAGCGTGCTGGTGCTCCTGGATCTCTCGGAATCGGCGAACGGCCTTGGCCGCGACGGTGCACGCTCACTGCTCGACATCGAGAAACAGGCCGCCCTGCTGCTGGCCGCCTCGAACACGCGCGGCGCCGACCGGCTCGCGATCCACGGCTTCTCATCGAACACGCGCGCCGAGGTCTACTACTACCGCCTGCTCGAATTCGGCCAGCCGCTCGGGGCAACGTCGCACGCCATGATCGACGGGATGCGCGGCCGCTACTCCACCCGCATGGGCGCCGCGCTGCGCCACGCCGCATCGCACCTGCGCACCGAGCCTTCAGGCCACCGCGCGATATTGCTCGTGACCGACGGCGCACCTTCCGACATCGACGTGCACGACCCCGAGTACCTGATCGAAGACGCCCGCATGGCCGTGGCCGAGGCGCGCGAAGCCGGCGTGCGCACCGCGTGCATCGCGGTAGACAGCGCAGCCGACGCGTATGTGCGCCGCATCTTCGGCTGGCGCAACTATTGCATCGCCGACGATGCACGCAGCCTGCCCATGCGGCTCGCGCACATGAGCGCGCGGCTGGCCGCCGCAAACTGAGGAGAATGATGGTTCACACAACCAGGAGACACCCCCGTGGCTGACAAGGACCCCATCCGGGTCGGCATCCTTTACTCGGAAACCGGCGTCACCTCGACGATCGGGCTGTCGCAGCTGCAGGGCGCGCTGCTCGCCATCGAGGAGATCAACGAGGCTGGAGGCGTCGACGGCCGCGAGATCGTGGCGATGCGCTACGACCCGCAATCCAACCCCGCGCGCTATGCACAGCTGGCCGAGCAGCTGATCGTGCAGGACCGCGTCAACGTGATCTTCGGCTGCTACATGTCGAGCAGCCGCAAGGCCGTGATCCCGGTGATCGAGAAGTGGAACAAGCTGCTGTTCTACCCCACGCTCTACGAGGGCTTCGAGTACTCGGGCAACGTCATCTACACCGGCGCCGCACCCAATCAGAACAGCGTGCAGCTGGCCGAGTTCATGACCACGAACTTCGGTTCGCGCGTGTACCTGATCGGCTCCGACTACATCTATCCCTACGAGTCGAACCGCATCATGGGCGAGCTGGTGATGCAGCGTCCCGGCAGCGAGAAGCTCGGCGAGCGCTACGTGGCGCTCGATGCCACCGAAAAAGACTACCGCGCGATCATGGACGACATCCGCCACAAGCGGCCCGACTTCATCTTCTCGACCGTGGTGGGCGACTCCACCGCAAGCCTCTACCGCGCCTACGCGGAAGCGGGCTTCGATCCGAAGACGATGCCGATCTCGAGCCTCACCACGTCGGAGGCCGAGGTCTCGCAGATGGGCCCCGGCGTGGCCACGGGGCACTTCACCGCGGCGCCGTATTTCCAGTCCATCGACTCGGCCGCCAACCGGCGCTGCCTCGCGCGGCTGCGCGAACGCTTCGGCGACGGCTGCGTGCCCAACCTGTGCTGGGAGGCCTCGTATTTTCAGATGCACATCTTCGCCAATGCGCTCCGCCAGTCGGGCAGCGACGGCATTGCGCAGATCCTGCCGCACATCCTGGGCAGCGAGTTCGATGCGCCGCAGGGGCGCGTGAAGATCGATCCGGCGAACCATCACACCTGCCTTTACCCGCGCATCGGGCGGGTCGATGCGCACGGGCAGTTCACCATCGTGCGGCAGGCGACGCGCGCGGTGTACCCCGATCCCTATCTGGTCACTCATTCGCTGGGCGACTGGACGGCCAGGCTCGATACGCTGGAGCTCTAGGATGGACGGCGCCGCCCCCAAGCGACACACCCTGCGGGTGACGCCGCCGCAGCTGAAAGAGCTGCGCCTGCTGAAGATCGCGGTGATCCACCCGGACGACGCCGACGGCCGGCAGCTCACGCAGCAGCTGCAGCGCATCGGCTGCCAGGTGCAGGCCTTCTGGCCGCCGGTGCAGGTGCTTCCCGAGGGCATCGACGTGGCCTTCATGGCGGTGCAGCCCGACTTCATCAACCTGCGCTTCGAGTGGACCCAGAGCGAAGATGCGCCCGCCATCATCGCGGTGGTCAGCTACGAGAATCCGACCATCGTCGAGGCCGTGCTGGAGATCGGCGCCAAGGCGGTGCTGCCCTCGCCGGTGCGCTCCTTCGGCTTGCTCTCTGCATTGGTGGTGGCGCGCGAGGCGCACAAGGAAAGCCGTTCGCTCGCGCGGCGCCTGCGCAAGGTCGAGGCCAAGCTGCTCGGCGTGCGGCAACTCGCCGAAGCCAAGAGCATTCTCATGAAGACGCACAGCGTTTCCGAAGGGCAGGCGCACGACCTGATCCGCGACCAGGCGATGAGCAAGCGCACGACCATGGAAGAGATCGCCGGGGCCATCGTCAACGCCAACGAAATCCTTTCGCTCGGCGCACGCAGACCCGGCCAGAGCTGAAGAATCAGAGCTGGCGAAAGGCCGTGAGCACCTGCAGCACGCTTTGCGTGGCGCCGTCGAGCAGGGCGCGCTGGCGGTGCGCAATGCCGAGGCGGCGCGTGAGCCTGGGCGTGATCGGCAGGATCTGCATGCGCTCGTTCAGCGCCGCATCGGTGGTCTGCTGCAGCGGCAGCAGCGCGGCGCCGTAGCCGGCCGCCACCAGGCTGCGGATCGCGGCGTCGTAGTTGAGCTCGATGCGCGCACGCGGCGCGAAGCCGGCCGCCGCGAACCACTCCATCGAGAGCCGGTACATGTGGGTGGTGGCGTCGTTGAAGATCAGCGGCTGCGCGGCCAGCCAGGCCGGCGTGACGCGCTTGGGCGCCTTCCAGCGCTGCGGCACGAAGGCCATCATGGCCTGGTCGCGCCAGGGCGTGACGACCAGCTCTCGCAGCGGCGGCTGCGGCATGGCGACCAGCCCGATGTCGAGCGTGCCGGCGGCCAGCCGCGCCATCGCCTCGTACGAGCCGAGGATGCTGACCTCCACGTCGATGCCCGCATGCCGGGCGCCCAGCGCTTCGAGCACCTGCGGCAGCAGGTCGACCACCACGCCGGTGGAAGTGCCGAGCCGCACGCGGCCGGTGCGGCCTTCGGCCTGGCGCTTGACGGCCTCGACGGCATCGTCGGTGTCGCGCAGCAGCTTGCGCCCGCGCTCGACCAGCGCCGCGCCGGCCGCCGTGGGCGTGACGCGGCGGTTGCCGCGCACCACCAGCTGCGCATCGAGGCGCGATTCGAGTTCGCTGATGTGCAGGCTCACCGTGGGTTGCGCGAGGTGCAGCGCCTTGGCCGCCGCCGAGAAGGTGCCGAGATCGGCAATGGCGATGAGCGTTCGGAGTTGGTCGAGGTTGAGCTGTCGCATCAGGAATGCTGATTGAAGGTGTCAGGAATCTCAACTTCCACAATAGCACGCATCGCCGCAAGATGAGCGCTCCCCCACAAGGAGCCCACCGTGACAGCGCCGACGCACTCGCCCTTTCATCAACGCCTGATGCATGCCCTGCGCAGCTGGCGCCGCCGCGCCGCGGAGCGCCGCCGCAGCCGTGCGGACGCACAGCGTCTGGCCGGCATGAGCGACCACGAGCTGTGCGATCTGGGCATCGGCCGCAGCGAAGTTCCCGGCCTGCTCGACAAGCATCGCTGCTGACCGGTCCGCACGCGCAGTCCCTTCGGGATCCGCGCCTGATTTGAGGTTCAATCCGGGGCGTGCCCCAAACCGCCGCCCCCACCCCGCTTTCCATCGAACTCACCTCGCCGCAATCGGTCAACGGCCAGCGCGCGGCGTTCCAGTCGCTCTGGCTGCTCGCACGCATGAAGCACGCGCACGATGCCGAAGGCGGCCTCGTGCGGCTGGCCGACCTGCGCGGCGAAGTCTCCGATGCGAGCACGCTGCGCATGGTCGTGAGCCGCGCGTTCCGCGACTTCAAGGCCTGGCACATCGAGGTCGGCTGGGGCGAGGACACGCAGCGCGAGCCGCGCTTCCTGAACGCCGAGCGGCGCAGCCAGGGGCCCTTCTGGCTGCCGGCCGCCGAGGCGAAGCGCGTGCGCATGCTGGTGGGCGGCCGCGCCGCGACGCCCGCCGAGGTGGCTTCCTTCCTGGGGCTGCGCCCGCGCAAGGCCC
>DATFFA010000049.1:0-8494 GCA_035250605.1 Variovorax sp. | reverse complement strand
CGGTGGTCGTGGTCTTGCCCACGCCCCCCTTCTGGTTCGCGATGCAGAAGATCTTCGCCATGCTACTGGGACGCCGCCAGCTTCACGCCAAATCCGATCAGGAAGACGCCCGCCAGTTTTTCAAGCAAGGCCTTGATGCGCGGATTGGCACGGAGCCGCTCCGCCAGGAAGTGCGTGAGCAGCGTGGCACCCAGGCAATAGGCGAAGGTCAGCGCTGCAATCGTCAGTGCCATGACGCCGAAGGTCAGCAAGCCCTGGTGGCGCGCCGGGTCGACGAAAAGCGGGAAGAAGGCCATGTAGAAGACGATCGCCTTCGGATTCAGGAGCGTGATCATCAGCGCCTGCCGGAAGTATTGGCGCGGGCGGATATTGAGTACCGGCGCGGCGCCGGGCTTGGTGGTCAGCATCCGGAAACCCAGCCAGGCCAGGTAGGCAGCGCCCAGCCACTGGACGGCCTTGAAAGCCGGCGGATAGGCGCTCAGCAGTGCAGCAACTCCCGCGACGGCAGCCCACATCAGGATCTGATCGCCGGCAATCAGGCCGAAAGCAGCCGCCAGCCCGCCGCGGATGCCGCCCTTGCCGGTGGAGGTGATGATGGCCAGATTGCCCGGCCCGGGAATCGCCAGAAAGATGATGATGGCGACAACGAATGCGCCGTAGTCAGCGATGCCGAACATGGAAATTGCCTCGGAAAGGGAGGCTTCGAGTCTAAGCGAGGTCGATGCGCGGACGGCTGCTCAAGCGCTCTGTTTTCGCGCCCAGACGATGCAGCGGTCGGCATCCAGCCCCGGAACGCTCAGCTGTTCCACGTGAAACACCTCGATTTCAGCGGGCACCTGCGACAGTTCCTCGCTCGGCATCTTGCCTTTCATGGCGAGCCACCGCCCGCCGGGCGCGAGCAGATGCTTCGATCCTTCAAAAAAGTCGGGCAATGAGGCGAAGGCGCGCGAGCTGATCAGCTCGTAGCTGCCGGTCAGCGATTCCACCCGAGCGTGCAAGCCACGCAAGTTGGCCAGACCGAGCTCCGCCGCGACCTGCTGGACGAAGGCAGCCTTCTTGGCCACCGCATCCAGACAAGTGACGGCGATGTCGTTGCGCAGGATCGCGATGACAACGCCCGGCAACCCCGCACCAGCGCCCACATCGAGCAGCGCCGCCCTCCCCGGCCACTCGCGGGCCAAGGGTTGGATGATGGACAGGCTGTCAAGCAGATGATGGGTCAAGACGCTCGCCGGGTCTCGCAATGCGGTCAGGTTGTAGACCTTGTTCCACTTCAGGATCAGCGCGCCATAGGCCAGCAGTCGTTCGCATTGCCGGTCGTCCAGGCTCAGCCCAAGTGTCGCTGCACCTTCGCGCAGCTCCCGATCGGCACTCATTCGCCGACTTGCTGCGGTTCGGCCGAGGGGCTGTCCTGTGCGAAGGCGCGGTGCCCGCCCTTTCGCAGATGGATCATCAGCAGCGAGACGGCAGCCGGGGTCACACCCGAAATGCGTGAGGCCAGCCCGAGTGTTTCGGGGCGATGCTTGGCCAGCTTCTGCCGGACTTCGAAGCTCAGCGCCTTGACTTGGCTGTAGTCCAGGTCAGCCGGCAACTTGAGATTCTCGAAATGCGCCGCGCGCTCGACCTCGTCGTGTTGGCGATCGATGTAGCCGGCGTACTTGGCGGCGATCTCGATCTGCTCGATCTCCGCTGCACCGAGCGGCTGGTCCGTGGCGTATTTGCCGCCGTCCAAGGACATCAGGGAGGCGTAGTCGACGTTGGGCCGCCGCAGCAGGTCGCCCAAGTTGTACTCGCGCTCGATCGCCTTCCCGAGCACGCGCTCCGACTCGCTGGCCGGAAGATTCCGCGGGTTCACCCAAATCGAGCGAAGCCGCTCTGTTTCACGTGAAACAAGGTCGCGCTTGCGCGAGAAGGCATCCCAACGCGCGTCGTCGACCAGGCCCAGCTTGCGGCCGGCCTCGGTCAGGCGCATGTCGGCGTTGTCCTCGCGCAGCTGCAGCCGGAACTCAGCGCGGCTGGTGAACATGCGGTAGGGCTCGGTCACGCCCTTGGTGATCAGGTCGTCGACCAGCACGCCCAGGTAGGCTTCATCGCGGCGCGGCAACCATGCCGCCTCGCCCCGGCACAGCAGCGCCGCATTGATGCCGGCGAACAGGCCCTGCGCCGCCGCCTCTTCGTAACCCGTGGTGCCATTGATCTGCCCGGCGAAGAACAAGCCCTGGATGGCGCGCGTCTCGAAGCTGCTCTTGAGTTCGCGCGGATCGAAGTAGTCGTACTCGATCGCGTAGCCGGGCCGCAGGATATGCGCGTTCTCCAGCCCGGCCATCGAGCGCACCAGCTGGTACTGGATGTCGAAGGGCAAGCTGGTCGAGATCCCGTTCGGGTAGTACTCGTTGGTGGTCAGCCCCTCGGGTTCCAGAAAGATCTGATGGCTCTCCTTGTCGGCAAAGCGGTTGATTTTGTCTTCGACGCTCGGGCAGTAGCGCGGCCCCACCCCGTCGATCTTCCCGGTGAACATCGGGCTGCGATCGAAGCCGGACCGGATGATCTCGTGCGTGCGGGCGTTGGTATGGGTGATCCAGCAAGGCATCTGCTGCGGATGCATGTCCGTGCGCCCCATGAAGCTGAAGACCGGCATGGGCCCTGCCCCACCCGGCATGCCGTCGCCTGGCTGCTCCACGCACTTGGAAAAATCGATGCTGCGCCCATCCAGCCGCGGCGGCGTGCCGGTCTTGAGCCGTCCTTGCGGCAGCTTCAGCTCCTTGAGCCGTGCCGAAAGACTGACCGCCGGCGGATCGCCCGCCCGCCCGGCCTGGTAGTTGTCCAGGCCCACATGAATGCGACCGTCGAGAAAGGTCCCGGCCGTCAACACCACGGCGCGCGCGCGGAAGGCGATGCCCACCTGCGTTACCGCACCCACCACCCGGTCGCCCTCGACCATCAGGTCGTCGACCGCCTGCTGGAAGAGCCAAAGATTCGGCTGATTCTCCAGCCGGCGCCGGATCGCCGCCTTGTAGAGGACCCGGTCCGCCTGCGCCCGCGTCGCGCGCACCGCCGGCCCCTTGCTCGAATTGAGGATGCGGAACTGGATTCCGGCCTCATCGGTCGCGATGGCCATCGCACCACCGAGCGCATCGACCTCCTTCACCAGGTGCCCCTTGCCGATCCCGCCGATCGACGGGTTGCAGCTCATCTGCCCCAGCGTCTCGATGTTGTGGGTGAGCAGCAGCGTGCGGGCCCCCATGCGCGCAGAGGCCAGCGCGGCCTCTGTGCCGGCATGGCCGCCGCCGACGACGATCACATCGAATTCTTCGGGATAGAGCATGGGGAGGGGCGCACCTGCGCGTGCGCTTGCGGAAAGGGGCGTCGATTTTAATCGCGCAGACGACTCCGGGAGGAGCGCAGGGGCAAGGGCCGTGGCCGTGGCGCGCGCCGCCAGGTCGCCTGCCGCCTTTGTGGTCTGCTATCTTTTTTATAGCAAACGAAGCTCGGCCGGTGCCTGCAGCAGCGAGGCCGAACCCGCGGCCACGGGGCTGATCGGAATGGGCTTCTCGATGCCCACCAGCTGCCCGCTCGGCACCGGGCCGGCCGAGGCCACCAGGCGCTCGTCCTGCAGCTCGTGCACGCTCATCGTCTTGCCGGTCATGCGCACCGGCCCGAAGAAGGTGCAGAAGGCCACATCCTTCGCATCGCGGCCGGTGCCCACGCGCACCAGCCGGTCCACCGGCGCCATGCGCGTGGCATCGAAGAGCACCCACTGGCCGCCCAGCCAGGCCTCGAACACCGCATGAAAGTCCTGCGGCGGCTCGTCGAACCAGACATAGCCCACCACCAGGCGCGCCGGGATGTTGAGCGCGCGGCAAAAGGTGATGCCCAGGTGCGCGAAGTCGCGGCACACCCCTGCGCGCTCGACGAACACCTCGCGCGCCGTGGTGGTCGAGTCGCTGATGCCGGGCTCGTAAACGATGCTGTCGTGGATCCAGTCGGCAATCGCCTGCACGCGTCCGATGCCCGCCGGAAGATCGCCGAAGAGCTGCTGCGCGCAACGCGACATCAGGTCCGACTCGCAGTAGCGACTCGGCATCAGGTAGTGGAGGATCTCGTTCGGCACCTGATTGACCGGCAGCTCCGCGAGCTCGGCCGGCAGCAGCACATGGTCGCGCTGGATCTGAGCGCGATAGTGGATCTTCAGCGGACCCGGCGGCGCATCGAAGCGCACGAAGCGGTTGCCGCTGCTTTCGTCGCAGAAGGCCTCACGCGGCACTGCCGGCTCGATCACCAGCGACTCGCTGGCAACCGCCTGCGCACCGTTGCGTGCGGCCTCGATGTTGAACACCAGGTGCGCCGGCGCTTCGACTTCATAGTCCAGCACCGCTTCTACGTTCGAGACATGCATATTCCTCCCCGGGCCGCGACGGAAGCCGCCGCGGCGTTGTCAGTCCAAGGCTTTCTTCGTGGCGCCGATACCCAGCGCCGCCAGCACCAGGAAGAGAACGGCCAGTATCAGGAACAGGCCGAACAGCAGCTTGGCTATCCCGGCCGCGCCTGCGGCGATGCCGCCGAAGCCGAGCCCGGCCGCGATCAGCGAGATGATCGCGAAGATGATGGCGTACTTCAACATGGAGGCACTCCTTCGATTGCGGACTCCGCCGCAGTGCAAACGCAGAATAAGAAGGACCTCTCCCGCCACCGATAGTCGGCCCGCCTGAGGCACCGTAGGACAAAAACGCGGCGCGGCCGAAACCGCTAGCATCCCCTGCTCTCCCCCAGACCGTTTTTCAACAATCCATTGGAGTCTTTCGCATGAAGCTGTACTACTCGCCCGGCGCTTGCTCGTTGTCGCCGCACATCGCGCTGCGCGAAGCCGGCATCGCCTTCGAGCCCGTGCTCGCCAGCACCAAGAGCCACAAGCTGCAGGACGGCACCGACTACTACGGCATCAACCCCCTCGGCTACGTGCCGATGCTCGAGCTCGACGACGGCACGCGGCTGCGCGAAGGCCCGGCCATCGTGCAGTACATCGCCGACCTCGCCCCCACCAAGAACCTCGCGCCGGCTGCCGGCACGCTGTCGCGCTATCGGCTGCAGGAGTGGCTCACCTTCATCGGCACCGAGATGCACAAGACCTACTCGCCCTTCTTCAATCCCGCCATGCCCGACGAAGCCAAGGCTGTCTTCAAGTCCAAGCTGCAGTCGCGCTACGAGTGGCTCGACCGCGAGCTCGCCGGCAAGGAATACCTGATGGGCGACCACTTCACCGTGGCCGACGGCTACCTGTTCACCGTCACCAACTGGGCCAAGCCGGTCGGGATCGATCTGTCGCCCTACCCGAACGTGCAGGCCTGGCATGCCCGCGTCGGCGCCCGGCCGAAGGTGCAGGAAGCGCTCAAGGCCGAGGGCCTGAGCAAGTAATCCCGCACGCGCGCGGCGTCGCTCAGCGGTCCAGCGGCCGCTGACGCCACGCCAGCGCTGCGCCGATCCACAGCGCCACGGCCGAGGCCACGAGGCCGCGCGCCAGGCCACCGGCGCCGTCGGAGATCCGGCCCGTCACGGTCGGTCCGACGATTTGTCCCAGCGCGAAGACGATGGTGAAGGCGCTGATGCCGCTCGCCCATTGCGCATCCGGCAGGTTGTGGCGCACCAGGGCCGTGGTCGAGGCCACCACCGACAGGAAGACCGCGCCGAACAGCAGGCCCGACACGAGGGCCACCGGCCATGCGCCACTGAGCACCGGAAGCAGAGTCGCCAGCCCCAGCAGCGCATTGAGCAAGGCCTGCGGCCCGCCGCCGCGAAAGCGGTCCAGCAGGCCTGCCCAGAGCCGTGCCGAGGCCACGCAGGCCACCCCGAGCAGCGCGTAGAAGGCCGTGATGCTGCCCGGGCTCGCCCCCTGCTCGCGCAGCAGCGCGATCACGAAGGTCATGTAGCCGATGTAGCCAACGCCGAACATGGCGTAGCCCGCGAGCGCCCAGGTCAGGCGAAGCACGACGTTGCCCGGCGCGGCGGCCGTTGCCGGTGACGCCGCAGCGGCGGTGGGCGCATCGGCCGGCATCGCACGCGCGGCGCTGGCCAAGAGCGCCGTCGCCGCCACGCAGGCCAGCGCCAGCGCCCACCACGCCCACGCCCACCCATGCGCCTGGCCGGCCGCAGCCTGCAGCACCAAGGGCACCAGCAAGGCCGACAGCGTGATGCCGAAGCCCGTGCCGCCGTAGTAGAGGCCCAGCAGCAGGCCCGCGCGCTCGGGGCGGAGCGCGCCGAGGCGAGCGGCCAGCAGTCCGCCCGCGACGAAGACCCAGGCACTCGCAACCCCGGCCAGGAAGCGCTGGACCAGCAGGGCCGGTGCCGAGGTGAAAAAACCGCTGGCCGCCATGAACAGGCTGGCCCAGACCGCACCGCCCACCAGCAGACGCAGCGGCCCGAAGCGCCGCATCAAGGCCGGCGTCATCAGCGCGCCGAGCAAGTAGCCCGCGGCATTGGCTGTGTTCATGCCGCCTGCGAGCGTGTAGCTCCAGCCCAGGTCGGCACGCATCGGCGGCAGCAGCAGGCCATAGGAAAAGCGCGTGATGCCCAGCGAGACCGCCGCCCCCAGCGACAGCGCGAGCGCAAGGCGCAGAGCCTGGGCGGGCGTGAGCGTGGCGGCGCGATTCATCGGGGACGGCCATTCTGCGGCATGCCTTGGCAGCAGTGCGACAACCCCGTGACAGCACGGCCGAACGGATCGCATTACCGTCGGACCCAACCCCTTCACAACAAAAGGCAAAAAGGATGTCCTCCCTTTTCGATCCGATCCAGGCCGGCGACCTGAAGCTTGCCAACCGCATCGTCATGGCACCGCTCACGCGCAACCGCTCGCCCCACGCGGTGCCGCCCCCCATCGCCATCACCTATTACGCCCAGCGCGCCGGCGCCGGACTCCTGATCACCGAAGCCACCGCCATCAACCACCAGGGCCAGGGCTATGCCGACGTGCCCGGCCTCTACGCCGGCGAGCAGCTCCAGGCCTGGAAGCGCGTCACCGATGCCGTCCATGCCGAGGGCGGCAAGATCGTCGTGCAGCTGTGGCACGTGGGCCGGGTCTCGCACCACGAGCTGCAACCGGGCGGCGGCAAGCCGGTGGCTCCGTCGGCCATCGCGGCCAAGACCAAGACGGTGCTGATCAGGGACGGCGTGCCCACCTTCACCGAGACCTCCGAGCCGCGCGCGCTCGACGCCGCCGAGCTGCCCGGCATCGTCCACGCCTACGCAGCAGCGGCGCGCAACGCCGTCGAGACCGCAGGCTTCGACGGCGTCGAGATCCATGCCGCCAACGGCTACCTGCTCGACCAGTTCCTCAAGAGCGGCAGCAACCATCGCACCGACGACTACGGCGGCAGCATCGAGAACCGCGCCCGCCTGCTGCTCGAGGTCACGCGCGCGGTGGTCGACGCGGTCGGCGGCGGCGTGACCGGCATCCGCCTGTCGCCCGTCACGCCGGCCAACGACGTGCACGATGCCGATCCGCAGCCGCTCTTCGAGTACGTCGTGAAACAGCTCGCGCCGCTGGGCCTGGCCTACATCCACGTCATCGAGGGCGCCACCGGCGGGCCGCGCGAGCTGGAGGACCGCCCCTTCGACTACGAGGCCCTGAAGGCCGCCTATCGCAAGGCCGGTGGCCGGGCCGCCTGGATGGTGAACAACGGCTACGACAAGCCGCTGGCCGAAGCCGCACTGAAGGAAGGCGACGACCTCGTGGCCTTCGGCAAGCCCTTCATATCCAACCCCGACCTGGTGCGCCGCCTGCGCGAAGGCGCGCCGCTCAACCCGTGGGACAAGGGCACCTTCTACGGCGGCGGCGAGAAGGGCTACATCGACTATCCGGCGCTGGACTGATCCCCGTCCTCGGGCGGCGCGCCGAAAGCCACGCTGACCCGCAGCCCGCCCGCCTCGCCGGCGGGCTCGAAGCGCAGGGGGGCATCCAGCAGCGCGGCATAGCGCGCCACGATCGCCAGCCCGAGGCCCGCGCCCTGCCCCAGCTTCGCGCCCTCGGGCCCCTGCGACCAGCGCTGCACCAGCGCCCGCTGCAACTCGGGCGCGATGCCCGGACCGTCGTCGATCACGGCCAGCGTGCGCTCGGTCAGCGCGATGGTGATGGTGCGGCCGCCATAGCGCAGCGCGTTGTCGATCAGGTTGTCGAGAATGCCCTCGACCAGCGCGGCATGGGCCCGCACTGTCACCGGTGCCTCCAGCCCCAGCGCGCCGAGGTCCACGCCCTGCGCATCGGCCCGCGCGAGATGGCGCAGCACCGCCTGTTCCACCAGCACGTCCAGCCGCAGCGGCTCGCGTTGCAGCCCGGTGCGCGCTTCGTCGGCCAGCGCCAGGCCGAGCAGCTGATCGACCAGCCGGCTCGCGTGCGCCTGGCTGGCGGCGATCTGCTGCAGCTGCTCGCGCCACACGGCCGGCGCCTGCTGCGCGAGCCCGTAATCGGCCAGCGCGCGGATGCCCGCCAGCGGCGTGCGCA
>DATFFA010000048.1:0-34277 GCA_035250605.1 Variovorax sp. | reverse complement strand
CCGGCCGCTCCGAGGCTCAGCGAAGCGATGTGAAAAGCCGCAGGCCTATGTTCGCATCCAGTCGGCGGTCTGGAAGAAGGAATCGCGCAGGCGCGCACGAAGTCCTTCGGGTACACCGGTCTCCCCCATCGCCTGGTCCATGCATGCCAGCCACTGGTCGCGCTCCTGGATGCCGATGGTGTGGCCGCCGATGCTCTGCGGCAGGTGCCGTGCCCGCAGCATGGGGTGGCCGAAGCGGTCGGTGTAGTGCTGCGGTCCGCCCAGCCAGCCGCACAGGAACCAGAACAGCCGCTGCCGCGCGTTCTCCAGCGAGGGGCCGTGCACCGCCCGCAACTGCGCGTAGGCCGGCTCCAGTTCCATGAGGTCGTAGAAGCGCTCGACCAGCGCATGAACCTTCTGCTCGCCGCCGATCCATTCGAAGGGCGTGTCGAAAGGCGGTTTTTCCTGGATTTGCATGACGGCAGTATGCATATGGAAAAGAGCTATTTCACGCAGCAGGCTTTTGTTTGCTATGGTGCGGACCCCTTTCCCCAGGAGAAAAAGATGCGCTTCCGTTTCGCTGCCGCCGCCCTCGCCGCGGCCGCCCTGCTCGCGGGCAACGCCGTCCATGCCGACCAGCTGGACGACATCAAGAAGAAGGGCCAGCTGGTCGTCGGGGTGCTCGGAACCGACGAGCCCGCCACCTTCATCGACCCGAAGACGCGCGAGATCATCGGCTACGAAGTCGACCTGGTGAACGCCATCGCGAAGAAGATCGGCGTGAAGCCGGTGCTCAAGCAGATCGCGGTGGCCGCACGCATCCCCGAGCTGCAGCAGGGCCACGTGGACCTGGTCGCGGCGGGCCTCACGCACAACAAGGAGCGCGAGTCGCAGATCGACTTCTCGCTGACCACCTTCGTGACCGGCCAGAAGGCCATCGTCAAGAAGGACAGCGGCATCACCGACGTGCCGCAGCTCGCGGGCAAGAAGGTGCTGACCATCCGCGGCGGCACGCAGGAGCCCAACATCAAAAAGGCCGTGCCCACTGCCGAGGTGGTGACCTTCGACACCAGCCAGCAGGCCTTTCAGGCGCTGCAGCAGGGCAAGGGCGTGGGCTACGTCGACGACGAGGCCGCGCTGCTCAACAGCTACGCCAAGCTGGGGCCGCAGAAGGCGCAGTACGTGGTGCTCAAGCAGAACCTGAGCACCGAGGCGTTGGCCATCGGCATCAGGAAGGGCGAGAGCGGCCTCAAGAAGGTGGTGGACGACACGCTTCGCGAGCTCGAGAAGTCGGGCGAGGCCGAGAAGATCTTCTTCAAGTGGTACGGCCCGAAGACAAAATCGGGCTTCGAGACGCGCACTTTCAAGATCGAGACCGACAAGATCGACAGTTGAAGACGGTGTGAGCGCCGCCGCGCGGCGCTTCCCGGATGCGTACCATGTGCCCCGCGGCGGTCCGCGTGGGCGCCTGCGCATCCGATCGATTCATGCCGCTCTTCGACTATTCCCTGCTTCTCACGGGGCGCTACCACGACATGCTGGTCGCGGGCCTCGCTCTCTCGCTGCAGCTGCTGGCCGCCTCGCTGATGCTGGCCCTGCCGGTCGCGCTCGCAGTGGCGCTGCTGCGCCTGGCGCCGGTGGCCGCGCTGCGGGGGCTGGGCTTCGCCTACGTGGAGTCGATCCGCAACATCCCGCTGCTCGCGCACATGCTGTTCTGGTATTTCGGCGCGCCCGAGCTGCTGCCCGAGGAGCTCAAGCAGCGCCTCTATGCCGGCCGCATCGAGGCGATGAGCGCGGTGGTGGCACTGGGCCTCTACACCGCGGCCTACATGGCCGAGGACATCCGCAGCGGCATCCGCGCCATTCCGGCGGTGCAGATGGAAGCGGGCCGCGCCCTGGGCTTCGGCTTCCTCGCGACCATGCGCCGCATCATCTTGCCGCAGGCCTTGCGCGTCACCATCCCGCCGCTGATCTCGCAGACCCTCAACCTCTGGAAGGGCACCAGCGTGGCCACCGTGATCGGCGTGGCCGAGCTGATGTACCAGGCCGGGCAGGTGGAGAGCGCGACCTTCCGCAGCGCCGAGTCCTTCGCCTTCGCCACCGCGGCCTACCTCACGGTGTCGATGCTCATCACCGGTGCGGCCAGCTGGTACCAGCACCGCTTCCCGCCGAGGGCGCTATGAGACCGCGCGCGGCCGTTCCGAAGGGGGCTCGTACCGCAGAAGGCGGAGGTACTCCGATCAGCACCGGAGCCGCACCGTGATCGAGCTCGTGCGCGACTACTGGGTCTACTTCCTCATCGGGCAGTATCCCAACGGCCCGCTGGGCGGACTGGCGCTCACGGTGCTGCTGGCCTCGCTGGGCCTGGTGCTCGCCCTGCCCTTCGGCCTGCTGCTGGGCCTGGCGCGCGTGAGCCCCTGGCGCTGGCTGCGATGGCCGGTGACGCTGGTGGCCTTCGTGGTGCGCGGCACGCCGCTGCTGATGGTGGTGTTCTGGGCCTACTTCTTCCTCCCCAGCGTGACCGGCGTCAAGACCGACCAGTTCACCACCATGCTGATCGCGCTGGTGGTCTTCGACGGCATCTACATCGGCGAGATCGTGCGCGCCGGCATCCTGGGGCTGCCGCGCGGCCAGGTCGAGAGCGCGCGCTCGCTGGGCCTGGGCTGGGGCCGCACCATGCGCTTCGTGGTGCTGCCCCAGGCGTTGCGCAGCATGCTGCCCTCGCTGGTGAACCAGTTCGTCTCCACCATCAAGGAGACCTCGCTGGGCTACATCATCGGCCTGGCGGAGGTGTCCTTCATCGCCTCGCAGATCAACACCCAGGTCTTCACCAAGCCGGTGCAGGTCTACCTGGTCCTGGGCCTCACCTATTTCGTCATGTGCTTCGGGCTGTCGCGCTTCGCCTATTGGCTGGAGCGGCGCACGGGCCGGCGCACGACCGTCCGCGAAGCACCGAAGGCACCCGCATGATCGAATTCGACAAGGTCAACAAGTGGTACGGCGACTATCACGCGCTGGTCGACGTGAGCGAGACCATCGCCCGGGGCGAGGTGGTGGTGGTCTGCGGCCCCTCGGGCTCGGGCAAGTCCACGCTGATCCGCACCATCAACCGGCTGGAGCCGATCAAGTCCGGCCGCATCATGGTGGACGGCAAGGACATCCACGCGCCCGGCATCGATCTCAACGACTTTCGCTCGCACATCGGCTTCGTGTTCCAGCAGTTCAACCTGTTCCCGCATCTCACGGTCATCGGCAATTGCACGCTGGCGCCGATCCAGCTGCGCGGCCTCTCGCGCGCCCAAGCCACCGAGCGCGCCATGGCCCTGCTCGAGCGAGTCGGCCTGGCCAACAAGGCCCACGCCTTTCCCTCCGAGCTCTCGGGCGGCCAGCAGCAGCGCGTGGCCATCGCACGGGCGCTGGCCATGCAGCCGCCCTTGATGCTCTTCGACGAACCCACCAGCGCGCTCGACCCCGAGATGGTGGGCGAGGTGCTGCTGGTGATGCGCGACCTCACGCGCGAAGGCATGACCATGGTGGTCGTGACGCACGAGATGGGCTTCGCACGCGACGTGGCCGACCGCGTGCTCTTCATGGATGCCGGCCGCGTGCTGGAGCGGGCCACGCCCGACGACTTCTTCAATCGCCCGCAACACCCGCGCGCGCAGCAGTTTCTTGCCGACATCCGCACGCCCTTCGCGCACGCGGTTTGATACGCTGGCCTCGATGCGCACATCGACCCCTTCATCGACCCCTTCGCTGCCCGTCATCGACATCGCACCGCTGGTCACGCGTGCGCCCGGACGCGCCGAGGTCGCCGCACGCATCGGCGAGGCCTGCCGCGCGCACGGCTTCTTCTACGTCACCGGCCACGGCGTCGACCGCGCGCTGACGCAGCGCCTCGAAGCGCTCAGCCGCGCCTTCTTCGCGCTGCCCGAAGCCACCAAGATGCAGTGGCGCATGGAACTGGGCGGCCGCGCCTGGCGCGGCTATTTCCCGACCGGTGGCGAGCTGACCTCGGGCCGGCCCGACTGGAAGGAGGGGCTCTACCTCGGCACCGAGCTGCCCGAGGACGATCCGCTGGTGCTCGCGCGCACGCCGGTGCACGGGCGCAACCTGTTCCCGGACGTCCCCGGCCTCAGGCAGACGATCCTCGACTACATGGCCGCAGCGACGCGCCTGGGCCATCAGCTGATGGAAGGCATCGCCCTGAGCCTCGGCCTGGGCGCCGGCTACTTCGCCGAGCGCTACACGGCCGACCCGCTGATCCTCTTTCGCCTCTTCAACTATCCGACCCAGCCGGTCCCGGCCGGCCTGGACGTCGCCTGGGGCGTGGGCGAGCACACCGACTACGGCCTGCTCACCATCCTGCGGCAGGACGACATCGGCGGCCTGCAGGTGCGCACGGGCGAAGGCTGGATCGACGCGGCGCCGATCCCCGATGCCTTCGTGATCAACATCGGCGACATGCTCGACCGCATGACCGGCGGGCTCTATCGCTCGACGCCGCATCGCGTGGTCCGCAACACCTCGGGCCGGGACCGGCTGTCCTTCCCGCTCTTCTTCGATCCCAACTTCCATGCGCGGGTCCAGCCCATCGCGGGCCTGCCGCGGCCCGCCGTGGCCGACGACAGCGCCACGCGCTGGGACCACGCCAACGTGCATGCCTTCGACGGCATCTACGGCGACTACCTGCTCGCCAAGGTGGCCAAGGTGTTCCCGCAGCTGCGCGAGGCCGTGCTGCCGGGCTGATCCCCGCTCGCGGCCCATTGCCTGCCTCAATGATCCTTATTGAGGCTTTGTATGGCACATCCCGCTGCTTGGTGTAGATTGCAGGGGCGCCGCTGTCACGGCAGCGACGGTTCCACTTTGCATGCCTAGCCAATCCCAGGAGATAGCCATGGACTTGAAAGGATCGAGAACCGAGCAGAACCTGAAGGACGCCTTCGCAGGCGAATCCCAGGCCAACAGACGCTACCTCTACTTCGCGAACAAGGCCGACGTCGAAGGCCAGAACGACGTCGCGGCGCTGTTCCGTTCCACCGCCGAAGGCGAGACCGGCCATGCGCACGGCCATCTGGAGTTCCTCGAGCACGGCTCGGGCGACCCGGCCACCGGCCTGCCGATCGGCGACAGCCGCCTCAACCTGAAGGCTGCCGTTGCCGGCGAGACCCACGAGTACACCGACATGTACCCGGGCATGGCCAAGCAAGCGCGCGAAGAGGGCTTCGACGAGATCGCCAACTGGTTCGAGACGCTGGCCAAGGCCGAGCGCTCGCACGCCAACCGCTACACCAAGGCGCTCGAGGCGCTGGTCGACTGAGCCGCGCGCGAGCGCTTGACGGACGAAGGGCTCTTCACCGGGCACAGCGTCCGCCGGCGCCATGCGCCCGGCCACGGGCCATCCCATGACGAGTCGAGAAGGCAATCTCGAGGCGCCCACGCGCCACCCGGTGGACTGGAAGAACCCCGAGTTCTACGACCAGGCCGCGTGCGAGCGCGAGATGACGCGCATCTTCGACATCTGCCACGGTTGCCGCCGCTGCGTCAGCCTGTGCCAGGCCTTCCCGAACCTCTTCGATCTGGTCGACGCCACCGAGGACGGCGAGGTGCACGGGGTCGATCCCAAGCACTATGGCAGCGTGGTCGACCAGTGCTACCTGTGCGACCTCTGCTACATGACCAAGTGCCCCTACGTGCCGCCGCATCCGTGGAACGTGGACTTTCCGCACACCATGCTGCGCGCCAAGGCCATCAAGTTCAGGAACGGCGGCGTCGCGGGTGGCGAGAAGCTGCTGGCCTCCACCGACGTGCACGGCAAGTTCGCGGGCATTCCGGTGGTGGTGCAGGCGGTCAATGCGCTGAACAGGACGAAGCCCATGCGCAGGCTCCTGGACAGCGCGCTGCACGTACACCCGAATGCCTGGCTGCCCGACCTGGCGACCAAGCGCTTCCGCTGGAGCGCCCCCAAGGACGACGCGGCGCCGCCGGTGGTCGACGGCGAGCGCACACCCGGCAAGGTCGCGATCTTTGCGACCTGCTACGTCAACTACAACGAGCCCGGCATCGGCTTCGACCTGATCAAGCTGCTCAGGCACAACGGCATTCCCTACACGATCGTCTCGAAGGAGAGCTGCTGCGGCATGCCCAAGTTCGAGCTCGGCGACCTCGATGGCGTGGCCCGGCACAAGGAGGCCAACATCCCCGTGCTGGCCCGATACGCGAAGGAAGGCTTCGCGATCCTCACGGCCGTCCCTTCCTGCACGCTGATGTACAAGCAGGAACTGCCGCTGCTCTTCCCGGACGACGCCGACGTGAAGCTGGTGCAGCAGGCCATGTACGACCCTTTCGAATATCTGATGGCACGTCACAAGGACGGCCTGCTCAAGACCGACTTCAAGACGCCGCTGGGCAAGCTCAGCTACCACATTCCCTGCCACGGGCGGGTGCAGAAGATCGGCCGCAAGACCGAGGAGATGTTCAAGCTGATCGGGCAGACGGTGCCGGTGCAGCTCAACACGGTGGAGCGCTGCTCAGGCCATGCCGGCACCTACGGCGTGAAGACGCCCTACCACCCGGTGGCGATGAAGATCGGCAAGCCGGTGTTCAAGTCCATGGGCAAGAACGAGCCCGACTACATCAGCTCCGACTGCGCACTGGCCGGCCACCACATCGCGCAGGGCATGGCGCAAGATGGGCTGGCGGCTGCCAAGCTGCAGCATCCGCTGAGCCTGGTGCGCATGGCCTACGGCCTGGAGTAGCCACGATGACCATCACCCCCGACACCCTGATGACGCTGGAGGCCTACGCCAAGATCCGCAAGTCGAGCGCCCCGGAGTTCATCGCCCACCGCAAGCTGCGCACGGTGCGCCTGGGCGATCATGTGAGCGTGCAGTTCGAGGACGAGACCACCATCCGGCGCCAGATCCAGGAGATGCTGCACATCGAGAAGATCTTCGAGGAGGACGGCATCCGCAGCGAGATCGACGCCTACCTGCCGCTGGTGCCCGACGGCAGCAACTGGAAGGCGACCATGCTGATCGAGTACACCGACGTTCACGAGCGCAAGCGCGAGCTGGCGCGCCTCATCGGCGTGGAAGACCGCATGTTCGTCGAGGTCGAGGGCCATCCGCGCGTCTACGCCATCGCCGACGAGGACCTGGACCGAGAGACCGACGAGAAGACCTCGGCGGTGCATTTCCTGCGCTTCGAGTTCGACGATGCGGCGCGCGCGGCGGTGCGCGCGGGTGCGCAGGTCAAGCTGGGGTGCGATCACACGAACTACCCGGCGATGATGGTCATCGCGCCGGAGACGCTGGCCAACCTTGCGGGTGATCTTGGCGCCTGACTTGAAGGACTTTGCGTTCAATACAGGCAGTGGTGCAGGCGGGCGCGCCGCGGAAGGCGGTCTGCGGTCCGGGCTCATACTGGGGCGGTCGTCGCTACGCGCCGACTTCGTTGCGGTGCTCGTCTGGGGGCGGCGCCGCGGAACTCGCCCCGCACCTGCGTTCCGTCGCGTCGGAAGGGGAACCGGCGCGACGTATCGTGCAAAGGTGCCCACGGGTCCGCTGCGGCGCGCCTCTGTGGCGGTCGTCGCTGCGCGCCGCAGCGGACCCGTGGGCTCCTTTGCAGCGCGCAGGCACATGAGCGCCCTTCCAAGCCCCTATCGCAAAATCAGATCTTCTCCAGCGCCTGCCGCAGGTCGGCCCGCAGGTCCTCCAGATCCTCGACCCCGACCGACAGCCGCACCAACCCATCCCCAATGCCCAGCCGCGCACGCGTCTCGGCCGGGATGGTGGCGTGCGTCATGATGGCCGGGTGCTCGATCAGGCTCTCGACCCCGCCCAGGCTTTCTGCCAGCGAGAAGATGCGCACCGCTTCCAAAAAGCGCCGCGTGCCGGCGAGGTCGGTCTTCAGGTCGATGGAGATCATGCCGCCGAAGCCCTGCCGCATCTGCTGCCGCGCCAGCGCGTGCTGCGGGTGCGAGGCCAGGCCCGGGTAGTGCACGCGCGCCACCTGCGGCTGCGCCTCGAGCCACTGGGCGAGCGCCAGCGCACTGCTGCAATGGCGCTCCATGCGCAATGCGAGCGTCTTCACGCCGCGCAGCGCGAGGAAGCTGTCGAAGGGCCCGGCGATGGCGCCCACCGAGTTCTGCAGGAAGCCCAGGCGCTCGCGCAAGGCCGCGTGGCGCTCCTCGCGGCCGACCACGGCGATCCCGCCGATCACGTCCGAATGGCCGTTGAGATACTTGGTGGTGGAGTGCACCACGACGTCGAAGCCCAGCTCCAGCGGCCGCTGCACCCAGGGGCTGGCGAAGGTGTTGTCGGCGACGCAGAGGATGTCGCGCTCGCGGCAGATTGCGGCGATGGCACGCAGGTCGGCCAGGCGCAGCAAGGGGTTGGTCGGCGTCTCGACCCACACCATGCGCGTCTCGGGTGTCAGCGCTTCCAGCAGCCGCACCGGATCGGTCAGGTCGACGAAGCTGAAGCGGTGCCCCGCGCTGCGCGCACGCACCCGCTCGAACAGTCGGAAGGTGCCGCCATAGACATCGTCGCCCGAAACGACATGGGCATTGGCGTCCAACAGCTCCAGCGTGGTCGAGATCGCGGCCAGGCCCGAGGCGAAGGCAAAAGCCGCCGAGCCGCCTTCGAGGTCTGCCACGCAACGCTCCAGCGCCCAGCGCGTGGGGTTGTGCGAGCGGCCGTAGTCCAGGCCCTTGTGCACGCCGGGGCTTTGCTGCACGTAGGTGGAGGTGGCGTAGATGGGCGGCATGATCGCGCCGGTCGAGGGATCGGGCGCCTGGCCCGCATGGATGACGCGGGTGGCGAAGCCGAGCGGGGCGTGCGGGTCCTTGTCTTGGCTCACTTCAGCTTTCTCCGGAGATGGTTCAAGAGATCGGTGCGCGTGATGAGGCCGTGGAAGCCGGCCTCGTCCGAAATCATCGCTGTCAGCCCGCGGTCGAGCACCGCTTCGAGCTCGGCCAGGCTGGCGCTGGAAGGCAGGGTCTCGGGCAGGTCGGTCATCGCGCTCTTCACGCTGGCGCGGAAGCGGCTCGCGTCCGCGTGAACGCTCAGCAGCAGGTCGGACTCGTCGATCACGCCGACCAGCTGCGTGCCTTCGAGCACCGGCAGCTGCGACACGTCCGCCAGGCGCATGCGCTGGAAGGCGGTGAGCAGCGTGTCCTCGGGCCCCACGCTGATCACGCTGCCGTCCTCGAAGCGGCGCGAGACTACGTCGCGCAGATCGCCGAAGCGCTCGCGCGCGAGCAGGCCCTGGTCGAGCATCCACTGGTCGTTGTAGACCTTCGAGAGATAGCGCGTGCCGGTGTCGCACACGAAGCTCACCACCCGCAGCGGCCGGGTCTGCTCGCGGCAGAAGCGCAGCGCCGCCGCCAGCAGCGTGCCGGTCGACGAGCCGCCCAGGATGCCCTCGGCCCGCAGCAGCTCGCGGGCGGTGCCGAAGCTTTCCTCGTCGGTGATCGAATAGGCCTTCTTCACGCCGGAGAGATCGGCGATGCCCGGGATGAAGTCCTCGCCGATGCCCTCGACCGCCCACGACCCGGCCTCGCCCACGGTGCCGCTGCGCGTGTACTCCGCGACCACCGAGCCCGCCGGATCGGCCAGCACGAAGAAGAGCGCGGGCTGAACCTCGCGGAAATAGCGCGTGAGCCCGGTCACGGTGCCGCCGGAGCCGACGCCGACGACGATCGCATCCACATCGTGCCCGCATTGCTGCCAGATCTCGGGCCCGGTGCTGGCGGCATGCGCGAGCGGGTTGTCGGGGTTGTTGAACTGGTCGGCGAAGAAGGCTCCCGGGATCTCCCCGGCAAGCCGCGCCGCATAGTCCTGGTAGTACTCGGGATGGCCCTTGCCCACGTCCGAGCGGGTGGTGTGGACCTCGGCGCCGAGCGCCTTCAGGTGCAGCACCTTCTCGGTGGCCATCTTGTCGGGCACCACCAGCACCACGCGGTAGCCCTTGGCGCGCGCCACCAGCGCCAGGCCCAGGCCCGTATTGCCGGCGGTGGCCTCGACCACCGTGCCGCCCGGCTTCAGGCGCCCGTCGCGCTCGGCCGCATCGATCATCGCCAGGCCCACGCGGTCCTTGATCGATCCGCCGGGGTTCTGCGACTCGAGCTTGAGGAACAGGGTGCAGGGGCCGGTGTCCAGCCGCGTGACCGGCACCAGCGGCGTGTTGCCGATCAAGTCCAGCACGGCGGGGCGCGTCTCGTTCGTCATTCGTTCACTCCTCATCGCACCCCCAACTCGCGGAACCAGGCCGCTGCCGCCCCACGCGAGGCCAGGTCCAGGCGGTCCAGGATGCGCGCCACGTGCCGCTTGACGGTATGGGGACTGAGGTCGAGCGCCCGGGCGATCAGCTTGTTGCTGTCGCCCGAGGCGATGCGCTCCAGAACCTCCATTTCGCGGGGGGTCAGCACCTTCGAATCGGGCAGCGCAGACTTGGGCGCATCCGGCTTCGCATTTCCCTGCGCCTGCACCGACAACGCGGCCCAGTGCCGCATCTCCGTTTGGGCTTCCTCCGGCACCTCGGAGCCCCACGGCGCCTGCACCAGCTCGGCCAGAACGTGCGGCCCGCACATCAGCACCCCGCACATGAGGCCGGTGCGCCGGGTCCGTGCCACCAGCGGTTCCATCGCGGCCCAGGCCGCCTGCGGCCGCCCGGCGCGCATCTCCGCCATGGCGAGTGTGCTGCGCACCATCGCATCGAAGCCGAAGCGGTCGATGTCCTGGGACGTCTCGACGCATTCGCGAAGCAAGTGCAGCGCATCCTCGACACGCTGTTCGTGCAAGGCGAGCTGGGCCTCGAGCAGAGGCGGAAAAGGCTCCCAGTACGAACCGCGCATGTCCATGCCGCGCAGGCTTTCGAGGACCTCCCGGACGGTGGCCCAGTCTTCCACGACGCTGGCCGCGGCGCCACGCGTGACCAGCTCCAGGCGCGGCAAGTGCTTGAAGTAGCTCTTGTCGCTCATCACGAGATGAATGGCCTCCCGATCGCCACGTACCATCGCCTGGGCCACGGCAAGAATCCAGGAGCCGACACGGGCATGGCGCGGACGCCCGGCCCATTTTTCGTCCGCCTCCAGCTGCACGGCCAGCGCACGGGATTCGGCGACACGGCCTTCCCACAGCAGCAGCCAGGCTTCGTTGCTCCGCGCCAGCAGCTGCAGCGGCACATGGCTATCGCCCGCGGCGCGCAGGGCGCCCGCCACGACCCGCCGGACCAGTTCGGGAAAGGCCGGCGTGACGTAGTTGCCGAACATGTACGGAAGAAACCGGAACCAGAGCGCCGGCGTTCCGCCGTCCTCCAGCAGGCTCACCAGGCGCCGCAGGTGGTCTTCGGCCGCGGCAGCGGGACCACTGACCACGGCACCCCAGTACCGGCTCGCCAACCTGGCCGCGTCGGTCTCCAGGTCCGGCGGGGCGTCCTCGAGCGTGGCGAGAACCTCCGCCGCGTGGGCCTGGAAGCGCTGCAAGGCGCCGCCATAGGCCGAGAGCGCGAGCGCGCGCCGCGCCATGCGCAGGTCGCCCTCCCGCTCGAACTTGAGGGCCGCCTCGCGCATGTGCACCATCAGCTCGGGACTGAGCTCGCCGAAAGCGAGCAGGCCGCGCACATAGGCCAGGCGCGGCGACTCGGCCTGCGGCCCCTGCGGGAACCGCTTCAAGAGGCTGTCCACCTTCATCCCGTCGCCCTGCGCGAGCATCGACGGCGTGACGGCGACCAGCATGTCTTCGGCCTCGCGCCATGCCGATGCGCGCAGAAGATAGCCCAGCTTGCGCGCCGTGTCGGACTCGTCCTCGGCCGCCAGGCGCAGCAGCTGCGGCAGCTCCTCCGGCCGCTGGCGCTTCAGCTGTTCCTCGAGAAACGTGCGAAAGAGATCGTGCAGGCGCAGCATGAGCTCGTCGGCGTCGAGCACCGACACGAACAAGCCGCGCCGCTCGATCTCCTCCAGCATCTCGGCCGCACGCGGGTTGCCGCTCACCTTGGCGCAGCGGGCGGCGCTGAGCTCGGGCAGCACCGAGCAGCGCATCAGGAACAGCTGCCACGGCTGCGAGAGCCTGTCGAAGACCTCGCTGGCGAGGTAGTCGGACAGATGCCGCTGGCTCAGTCGCAGCTCTGCCGCCGACTCGGCCGATCGCCCGGCCGCATCCAGGATCAGGCAGAGGCCGGCGATCCATCCATCGGTGCGCCCGAGCGCGCGCTCGACCATCCCGTCGCTGTCGGCCTGCCCCGACTCGCGCAGGAGAAGCCGGGTTTCCTGCGGCGTGAACCTCAGGTCGGCCTGGCCGAATTCGGCCAGCTCGCGACGCGCCCGCATTCGGGCCAGCGGCAGCGGCGGCGGCGTCCGGGACGAGATGGCCAAGGTCCAGTTGAGCGGCGCCAGCTCCAGCAGCTTGCGCAGGAACTCGAAGATCCTGGGGTCCGGGATCGTGTGCATGTCGTCGAACACGATCACGCCGTGGTCGACGCTCATGGCGCCCAGCGCATTCGCGATCTCCCCGACCGCCAGGCCCAGCCCGCCCGGCATGCAGGCCTGCTCCGCCAGGCTTTCGGGCGCGACGCGCCAGGGCGGGTCATAGGCCTCGAGGGTGTCGATCAGGCAGGTCACGAAACGCGGCAAGTCGTCCTGCTCGTCGGCCGCGACCCAGGCCGAGATGCAGCCGTGCGGCAGCAGGGAGAGCTGGCGCGACAGGGCCGCCGTCTTGCCGAAGCCGGCCGGCGCCACCAGCAAGGTGAGGTGTCGGTTCAGCAGCGCCTCGCCGAGGCGCCTTTCGAGCTCGGCACGCTCGACCAGGCCCGCGCGAAAGGCAGGGGTCCGGATTTTCGTGAGCGCGTAAACCATGGAATCAGATCGCGCGACCGCATGGCCCGACGCGTGACCGCGACCAGTCTCCGCTCAGGCACCGCGCGGACGCTGCTGCAAGCAGTGTGGCGATCTTCCTCGCGGGGCGCAAGCGCGTTCGCCGGTGCTATTCGGCCGCGCGCCTGAGCGTGTCCACCACCGGCCGCCGCAGCACTTCGCGCAGCCCCCACCAGCCGGCGGCCAGCGCCAGCACGGCACCGGCCAGCGAGCCGGTCACCGGCACCAGCGGCGAAGCGGTCCAGCTGAACTCGAACACGAAGCGCGCCAGGCCCCAGCCGATCAGCGAGGCCACGATGCTGGCCAGGAAGCCGGCCAGCAGGCCCACGCCCACCAGCTCCGCGCGCTGCACCTGGCGCAGCAGGCTGCCGCGCGCGCCCACGGCACGCATCACCGCGAACTCGCGCGCGCGCTCCTCGCGCGTGGCGGTGACCGCGGCGAACAGCACCACCAGGCCGGCCGCGAGCGTGAAGCCGAACAGGAACTCCACCGCGCGGATCACCTGGTCGAGCACCCGCTGCACCTGGCCGATGGTGGCGCTCATGTCCACGTTGGTGACGTTGGGGAAGGTGCGCACCAGCGCGTTGTCGAAGCCCGGACGGTCCGGCGCGCGGAAGGCGCTCATGTAGGTGACGGGCACGTCGCCCAGCGAGCTCACGGTGTACATGACGAAGAAGTTGGCATGCATCGAGCCCCAGTCGACCTTGCGCACGGAAGTGATGCGCGCATCGCTCTGCTGCCCGCCGATGTCGAAGCGCAGCTGGTCGCCGAGCTTGAGGCCCAGCGTCTCCATCAGGCCCTGCTCCACGCTGACCTCGCCCTGCTTCTCGGGCGCCCAGCTGCCGGCCACCACCTCGTTGTGCGAGGGCCGCTCGGCCGCGTTGCTGAGGTTGAACTCGCGGTCGACCAGGCGTTTGGCGCGGTCGTCCGCATAGTCGTCGGGCGAGACCGGCTTGTCGTTGATCGCGACCAGCCGGCCGCGGATCATCGGGTACCAGTCGTACTTCTTCACGCCGCCGGCCTGCAGCGCCTGGCGAAAGGCTTCGCCCTGGTCGGGCATCACGTTGATCACGAAGCGGTTGGGCGCATCGGGCGGCGAGGCGCGGCGCCAACTGGCGACCAGGTCGGTGCGCAGCAGCACCAGGAGGATCAGCGCGAGCAGGCCGACGGCCAGGGCGCTGACCTGGACCACCGTGTAGGCCGGCCGCGCCGAGATCTGGCGCGTGGCCAGCACCAGCCAGCGCGGCGCGGTGGTCTCGTTGACGCTGCGGCGCAGCAGCAGCACGGCCACCCAGCTCAGCAGTGCGAACACCGCCACGGCGCCGGCGAAGCCGCCGACCGCGATCAGCCCCAGCTTGAGGTCGCTGCTGGCCGCCAGCAGCAGGGCCGCGAAGCCGGCCACGCCGATCCCGAGCACGGCGATCGAGGCCGGCTTGAGGTTGCCCACGTCGCGACGGATCACGCGCAGCGGCGGCACCTGCGCGAGCTGCAGCACCGGCGGCAGTCCGAAGGCGAAGAGCAGCGTGAGCCCCATGCCCAGGCCGAAGGCCACCGGCCACAGGCTGGGTGCGGGCAGCGCGGCCTCGACCAGTCCGGCCAGCAGCAGCACGAACACGTAGTGAACGGCGAAGCCGATGGCCACGCCGAGCGCGCTGGCCGCCAGGCCGATGGCGGCGAACTCGAAGGCATAGGCCTGGGCGATGGTGCGCTGGCTCTGGCCCAGCACGCGCAGCATGGCGCAGTCGTCGAGGTGGTTGGCCGCGAAGCCGCGCGCCGCCAGCGCCACGGCCACCGCCGACAGCAGCGCCGCCAGCAGCGCGACCAGGTTGAGGAATTTTTCGGCGCGCTCCAGCGTCTGGCGCATCTCGGGACGGCCGCTCTCGAAAGAGTCGAGCCGGATGCCGCGCAGCTCGCCCTTCTTGAGGGTCGCGTCGGCCCAGTCGCTGAAGCGCTTCACCGCGAGGGTGTCTCCGGCCACTGCGAAGCGGTAGCTGACGCGGCTGGCCGGCTGGACGAGCCCGGTGCGCGGCACGTCGGCCTTGTTGAGCATCACGCGCGGCGCGAAGCTCATGAAGCCGGCGCCGCGGTCGGGCTCCAGCGTGATCACGCGCGCGATGCGCAAGCCGGCATCGCCCAGCAGCAGCGTGTCGCCCATCTTGAGCGCCAGGGCTTCCAGCAGCGGGGCATCGACCCAGGCCTCGCCGGGCGCGGGCACCTCGCGCGTGGGCGCGCCCGGCGTGTCGGGTGCGTCGCTGACCTGCAGGCTGCCGCGCAGCGGATAACCGGGCTCCACCGCCTTGAGCGCGACGAGTTTGGTCGCGCCGCCCTGCGCTTCGCTCGCGCGCGCCATGGTGGGGAAGCCGTAGGTGCCGGCCGTCTGCAGGCCGAGCGATCGGGCGCGCTCGATGAAGGGGGCGGGCGTCGGGTTGTCGCTGGCCAGGACCGCATCGCCGCCGATCAGCTGGCGTGCATCTCGTTGGAGGCCGCCCTTGAGCCGGTCGGCGAAGAAGCCGACGGCGGTGAGCGCGGCGACGGCGAGGACCACGGCGACGATGAGAAGACGCAGCTCACCGGCGCGCAGGTCGCGCCAGAGCGTGCGCCAGCCGAGACGGGCGGAGGCATTCATGGAGCGCACGATAGCCGATGCAGGCGCGGGATCGTGCGGCGAGGGGCAAACAGATCAACGAGGCGCGTCGTCGGTCTCCTGCGGCACCTGGACCCAGTCCTGCCTGCAATCGGGAACCGCCGGGAAGTAGCCCGCCGGATCGGGGCAGTACAGCCGCATGACGGGTCCTGGAGCGACCGGAACGGGCTGCACGCCGTAGACGGTGTAAGGCACGGCGTAGCTGGCCGGGTAGTAGCTCGGGTAGTAGGCCGGGTAACGCGGGTAATAGCTCGGATAGTAGTAGGCCGGGAATGCGAAGCCGGCGCCGACGAAGACGGCGGAACGGTGATGGTGATGCCTGGGGAAGAATCCCCGGTGCGCAGGAAAACCGGCAACGCCGCGGAATGGCGCCGGGCGGAAGCCATGTCCGTGGAAAGCACCCCCATGGAAGGCGCGGCCTTGGTGCCCGCCGCCTCGATGCGCGAAGCTGGGCATGGCGGCCGCGGCCGCGGCGGCGAACAGGGCAGCCAGGATGAGTCTGTTCATGGCGACCTCCTCGAAGGGGATCGTTGGACCCCGGGGCCAGGCGCCGAGTTCGCGGCTTTACCGAAGCGCCAGCTCCGGCTGCAGCTCCAGCCGTTCGGCCCCCGCGTAGCAGACGAAGCGCTTGTGGGTCGCGCGCCCGATCGCGCACAGGCCGACCCGGGTCGCAACCTCGTGGCCCATCTGCGTGATGCCGCTGCGCGAGACCACGATGGCCACGCCCATCTGGGCCGACTTGATCACCATCTCGCTGGTCAGGCGCCCGGTGGTGTAGAACACGCGCCCGCCTTCGAGCCGTCCGGCCGGCTGCATCGCGATCCATCCGGCGATGGTGTCGATCGCGTTGTGGCGGCCCACGTCCTCGACGAAGCACTGCATGCGGGCGTCGTCGTCGCCCTCGCCGAGCGTGAACAGGGCGCAGCCGTGCACCGAGCCGGCCGACTTGTAGGTGCTCTCCTGGAGCCGGATCGCGTTGACCAGCGCATAGAGCTGCGCCTGCCGCATGCGCGTCGCGGGCAGCGCAAGCTGCTCGATGCCGGCCATCAGCTCGCCGAACACGCTGCCCTGCCCGCAGCCGGTGGTGACCACCTTCTTGGCAGTGCGCTCCTCGATGCGGTCGATGCCGGCATGCGTCTTCACGGCGGCGGCGTTGACTTCCCAGTCGACGGTGATGGATTCGCAGTCGGCCGCCGACTCGATGAGCCGCTGGTTCAGCAGGTAGCCCAGCACCAGCAGCTCGGGCTGGGCCCCGAGCGTCATCAACGTGACCAGCTCGCGGCGGTCCACATAGACGGTGAGGTCGCGCTCGGCCGGGATCGAGACGCGGCCGCGCTCGCCGTGCTCGTCGACGATCTCGACCTCGCGCGTCAGGGGCGCGCGCGCCGAACTCAGGCGCGGGAGCGCGGGGCTCACTGCTTGGGCGTGGGATTCGCCGCCGCGGCCGGCTGGTTGGTGTTGGGGGGCGAGGACGCGTTGCCGGCCGGCGAATGCGCGCCCGCGGCCTCGATCGGCTTTTGCTCGGGCGGCGTGTAGGCGAAAGGACCCGGATCGGCACAGGCAGGCGCGGCCGGCGCCGCCAGCTGCTTGCCGGCCGCCGCCGCACTTTCCCGGTACTTCGCGGCCACGCGGTCCTGCGCCTGGCAAAGCTGGTAGGCCTCGACCTTGCCGCTCCACGCCGTGCGGGCCGCGGCTTCCGCGGCCTTGGCCTTGGCTTCGGGCGTGGCCGGCGGCGCGGGCAGCTTGGCGAATGCGCTGCTGCCGGCCAGCGCGAGGCCGCAGGCGATCACGATCTTCTTCATGAGGGATTTCCTTCGACGCGGGCGGTGTTCACCGGCGGGGTGACGTGGGCCGGGGCGCTGCGTTGCGCCGGGATCTTGCCGGCAGCGATGTCTTCGTACCAATACTCGTGGTGCTCGCGGGCCCAGGTCTCGTCGACATAGCCGTGGCGCATCGCATGGTAGGCGCCCTTCATGCCCAGCGTGCCGATGTAGATGTGGCCCATGATCAGCGCCATCATCAGCATCGTCGCCACCCCATGGACCATGTGCGCGATCTGCATCTCGCCGCGCGTGTAGACGAAGCCCGGCAGCAGCTTGTCGAGGAACAAGCCCGAGGCGGCCACGATGCTGCCCAGCACCAGGATGCCGCCCCAGAACACCACCTTCTCGCCGGCATTGAAGCGGTGCGAAGGCACCTCCTTGCCGCCGAACAGGCCGCCGCCCTTCGCCAGCCATTTCAGGTCCGCCACGCGCGGCAGGTTGTCCCGCACGAAGGTGATGAACATCAGCACCAGCGTGACCACGAACAGTGGCCCGACGAAGTTGTGGATGGTCTTGAGCGCGTAGGTCAGCAAGCCGAAGAGCGAGGCGCCGATGATCGGCAGCAGGAAGAATTGTCCGAAGGCCATGACCAGGCCGGAGACCGCCAGCGTGACGAAGGCGATCGCGTTGGACCAGTGGGTGGCGCGCTCGAAGGGCGTGAAGCGCTCGATCTTGCGGCCCGTCTCCGTGCTGTGCAGGCCGATCGGCCCGCGCGTGAAAAAGAAGATCGCGATGGCCAGCAGCATCACGAAGAGAAGGGCCGCGCCGTAGGGAATGATCCACTCGTTGCGCACCTGGCGCCAGGCCTCGCCGGCGTTGGTCAAGCGCGATCCGGGGTACTTCACCATGGGCTGGATCAGGTTGCCGGCCTCGGGCGCCTGCGAAACAGGCAGGCTGCTGTGGCCGGTCACGCCCTGCCCGACCTGCCGCCACATCGGCGCGTTGTTGCCGGGCTGCACCTTCATGCGCTCGGCGTTGCTCTGCTGAAAGTAGTTCGGATCGGCGCTGGCCTCGGGCTTGACGTCGAAGATGTTCTGGCTGCGGATGCCACCGGGCTGCTGCGCCGCGGGTGCCTGGACCGACGGCGCCGGCGTGCCGCTGACCGCACCGCCGGCGGCGGGATTCTGTGCCTGCGCCGCGGCCAGGCCGGACGCCAGCGCGGCCGTGAGCGCCAGGGCGTTCAGCAGCTTCTTCATGCAGCTCATGCAGCCTCCTTGCGTTCTTTCAGTTGTCGCGGGTGTAGTCGTTCTGGCCGTTCTGCGTTCGAACTTTCAGCTGTTGCTGCCAGGCGTTCGGGTCGCCCACTTTCCAGCCGGAGGCGGTGAACGCGGTGCCGGCAGCCGCCTGCGTGCCGGCGTTCGAGCCGGTGCTGGTGCCTGTCCAGGGCGCGGCGTCGTACTTCACGCCCTGGGCGTTGGTCTGCGGCTTCTCGCCACAGGCCGCGAGCAGCGCCACGGCCGCCGCCATGGCCGCGAACCGGGTCGCGCGCCTCATTTCGTGCTCCCGTTGGTCGGCGTGCCGGCCTGCTTCGAGCCATAGGCCGTGCCCCAGCCCCAGACCTCCGCGCCCTTGCCGCGGTGCAGCACGCGGGTGCGGAAGATGTCCGCCACCACGTCGCCGTCGCCGGCGAGCAGCGCCTTGGTCGAGCACATCTCGGCGCAGGCCGGAAGCTTGCCCTCGGCCAGGCGGTTGCGGCCGTACTTCTCGAACTCGGCCTGCGAGCCGTTGGCCTCGGGGCCGCCGGCGCAGAAGGTGCACTTGTCCATCTTGCCGCGCGCGCCGAAGGTGCCCTGGGCCGGGAACTGCGGAGCGCCGAAGGGGCAGGCGTAGGAGCAGTAGCCGCAGCCGATGCACACGTCCTTGTCGTGCAGCACCACGCCCTCTTCCGTGCGGTAGAAGCATTGCACCGGGCACACGGCCATGCAGGGCGCGTCGGAGCAATGCATGCAGGCCACCGAGATCGACTTCTCGCCCGGCACGCCGTCGTTGAGCGTGACCACCCGGCGGCGGTTCACGCCCCAGGGCACCTCGTTCTCGTTCTTGCAGGCGGTGACGCAGCCGTTGCATTCGATGCAGCGCTCGGCATCGCAGACGAATTTCATTCTTGCCATGGCAATGCCTCCTGCCGAGCCGCCTCAAAGGAGGCGTGCGCCCCCCCGGGGGGCAGCGAATACACGAAATGATGAGCGTGGGGGCACATAGTCTTGCCTTAGGCCTTTTCGATGTTGCAGACCGTGGTCTTGGTTTCTTGCATCATGGTCACGCTGTCGTAGCCATAGGTGGTCGAGGTGTTGATCGCCTCCCCGCGCACCACCGGCGCCGCGCCCGCCGGGTAGTAGGGCAGCATGTCGGCCCCCTGCCAGCGGCCGGAGAAATGGAAGGGCATGAAGACCGTGTCGGGCCCCACCCGCTCGGTGACCAGCGCCTGCACGTTGAGCTTGGCGCCGGTGGGCGTGTGCACCCAGGCGCGCTCGCCGTTGCGGATGTTCTTCTCGGCCGCGACCTTCGGATTGATCTCGACGAACATCTCCTGCTGCAGCTCGGCGAGCCAGGGGTTGGAGCGGGTCTCCTCGCCGCCGCCCTCGTACTCGACCAGCCGTCCGGAAGTCATGATGTAGGGGAACTTCTCGGCGACCTTGTCCGCGATGTTCTTCTGCTGCACGCTGTTGTAGAGGGTGGGCAGGCGCCAGAAGGCCATCTTGTCGTCGTGCGTCGGGTACTTGGCCATGAGGTCGGGCCGGGTGCCGTAGAGCGGCTCGCGATGCTGCGGGATCGCATCGGGAAAGTTCCACACCAGCGCGCGCGCCTTGGCATTGCCGAACACGTGGCAGCCGTGGTTCTTCATGGTCACGCGGATGATGCCGCCCGAGTTGTCGGTCTTCCAGTTCTTGCCCTCGGCCTTGGCCTTCTCGGCATCGGTGAGCTCGTCCCACCAGCCGAGCTTCTTGAGCAGCACGTGGTCGAATTCCGGATAGCCGGTGGTGATCTCGGCGCCGAGCGAGTGGGAGCCGTCCTCGGCCAGCAGGTTCTTGCCGTTGCGCTCCACGCCGAAGTTGGCGCGGAAGTTGCCGCCGCCGTCCATCACGTGCCTGGAGGTGTCGTAGAGATTGGCGCTGCCCGGGTGCTTGAGCGCAGGCGTGCCGTAGCAAGGCCAGGGCAGGCCGAAGTAGTCGCCCGACAGGTCGTAGCCGTTGACCTTGTCCTTGCCCGACTTGGCGCGCAGGGTCCGCACGTCGAAGGCGCCCATGTTGCGCATGTGGGCCTGCAGCCGCTCGGGGCTTTGTCCCGTGTAGCCGATGGTCCAGCAGCTGTTGTTGATCTCGCGCAGGATGTCGTCGGGGATGGGCTCGTCCATGCCCTTGACCTTCTGCATCTTGTAGTTCTTGCTGAGCTCCTTGCCGAAGCCCAGCCGGTCGGCGAACTGCTGCATGATCATGTGGTCGCTGCGGCTCTCCCACAGCGGCTCGATGACCTTCTCGCGCCACTGCAGCGAGCGGTTCGAGGCGGTGACGGAGCCGCTGGTCTCGAACTGGGTGCAGGCCGGCAGCAGGTAGACCGCGCGATTGGGATTCAGGTCCTCGGGCCGGCCCGGCATCGCGGCCATGGCCGCGGTCGCCGAGGGGTACGGGTCGACCACCACCAGCAGGTCCAGCTTGTCCATGGCCCGCTTCATCTCGAGGCCGCGGGTCTGCGAGTTGGGGGCATGGCCCCAGTAGAAGACGCCGCGCAGGTTGGCGTCCTGGTCGATCAACTCGTTCTTCTCGAGCACCCCGTCGATCCAGCGCGAGACCGTGATGCCCGGCTTGCTCATCATCGCGGGCGAGGCAAACTGCTTCTTGATCCACTCGAAGTCCACGCCCCAGACGGAGGCGAAATGCTTCCAGGCGCCCTCGGCGATGCCGTAGTAGCCGGGCAGCGAATCGGGGTTGGGCCCGACGTCGGTGGCGCCCTGCACGTTGTCGTGGCCGCGGAAGATGTTGGTGCCGCCGCCCGACTTGCCGACGTTGCCCAGCGCCAGCTGCAGGATGCAGGAGGCGCGCACGATGGCATTGCCGATGGAGTGCTGGGTCTGCCCCATGCACCAGACGACGGTGCCGGGCCGGTTCTCGTTGAGCCAGGTCGCGACCTTCAGCACCTGGGCCTCCTTGACGCCGCAGGCCTCCTCGACCTTGTCGGGCGTCCACTTGGCCATCACGTCGGCGCGCACCTCGTCCATGCCGAAGACGCGGTCATGGATGTACTTCTTGTCTTCCCAGCCGTTCTTGAAGATGTGATACAGGATGCCGAAGAGGAAGGGGATGTCGGAGCCCGAGCGGATGCGCACGTACTCGTCGGCCTTGGCCGCGGTGCGGGTGAAGCGCGGGTCGACCACGATCACCTTGCAGCCGTTTTCCTTTGCGTGCAGCAGGTGCAGCATGCTCACCGGATGCGCCTCGGCCGCGTTGGAGCCGATGTACATCGCCACCTTCGAGTTGCGCATGTCGTTGTACGAATTGGTCATGGCGCCGTAGCCCCATGTATTCGCAACGCCCGCGACGGTGGTCGAGTGGCAGATGCGCGCCTGGTGGTCGCAGTTGTTGCTGCCGAAGAAGCTGACGAACTTGCGCAGCAGGTACGACTGCTCGTTGTTGTGCTTGCTGGAGCCGATCCAGTAGACCGAATCGGGCCCGCTGGCCTGGCGCAGCTCCTTGAGCCTGGCGGTGATCTCGTCGAGCGCCTGGTCCCAGCCGATGCGCTGGTACTTGCCGTCGACGAGCTTCATGGGATAGCGCAGCCGGTACTCGCCGTGGCCGTGCTCGCGCAGCGCGGCGCCCTTGGCGCAGTGGGCGCCCAGGTTGAGCGGCGAGTCGAACACCGGCTCCTGCCGGACCCAGACGCCGTTCTCGACCACGGCGTCGGAGGCGCAGCCGACCGAGCAGTGGGTGCAGACCGTGCGCCGAACCTCGATCTTGCCGGCGCCGACGGCCGCCGGCTTGCCCTCGGCGGCCTGCGTCTTGCGCATCAGCGTGAGCTGGCCGGCGGCCAGGCCGACGCCCACCCCCAGGCCCGAGCGCCGCAGGAAGGCACGCCGGTCCATGGTCGGCAAGGCGTTCGCGAGGCCTCGCCGCAGGCTGTGGACGAAGGGCGAGGCAGCGGATGAAGAATGAAGCGGTTCGCCGTCGCGCGGGACGGCGGTCGACTTGCGTGTCAGCAGCATGGTGGTGTCTCTAGGCCGAAGTGGTCTGGTAGTAGCGCTTGACGTGTTCGCTCAGCGTGTAGCCGCCACCCTTCTCGGGCGCGGGCTTGGGAGCGGGAGTGGCGGCGGAGGCTGGCGCCTCGACGACCTTGGGCAGCACCGTGACGGCTGCTGCGGCTGCGCCGACGGTGGCGGCGCCCAGAAAGAAACCTCGGCGGGATGCCGGCTTGGCGCCGGCGATTTGGCTGTCCTGCATGTCGACTCCAGGAATGGCTCGGTAAAACGAGATATGAAACCAGTTACATATCTTTGGATACTAGTCCAGACCCTAATAGGGCGGCAAATACGACACTTCAAAGCCCCTCGGGGCTAAGTCAGCATGTCGAAGCCCTGGGCCTCGACCTCCGCGAAGGCCCGGGTCAGCGCCGCCAGCGCGGCATAGAAATTCGCCTTCGGATGCTGCGCCACCGCATCGCACATGGCCGGCAGCCAGGGCTGCACGTGGGCGGCGAAGAAGGCTTGCTGCTGCGTGAGGTTGGCCACCGCCACGTCCTCGCCGGCAATCAGGTAGCGCATGACCTCGAACAGGCAGGCCACGTGGTCTTCGGTCTCCGGGACCGCCTGCTCGCGCGCCAGGCCCAGCCGGTCGAGATCGGCACGCAGGCGCGCCAGGGGCTTGTCGTTGAGGAAGCCGCTCAGGTAGTGCGAGCCGAACAGGTAGACCTCCGGCTTGCCGATGCCGCCGAAGAGCGCGTCGTACTCGTCGCGCGCCGCGGCCGCGTCGAGGCCGCGCGCTGCGCCGACCACCTCGCGCCAGGGCTCCTCCAGGAAGGCGCCGGCGGCCGGCGCCTCGGTGGGCGCGACCTGAAAGGCGGCGAGCAGCTCGTCGTCGGGCGCCGCATACCAGAGCCGCGCGAGCAGCCCATAAAGCTCGGCGCGCGCGAGCTCTTCGTCGAGGGCGGAAGTGGCCGGGAAACTGGCGCTCATCAAAAAACCTCCGCGCAAGGCGCTGCGGTATTCGCCTTGGGAACGGCCCTGCGGCTCATTGAGAACCTCCGCGCAAAAGCGCTGCGGTATTCGCCTTGGGAACGGCCCTGCGGCTCATAACGGCCCTGCGGCTCATAGCTGCGTGATCTTCATTTCGTCCGCGGCGCTGTACAGGTCGATGACCCGGCAGTCGCTGCACATCTTGAGGCGCTCCAGCGCTTCGCCCTGGAACATCGCATGGCCGGCCAGCTTGCCGAGCATGGCCTCGATCGCCTTCTCGGTGCCGAAGGGCTTGTCGCAACGGATGCAGCGCCAGGGCTTCGCCTCGTTGAGGACCACCGGCTGGCTGCGCTCGGGCGCGACGAGCAGCCGGGGCACGAGCGAGATGGCGTCCTCGGGGCAGGTGCCGGCGCACAGGCCGCACTGCACGCAGTTCTTCTCGACGAAGCGCAGCTGCGGCGCGTTGGGGTTGTCCTGCAATGCGCTGGCCGGGCAGGCGCTCACGCAGGCCAGGCACATGGTGCACTTGTTCTTGTCGACCTCGATGGCGCCGTAGGGCGAGGCCGCCGGCAGCGCGATGGCCAGCGGCGCCTCAGGGGCGGCCTTCCTCGCCGGCGCGGCATCGACCAGGTGATCGAGCGCCAGTTCGAGCGTGCTCCGCTTCTCGGCGCCGACCGCGTAGCGCGCCGGCACCGCCGGCCGCTGAGGCTGCGCGCGGGGCAGCTCGGCCAGCGCGCTGTCGAGCGCCGCGGGCCGGCTCGCCTCGATCAGCCGGAAATGCGTGCCGGCGTAGCCCAGGCCCGCGAGCACGGCCTGCGCGATCGCCATCTGCTCGCGCAGCGCCTCGACGTAGGCCGGCGCCTCCTCGCCGGTCGCCAGCACCGCCACCTGCGAGGCGCCGAAGGCGATGGCGCTCAGCCACAGGTCGATGCCGGTGCTGGCGGCATGCCACAGGCCGACCGGGATGACCTGGGCCGGCACGCCCTGCGCGCGGCCGAGCCGCGCCTCGCGGCCCAGCTGCTCGATGAGGGCCTGCCCGCCTTCCCGGCCATGCAGCAGCAGCACGGCATCGCGCCCGCCTGCCACGGCATAGGTGGCCAGCAGCGTGCGCAGCTTCGTGCCCTGGTCGGGCGCATGCGGGTAGGCGTAGGCCAGCGCGCCGGTCGGACACACGGTGGTGCAGGCGCCGCAGCCCACGCAGAGGTTGGGGTTGACGACGATGCGCTGGCGCGCCTTGTCGCTGCTCACGGCATGGGCCGAGCAGACCTCGATGCAGGCATTGCAGCCCACCTGCTCGTTGCGGCTGTGGGCGCAGAGCTTCTGCCGGTAGTCGAAGAACTTCGGCTTCTCGAACTCGCCGACCAGTTCGCGCAGCTGCAGCAGGGTCGAGGGCGCCTGCGCATTCGCCAGGCCGCCGCGCAGGTGGAAGTAGCCCTGCGGCGGCGCGTGCCAGTCGATCAGCGGCGCCTCGCCCAGGTCGAGCACCAGATCGAAGGCGCCCTCGAGGGCTTCGGCGGGGCGGCTGAAGTCGATGGCGCCGGCCACGGTGCAGGCCCGCTCGCAGTCGCGGTGCGACTGGCACTTCGCGTTGTCGATCTGGTAGTCCAGGCCGATGGCCTGCTCGGGACAGGCCGCCACGCAGGCGTTGCAGCGGGTGCAGAGATCGAGATCGATGGCGTTGTCGCGCGTCCAGCGCAGCTGGAAGGCGCCGAGCCAGCCGGCGAGCGCATCGATGCGGCCGGCGACCACCGGCCAGCGGCGCTCCTGCGCACCGCCCGCGCTGCCGGGGCCGCGCGAGAAGATCGTGACTTCCAGCGTGTCGGCCAGCAGCGCCGCCACGCGCTCGGCCTCGTCGAGCGCGCCGACGACCAGCAGCCGGCCCTGGCTCTTGTAGCTCACGATGCCGACCGGCTCGGGCTCGGGCAGGCGGGCCTGCGCGAGCAGCGCGGCGATCTTCGGGCTGGCGCTCGCCGCATCGCGGCTCCAGCCGCCGGTCTCGCGGATGTTGACGAAGCGGATCGGCGACTCGGCCCCGGGCGTCTGCTGTGCGAGCTCGCCGAACAGGCGCTTCTCCTGCGTGCAGGCCACGATCACCTCGTCGCCGGACTGGATCGCACGCTGGAAGGCCGGCGCCTCGCGGCGGCACAGGGTGGAGTGGAGGGGCAGTGTCTCAGCCAGGGCCGCGCCGAGGGTCTTCGGCTCGAGTGGCATCGTCTTGTTGCAGTCGCAGATCAGCGTGGTGGTCATCGGTTTCTTGGCTGGCCGGCTGCGCATCGGTGGCAACCGGTTGGCTGGGAACGGGGTCCGTGGAGACCGACTCTGCCACGTCCGCGCTTGCGTTGTTCTCAGGGTCTTTGTCAGGCTGCTCGTCGAACAGCTTCATGAATTTCGCGCTGGCCATCTGGCGCAGCACGCTCTCGGGCACCGGGGTCGAAACGGAATAGTCGTCGATGTAAGTGTCCAGACCATCCATGACGTTGAAGTGCGGGTCGGCGAACAGCTTCCTGAGGGCGGCGTTCTTGACCTCGGGCGCGACGTTGCCGGCAAGAAAAGGCTTGAAGTCGGATTCGGGCGTGAGCGCCTGTGCATCGGTCAAGGTCGGTGCCGGCGGCAGTTCCCCCTCCCCTTCTCCCTCCGAGGGAGGGTTGGGGTGGAGGTGCGCAGCCTCCGCAGCGGGCGCAGCCTCGGCAACGGGCACAGGCTCCGCACGCGCCTTCACCGGCACGACCGGCTCCTCCGGCACCGCCTCCCCTTCCTTCACCTGCTGCTTGCGCCGCGACCACCGCTCGAAGAAGCCCTCAGACATCGCCCGCCCCCCGCCCGCGCTTCTTCTCCGTGGACACGCTCGCCGCATTGCCGAAACGATCCACCAGCGGCTTGAAGCTCTGCGGCCGCTGCCGCCGCCTGGGCTCGGCCTCGTGGTGCTCGTCGACCCAGGTGCGCAGCCACTCCACCACTTCGGGCGGCGCCGGCACTTGCTCGACCGTCTCCTGCGCATCGAGCCAGCGGCCCGCCTCGCTGTAGCTCAGCGTCACCACCACCGGCCGGGCGATCGGCTCCGCGGCCACCGTGGCCTCTTCTTCGAGGCGCCAGAGCACGAACCAGCCGGGCGCCGGCGTTGTCGCGTTGAGCCGGTAACCGTCGGTGTCATCGCGAAACAATTCGACCTTGAAGCCCGGATGCAGCCAGCGCTGCACCTCGTCGTCTTGCTGCAGCAGCCGGGGGACGCTGCCGAAGCCCGGCTCGTCGGGCATGACCCCCTCGAGCATCCAGCGCCAGGGCTGCCAATGGCTGGAGGGCCCGTGCAATCGCTCGCGCCGCATCACGACGGCGACGTCGAGCGAGGGGCGCGTGCCGTCATCGGCAGGGCTGGTGGGCGGATTCATGCGCCTGACGATAGCTCAACCGCCGCGTGGACACGCCGCTGCGGCTATTGGCCGTCGGGAGGCCGCCCATTCAGGGCAGCAGGGACAAGGACTCGCGCTTGCGCGGGCGCACCCAGGTCCGGCGCGGCTCCGCATCGAGCTTGTGCAGGTCGCCCGGCATGGTCACCAGCCGCAGCGCCTCGGCCGGCGGCAGCATGGTGGTGCTGTAGAGAAAGCGCAGCTGGCAATCGCCGATCGTGATCGCATCGCCGTTGCCGAGCGGCCGGGTGCCGATCACCCGCTCGTCGTTGAGGTAGGTCCCGTTGCGGCTGCCGAGGTCGGCGAGCAGGTAGCGGTCGCCCGTCCATTCGATGAGCGCGTGCTGGCGGCTCACCGTGTCGCTGTCGATGCACACGTGGTTGCCGGCGGCGCGCCCGATGGTCGCGGACGGGCCGGCGATATTGACCTGACGCACGCTGCTGTGGCGGGCCAGGACGATGAGTCTGGGCATCCTTTGCTCCTGTTATTCGTTCAACTGCCAAGGAGCTTAATGGCCGGGCGCGATCTCGATGCCTGCAAACAGAAGCATCAAAACCCCCTACTTCGGTCTTGGTTCGTACCCGCGTGAAGAAGTTGGCGCGCGCCGCTCGCGGCTCAGGCGGCGAGCACCGCGATTTCTGCGGCGCTCAATGCGCCGCTGTGGATGCGCAGGTCCTGCATGCGCCCGTTGAAGCAGGGGTCGGCGCCGTACTGCGAGCGGCCGAGCCAGTTCTGCGTGGTGTCGCCGAGCTGCCAGGGCGCGAGCACGATCGCGTTGTTGCTGCCGGCGGCCACGCCGTCGACGTACAGCGTGCCGGTGGTGCCGGACAGCGTCACGGCGAGATGCACCCAGCGCCCGGTGGGCAAGGCGGGCGCCACGATGTTCTGCTCGCCGTACCAGGTGGTGCCGGTGACGGTGAAGCGCATCGCGCCGCCAGTGTCGCGCGGCAGCAGGGCGAGGTAGGCGATGTCGCTGGAGCCGAAGTCGAACACGCGCGTGTTGGTGGCGGCGGTGTTCCAGTAGACCCACAGCGCGATGGTGAAGTCGCCGAGGTCGGAGAGCACGCCGGTGGGCAGCGCGAGGTGGCCGCTGCTGCCGTCGAGCGCCAGTGCGTTGCCGCTGCTGCGGCCTGCGCCCCAGCTTGCGCCTGCCTTCAAACTGCCGTGCCGGGCATTGCCGCTGACATCGATGGCCGTGCTTCCGCTGGCCGCGTTCAGCGGCAACTGCACGCGCAGCTCGGTCGGCAGGGCTGCACGCGCCACGTTGGATACGCTGCTTTCGCCGCCGGCGCTCACCGCCGTGACGACGTAGTACCAGACGCCGTGGCCCGGCGTGTCGGTGCAGGTGCGGGGGTCGGCGACGCTGGCGACGGTGGCGAAAGGCCCGTTCGCCGAGCTGCCGCGCTTGACCTTGTAGCTCGTCGCACCCGCGCTGCCCCACCACGACATCAGCACCTGGCCGGCGGTGACATGGGCGCTGAGGCCGCTCGGCGGCGTGCCCGCCGCTGCGGGGTCACGGCTGTAGGTCAGCGTGCCGAAGCTCGGCTGGTCGCCGCCCCACTCGCTGCGCTCCGGGCGGATCTGGGCGGCGATGGCGGCCACCCAGGGCGCTGCCAGGCCCTTGCGATTGACATAGTGGTTGTAGATGGACTCCCAGGCCGGGCGCAGGTTGGGCTGCCCAGCCGTCGACACCACGGTGAAGCTGCCCTGGCGGTTGACGTAGGTCGAGAAGGGCGGCGAGTAGTACTGGCCGTTGCCGTCCTGCAGGTTCGACTTGGCCACGTACTCGGCGCCGGCCAGGAAGCGGTTGTTCCAGTATCCGTACAGATCTTCGCCCTGGTTCCACGCCATCTCGCACAGCAGTCCGGTCAGGGCCATGCCGAGCGTGGCGTGGCCCTGGTCCCGGCCGCTTTCCTGCCACTGGCCCAGATAGCCCGGATGGAGCATGTAGACGTTATGCGCCGCGGCGCCATTGCCGCGGCCGGTCTTGTAGTAGGCGATGGCCTCGTCGTAGAGATCCTTGCGATCGCAGAAGACGCCGATGGCCAGGATGCCGCAGATGTTGCAGAGATCCCAGTTGGCCCAGTAATTGGTGATGTTCGCGCCGTTGTGGTCGAGCAGGAAGCTGTGGCACAGCGGATAGAACACCTCCAGCAGCAGCTTCTGGAAGCGCGCCACGCCTTCGGCCGTCCAGCCCGCGTAGCCGCGCATCATCTCGGCCGCATTGGCCCATTGGTAGCCGTAGATGCCTGCGGCAAGGAAGCGGTCGGCATTGCCGGTGAGCGTGGTCATCGTCGACGACCAGGCATCCAGGTACTGCACAGCCAGGTCCGCATAAGCGGTGTTGCCGGAGACCTTCCAGCGCAGCGCGAACTGGTAGGCGCGCTCCATGTCCTCGACCATCGTGCGGTGGTTCTCGCCGTCGCCGCCGCGCACCACGGTGGCCAGCGGCACGGGCGCGCGGCCCAGCTGGGCACGGCTGCTGGCGGTGAGCGCGTTCCAGCCGCTGAGCCAGGGCTGGGCGCCGGCCGCCACCTTGGTTCGCATGCGTTCGAAATCGGCGTCGGTGTGCAGCAGGCCGGGGTGGACGAACTTGCGCGCCTCTGCGAGGGGCTCGGAACTGTTGGTGGCCGTGGCTTCGGTGGCTCCGGTGGTCCCGTTCGCTTCGGTTGCGGTGGTTCCGGCCGTCGAGGTCGATGGGGCCGCCGTCGTGTTCTGCGCGGCCGTGGCGCCGGCGCTCACGCCGAATCCCCCGCTCCCACCCCCATCGCCGCAGGCCGCGGTCCCCAGCGCGGCGAAGCTGGCTGCGCCCACGCAAAAGATGCGGCGGTTCAATGAAACGGTGTCGTCGTCGTTTTCGGGCTGGTGCACGTTGGGCTTGGCATGGTTATGCTGGATAAGTTACTCCCAGCAACATACATGCCACCGCGGCCGCCATGGTCGACGCCCACCGAAGCGCGCATGGCACGCATGCCGCGGCGCGACAAGCAGCGTCAGAAAGACGCTCGATACGCCAAAAATGTCACAGCAGCACGCCGCTTTTCACAGCACCGCCGGCGTTTCCGTTCTTTCGACCGCCCCGGTCCCGTAGCCCGCGGCGGCCACCGGCTCGCCGCCCGGCAGCACCTGCACCGCGCAGTACTTGAACTCGGGGATCTTGCCCATCGGATCGAGCGCGGCATTGGTCATCAGGTTGGCGGCGGCCTCGTAGTAGGCGAAAGGCACGAAGACCGTGCCGTTCGGCGTGCCGTCGTCGCGCCGCACGTGGATCGCGACTTCGCCGCGGCGCGAGCGGATGGTGATCACGTCGCCGGCCTGCAGACCCAGCGCATCGAGGTCGCCCTGGTTCATCGAGGCGGTGGCCATGGGCTCCAGCGCATCGAGCACCGTGGCGCGCCGCGTCATGCTGCCGGTGTGCCAGTGCTCGAGCTGGCGGCCGGTGATCAGCACGAAGGGGTACTGCGCATCGGGCCGCTCGTCGGCCGGGATGATGTCCGCCGGCACCAGCTTCACGCGGCCGTCCGCGGTGGGAAAGTGGTCGATGAAGACGGTCGGCTGGCCCGGGTCCTCGTCGGTCAGGCAGGGGTAGGTCACGCTGGACTCGCGCTGCAGCCGCTCCCAGCTGATGCCGCTGATCGCGGCATGCATGGCCTGGCGCATCTCTTCATAGACGGCCGCCACGCCGCATTCCTCGCCTTCGTAGTTCCACCTCAAGCCCATGCGCTGCGCGATCTGCTGGATGATCCAGAGGTCTGGCTTCGCCGCACCCGGCGGGTCGAGGGCGCGCCTGCCCAGTTGCACCATGCGGTCGGTGTTGCTCACCGTTCCGGTCTTCTCGGGCCAGGCGCTGGCAGGCAGCACCACGTCGGCCAGCCACGCGGTCTCGGTCATGAAGATGTCCTGCACGACCAGGTGCTCCAGGCTCGCGAGCGCATGGCGCGCATGGTTGAGGTCCGGGTCGCTCATGGCCGGGTTCTCGCCCATGATGTACATGCCGCGGATCTTGTGCGGATCGTCCTGCGGCGCCAGCGCCTTGTGCATGATCTCGACCACCGTGTAGCCGGGCTTGTCGTCGAGCGGCACGCCCCAGAAGTTCTCGAACCACGCGTGCGCGCCCGGTTCGTCCACCCGCTGGTAGTTGGGGAACATCATCGGAATCAGCCCCGCATCGCTCGCGCCCTGCACGTTGTTCTGGCCGCGTAGCGGATGCAGGCCCGAACCGGGCTTGCCGATCTGGCCGGTGACGGTGACCAGCGCGATCAGGCAGCGCGCGTTGTCGGTGCCGTGCACATGCTGGCTGATGCCCATGCCCCACAGCACCATCGCGCCCTTCGCGGTGGCGAAGGCCCGCGCCACCTCGCGCAGCGTCTCGGCCGGGATGCCGCAGATCGGCGCCATGGCCTCGGGGCTGTAGCCCTTGACGTTCTCGCGCAGGGCCTCGAAGTTGCTGGCGCGATCGCGCACGAAGGCTTCGTCGACCAGGCCCTCGTCGATCACCGCGTGGATCAGCGCGTTGAGCATGGCCACGTCGGTGTCGGCCTTGAACTGCAGGGTGCGCCAGGCGTGCCGGCCGATGTCGGTGACGCGCGGGTCGGCCAGCACGATCTTCGCGCCGCGCTTGGCGGCGTTCTTCATCCAGGTGGCGGCCACCGGATGGTTGGCGGTGGGGTTGGAGCCGATGACGAAGATCAGCTCCGCATGCTCCACGTCGTTGACCTGGTTGCTCACCGCGCCCGAGCCCACGCCTTCGAGCAGCGCCGCCACGCTGGAGGCATGGCACAGCCGCGTGCAGTGGTCGACGTTGTTGCTGCCGAAGCCGATGCGCACCAGCTTCTGGAACAGGTAGGCCTCCTCGTTGCTGCCCTTGGCGGAACCGAAGCCGGCCAGGGCCTTGTTGCCGTGCGTGTCGCGCAGGTCCTTGAGCTTGCCGGCCGCGAGGGCGAGCGCTTCTTCCCAGGTGGCCTCGCGGAACGCGTCTTGCCAGTCGCCGGGCCGCGGCGCATCGCTGAAGTCCTTGGGCACGCCGGGCTTGCGGATCAGCGGCACGGTCAGGCGCTGCGGATGGTGCGCATAGTCGAAGCCGAAGCGGCCCTTGACGCACAGCCGGCCATGATTGGCCGGGCCGTCGCGGCCGTCGACGCTGACGATCCGGGCCTGTCCTGAGCCGGTCGAAGGATCATCCTTGATGTTGTAGGTGATCAGGCAGCCCACGCCGCAGAAGGGGCAGACCGAATCGACCTTGCGGTCGACCCGCTGCGAGCCGATGTGGCTCTTGGGCATGAGCGCGCCGGTGGGGCAGGCCTGCACGCATTCGCCGCAGGCCACGCAGGTGCTGTCGCCCATGGCGTCGTCGAGGTCGAAGACGATCTTCGAGCCGGCGCCGCGCAGGGCGTAGCCGATGACGTCGTTGACCTGCTCCTCGCGGCAGGCGCGCACGCAGCGGTTGCACTGGATGCAGGCGTCGAGGTTGACGGCCATGGCGGGGTGGGAAAGGTCGGGCTGCGGTTGCTCGCGGCGCAGGGCCTGGAGGGCGGGGCGGACCTTCACCTGAAGACGCTCGGCCCAATCACTGAGTTCGCCGTGCTGGCCGACCGGCGGGAGCGTGCCCCCACCCCGACCCTCCCCCTCCGCAACATCCGCATCGTTCCACTTGTAGCCTTCGTCCGGCATGTCCGACAGCAGCATTTCCACCACCATCCGCTGGCTCTTCAACGCCCGCTCGCTGGTGGCCTGCACCTCCATCCCGGCGGTCACGTTGCGGCAGCAGCTCGGCGCCAGCACGCGCTCCCCCTTCACCTCGACCACGCAGGAGCGGCAATTGCCATCCGCCCGCAGCCCTTCCTTGTAGCAAAGCCGCGGGATCTCCACCCCGTGCCGCTGCGCAGCCTGAAGGATGCTCTCCCCCTCGAAGGCCTGCACCGCACGCCCGTCGAGCTTGAACTCCACGGTCTGCGGCATCAGTTCGGCAAGTTTGGCCGGCGCGTTCATGCGATCTCCCCGGGAAAGTACTTCTGCACGCAGCGAATCGGATTCGGCGCCGCCTGCCCCAATCCGCAGATCGAGGCATCGCCCATGACCTGCGCCAGGTCTTCCAGCGTGGCCTGGTCCCACACCGGCGCCTCCATCAGCGCCGCCGCCTTGGCGGTGCCGACGCGGCAGGGCGTGCACTGGCCGCAGCTCTCGTGCTCGAAGAAGCGCATCACGTTGCGCGCCGCGTCGCGCGCCCGGTCATGCTGGCTCAGCACGATGACGGCGGCCGAGCCGATGAAGCAGCCGTGCGGCTGCAGGGTGTCGAAATCCAGCGGGATGTCGCCCATGCGGGCCGGCAGGATGCCGCCCGACGCACCGCCGGGCAGGTAGGCGTAGAGCTCGTGGCCGTCCAGCATGCCGCCGCAATACTCGTCGATCAGTTCCCGAACCGTGATGCCCGCGGGCGCGAGCTTGACGCCGGGCTGCTTCACCCGCCCGCTCACGCTGAAGCTGCGCAGCCCCTTGCGCCCGCGGCGGCCGAAGCCGCTGAACCACTGGGGGCCCTTCTCGACGATGTCGCGCACCCAGTAGAGGGTCTCGAAGTTGTGCTCCAGCGTGGGCCGGCCGAACAGGCCCACCTGCGCGATGTAGGGCGGGCGCATGCGGGGTTCGCCGCGCTTGCCCTCGATGCTCTCGATCATCGCGGACTCCTCGCCGCAGATATAGGCGCCGGCGCCGCGCCGCAGCTCGATGCGCGGCAGCTCGCAGGGCGGATCGGCCTGAAGTTTCGCGAGCTCGGCCTCCAGCAGTGCGCGGCAATCGTGGTATTCGTCGCGCAGGTAGATGTAGCAGGCCTGCGTGCCCACCACCTGCGCTGCGACCAGCACGCCCTCGAGGAAGCGGTGCGGATCGCGCTCCAGGTAGACGCGGTCCTTGAAGGTGCCGGGCTCGCCCTCGTCGATGTTCACCGCCATCAGACGCGGCGCCGGCTGCTCGCGCACGATGCGCCACTTGCGCCCGGCCGGAAAGCCGGCCCCGCCGAGTCCGCGCAGGCCGGAGTCTTCCATCGCCTGGAGCACGGCCTCGGCGTCCCGCTCGCCGTTGACCAGCGCAGCCGCGAGCGCATAGCCCCCGTTGGCGCGGTAGGTGGCGTAGTCGGTGAAGGCCGGCAGCGCCTGCACCGCATCGAGCGGCGGCGTCACGCTTTTCTCGGTGAAGGCCGCGGGCAGGAAATGCCCGGTCTCGCGCGGCGCCGGCACCGATTCGAGCGCCTGCAGGATCTTGTCCGCGTCGGCCATCGGCACGGCGCGCTGGTGCACCGCCGCGGCGGGCGCCTGCTCGCAGCGGCCGATGCAGGGCGCAGCGATGACACGGACATCGTCGCGGCCGGCGGCGCCCAGCAGCGCGGGCAGCCGTGCCA
>DATFFA010000047.1:0-44476 GCA_035250605.1 Variovorax sp. | reverse complement strand
GCTCTCGGGCGGCACCCGGCGCAAGGTGGAGCTGGCGCGCGCGCTGCTGCACCGGCCCGGCCTCCTGCTGATGGACGAGGCCACCGCCGGGCTGGACCCGAAGTCGCGCCGCGAGCTGGTCGAGGGCCTGCGGCAGGAGGTGCGCCAGCGCGGCGCGGCCGTGCTGTGGGCCACCCACCTCGTGTCCGAGGCCGAGGCGGCGGACCAGGTGCTGGTGCTCCACCGCGGCGAGCTGCTGGCCGGCGGCACGCCGGATGAAGTGACCGCCGCGCTCGGCGGCCCGACGCTCGAAGACGCCTTTCTCCATGCCACACGCTGAGGCCCCGCCATGAGATCACGCCACCTGCTCCCGATCTTCGCGCTCGCAGCCCTGCTGGGCGCCGTCCCTGCGCGGGCGGACGACAGCGGCATCGCCTACATCTCCAGCGAGAAGGACCATGCGATCACCCTGGTCGACCTGAAGACGCTGACCGTGGTGGGCAGCATCCCGACCTGCAAGCGCCCGCGCCACATGCAGCGCCTGCCGAACGGCCGTCGGCTGATGGTGGCCTGCAGCGACTCGGGCCGCGCCGACCTCATCGACCTGGACAGCCGGCGCTCGCTCGGCAGGCTGCCGCTGGGCGAGGATCCCGAGGTCTTCGATCTCTCGCCCGACGGCCGCACCGCCTATGTCTCGGCCGAGGAGGACGGCGCGCTCAACGTCTTCGACCTGGTGGCAAAAAAACTGGTGCGCAGCGTGCCGCTCGGCAAGGAGCCCGAGGGGGTGAAGGTCTCGGCGGACGGCAAGCGCGTGTATGTCGCTTCCGAAGTCGCCAACATGGTCCATGTGGTCGACGCGGCCACGCTCCAGGTGGTCAAGAACATCGCGGTGGGCAAGCGCCCGCGCCGGATGGCCTTCTCGGCCGACGGCAGCGAGCTGTGGGTGAGCAACGAGCTCGGCAGCAGCGTCAGCGTGATCTCGCTGCGCACGCTGGCGGTGGAAGCCACCATTCCCTTCGAGCTCAAGGGCATGCGGGCCGACGACATCACGCCGGTCGGACTTTCGCTGTCGCCCGACGGCAGGACGATGTACGTGGGCCTGGGCCGCGCGAACCACGTGGCCTTCGTCGACGTGGCCACCCGCCGGACCACGCAGCTGGTGCTGGTGGGCAAGCGCGCCTGGAACCTGGCGCCCAGCCGCGATGGCGCGCGCCTGTTCGTGCTCAACGGGCTGTCCGACGACATGACGGTGATCGACACGGCCAGCGCGAAGCCGCTGAAGACGCTGGCCGTCGGCCGCGTGCCGCACACGGTGGTGATCGATGACTGAGCGGCACATCGCCCGCTGCGCCGCGTCGTTCGCCCTGGCGGCGCTGGCGTTCGGCGCCTCGGCCGCAACCCTGACCCTGGGCATCGTGCAGCGCGCCGACGACGAGCGCCTCGACGCGCGGCGCGTGGCGCTGGCCTACCCGGGCCATCCCGGCGGCCCGTTGCATGAAGCCGTGGCGCTGGCCGTGTCGGAAAGCCGATTCGAGCTCGACCACGCCGGGCTGCAGGTGCGGCTCGAGGTGCGCGACGTGCGCAGCGCCGAGGAGGCCGGCGCCCAGTTGCGCCAGCTCGAAAAGGCCGGTGCCGGCGGCGCCGTGCTCGACCTGCCGGCCGCCTGGATCGCGGTCGCGGCTTCCGCCACCGGCTTGCCGGTGCTCAACGCCGGGGAGAGCGCCGACGCACCGCGCCAGCAGGGCTGCCGCCCCAACCTCTTCCACACCCTGCCCACCGAGCGCATGCGCGCGGACGCGATCGCGCAGGCGCTGCTGGCGCGCCGCTGGACGCGGGTGCTGCTGCTGCACGGCGGCAGCACCGGGGACGCCACGCGGCTCGCACAGACGCAGGCGGCGCTCAAGCGCTACGGCATCAAGGTGATGGCGCTCAAGCCTTTCAAGCGCTCGGGCGATCCGCGCGAGCGCGATCTCGCCAACCCGCTGCTGCTGACCGGCCCCGGCGTCGGCGGCGAGTACGACGCAGTGTGGGTGGTCGACGGCGACGGCGAGTTCGCGCGCAGCCTGCCGTATCGCACCGCCTTGCCCCGGCCGGTGGTGGGCGACGCCGGGCTGGTCGCCGAGGCCTGGGCGCCGCGCTTCGACCGCTACGGCGCGCCGCAGCTGGAGCGGCGCTTCCAGCGCGCGGCCGGGCGGCCGATGACCAGCTTCGACTGGGCCGCCTACGTAGCCGCCAAGGCGCTGCTGCAGGCAGCGCTGGAGCGGCCCGCGGCGCCGGGTGCCGCGCAGATGCTGAAGGCGCTGGGCCATGCCGGCTTCACGCTCGACGGCTTCAAGGGCGTGCGCCTGAGCTTTCGCGCGTGGGACCGGCAGCTGCGGCAGCCCTTGCTGCTGACCGATGGCGTGGCCGTGATCGGCAGCGCGCCGGTCGAAGGCGTGATGCATCCGAAGAACGTGCTCGACACGCTGGGCACCGACGCGGCCGAATCGGCCTGCAACGGAGCGCCTTGATGGCCGAACCGCCCCGCAGCAGCGCCGCGGCCCACGGGCCTACCACTGCGTCCGGATGCGGTGCCGGGGGGCTTGGGAGCGGCCCCGCGGCGCATGCGCTCCTGGCCCTGCGCGCCATCGTGCAGCGTGAACTGCTGCGCTTCGTGCATCAGCGCACCCGGCTGCTCTCGGCGCTGGTCCGGCCGGTGCTGTGGCTGGCGGTGTTCGCCGCCGGCTTCCGCAATGTGTTCGGCATGGCCATCGCCGAGCCCTACGACACCTACATTCCCTACGACCTCTACATCGCGCCGGGACTCATCGGCATGGTGCTGCTGTTCAACGGCATGCAGTCCTCGCTCGCCATGGTCTACGACCGCGAGATGGGGCAGATGCGGCTGCTCCTCACCGCACCGCTGCCGCGCTGGTGGCTGCTGGCCGCCAAGCTCCTTTCGGCGGCGCTGCTGAGCCTGCTGCAGGTGCTTGCCTTCCTCGGCGTGGCCGCACTGCTGGGCACCACGCTGCCGCTCGCGCCGGCATCGCTGCTGCATGCGCTGGCGGCCACGCTGGCCGCTGCGCTGATGCTGGCCGCGCTGGGCCTGCTGCTGTCCGTGTACGTGCGTCAGCTGGAGAACTTCGCCGGCGCGATGAACTTCGTCATCTTCCCGATGTACTTTCTCTCGACCGCGCTCTATCCGCTGTGGAAGCTGGAGGAATCCGGCGCCGTCTGGGTCTGGCGCGTGGCCCAGCTCAACCCCTTCACCCATGCGGTCGAATGGATCCGCTTCGCGCTCCACGGCAAGGACCCCGGCATCGCGCCGCTGGTCGTGCTGGGCGCGCTCGCGCTGTGCTTCCTGCTGGCCTGCCTGGGCTATGACCCGCAGCGCGGCTTCGGCAAGCTGGCGCAGAGGGGCCAGCCATGACGACGCGGCGCAGTCTGCTGCTCGCGACGGCGTCGGCGATCGCCGCACCGCGCGTTCTTGCTTCGCAGCCGGCCGGCGCCGCCTGGTTGCCGCAGCGCCCCATCACGCTGTGGGTGCCCTGGCCCGCGGGCGGCGCCACGGACCTCACGCTGCGCCTGCTGGCCGAACTGGCGGGCCGGCGGCTGGGCCAGAAGGTGGTGATCGAGAACCGCGGGGGCGCCGGCGGAACGCTGGCGATGCCGGTGCTGCAGCAGGCGGCACCCGACGGCCACACGCTCGCGCAGATGCCGCAGCCGGTGTTCCGCGCGCCGTACACGCACAAGGTGGCCTGGGACCCGATCCGCGACACCACGCCCATCCTGCAGGTCAGCGGCGTGACCTTCGGCCTGGTGGTGCCCGTGTCGAGCCGCTGGCACAGCGTGGACGATCTGCTGAAGTACGCGGCCGCCCATCCGGGCCGCCTGAGCATCGCCACCAACGGCATCGGCACCACGCCGCACGTGGTGCTCGACGAATGGTTCGCGCGGCATGGCCTGAGCTACATCCACGTCCCCTACAAGGGCAGCGCCGAGCAGATGGTGGCGGTGGCCTCGGAACAGGTCCTGGCCGGCATCAACTCGAATGGCTTCGCGCCCTACGTCGACGCCGGCCGGCTGCGCCTGCTCGCCACCTTCGGCGCCGCACGCACCCGGCGCTGGCCCGAGGTGCCGACCCTGCGCGAACTGGGGCACGGCATCGTCGCCACTTCGCCCTACGGCCTGGCCGGCCCGCGCGGCCTCCCATCCGCGGTGGCGCAGACGCTGCACGACGCGTTCAAGGCCGCGCTCTTCGATCCCGCGCACATCGCGGAGCTGGCCCGCTACGACCAGGAGATCGCGTACCTGGACAGCGCCGACTACGGCCGCAGCATGCGCGAGGCCTTTGCCGCGGAGCGGCGCGTCGTGGAGCGGCTGGGCCTGGCGCCGGCGGCGTCCTGACCCGCGCGATCGAGGGAGTCTGCGCGCTCAGCTTTTGAACCGCTGGTTCGCGACGTCCTGCGCCATCGCCGTGACGCCGATGCAGGGCGCCACGGCAACGGCAGCGCGGCAATTCCGCGCCGCCGCCTTCAGACGGGCTTGGCGGCCCAGGCGTTGCACCAGCCCGGGCCCGCGATCTGCTTGCGCCCGAACATGGCGCAGCCGCCCCATTCGTCGGTGGCACTGCCCTGGAAGAACGAGCAGTTGGTGCAGCGCTGCGTCGGGCTGTGCTTGGGAAAGCGCTTCTTGTCGACCTTGGCGGTGTCGTGCACGTAGCCCAGGGCCTTTGCGGTCTCGTCGCTCTCCTCCACCCGCGCGGGGGCGGCCCGCGCGAGTTCGGGAAGCGCGAGGACGGCGCCGGCGCCGGCCACGGTGCGGATGATGAAGATGCGGCGCGTGGTGTCTTTCATGTGGGGTTCTCCGGTCTTGGTTGGATGCGTGCCTCTGTCAGTTCGCCTTGGCGGTGCGGGTGCTGCCCTTGCCGTCGCCGGCCTTGGGGATCTTGAACACCCACACCATGCCGCCCTGTTCGAGGAAGTTGACCTTCTTGGCCACCTCGCCGCCCCACAGCGGCACCGCGCCGCCCCAGCCGGAGACCACGCTCACGTACTGCTCGCCGTCCTGCTGCCAGGTCACGGGCGGCGCCACCACGCCGGAGCCGGTCTGGAACTCCCACACCACCTTGCCGGTCTTGGCATCGGCCGCCTTCAGGAAGCCTTCGGGCGTGCCCCAGAACACCAGGTTGCCGCCGGTGGTCAGCACGCCGCCCCACAGGGGCGCGTTGTTCTTGACCTCCCAGGCGATCTTCCCGGTCTTCGGATCGATCGCGCGCAGGGTGCCGATGTAGTCCTCGTTGAGCGGCTTGATGGTGAAGCCGGCACCGAGGTAGGCTGCGCCCTTCTTGTAGGCCACCGGTTCGTTCCAGATCTCCATGCCCCACTCGTTGGCGGGCACGTAGAACATCTTCGTGTCGGGGCTGTACGCCATCGGCATCTGGTTCTTGCCGCCGAGGAAGCCCGGCGCGGCAAAGACCGCGCTGCCCTTCTTGCCGTCGGTCGTGGCCGTGGGATCGCCGGGACGGTTCTCGGCGATGAAGTTGGGGCGGCCGCTCTTCAGGTCGATGCTGCTGGCCCAGGTGATCTTCTTGACGAACGGAAAGGCGTTGATCAGCTTGCCGGTGGCCGCGTCGTTCACGTAGAAGAAGCCGTTGCGGTCCGCCTTGCCGCCGACGCGCTTGCCATCCATGTCGAAGGTCACGAACTCGTTCACGCCGTCGAAGTCCCAGCTGTCGTTGGGCGTGTTTTGGTAGTGCCACTTGATCTGGCCGGTCTTCACGTCGATGGCCACGGTCGAGCAGGAGAACAGGTTGTCACCCTCGCGCAGGTGGCTGTTCCAGGGAGCGGGGTTGCCGGTGCCGAAGTAGGCCAGCCCCGTCTTGGCGTCATAGGTGCCGCCGAGCCAGGTGGCGGCGCCGCCGGTCTTCCACAGGTCGCCCGGCCAGCTCTGGTTGGCAGTGCCCGAGACGCCGCTCTCCTTGGCAGTGCCGTCGGGGTCGTAGGTGTAGCCCATGTGGCCTTCGACGGTGGGACGCATCCACACCAGCCGCCCGGTCTTGGCATCGCGCGCCTCCACGCGGCCGACCACGCCGAACTCGCCGCCGGACACGCCGGTGAGGATCAGCCCGTTGGCGATGATGGGCGCCGCGGTGGCCGAATAGCCGGCCTTGTAGTCGTCGATCTTCTCCTTCCACACCACGTCGCCGGTGTTCTGGTCGAGCGCCACGAGCTGCGCATCCAGCGTGGCGAAGATCACCAGGTTGCCGTACAGCGCGGCACCGCGGTTGACCACGTCGCAGCAGGGCATGATGCCCTCGGGCAGGCGGTGCTCGTACTTCCACAGCTTGCGACCGGTCGTGGCATCGAGTGCGAACAGGCGGGAGTAGGAGGCGGTGACGAACATCTTGCCGTTGTGGATGACCGGCTGGGATTCCTGTCCGCGCTGCTTCTCGCCGCCGAAGGAAAAGGCCCACACCGGCGCCAGCTTGCCGATGGTGGCCGTGTTGACCTGCTTGAGCGGCGAGTAGCGCTGACCCTGGGTGTTCAATCCCCAGGTCAGGATGTTGCCGGTGGCGGTGGCTTCGTTCTCGATCATCTTGTCGGTCACGACGGCATGGGCCGCGGAGGCGGCCAGGCCGGCGGAGATGAGAACGGTCAAGAGCTTCAGTTGCATGGGGTCGTCTCCTCGGGGGGTTGAAAAACGCGGGTCGGACACGTCCTGACGGCCGCGTCTTCCACGCTTCTCGATGGCAATGTCCGTGCCACGCGGCCAGCGGGGCCGGACGGCTGCCCAGCCCTTCGATTGAACCGGCGAGCCGCGGGTTTTCCCGCTGCACTGCTCCACGTTTGAGCAGCCGGGCCGTCACGGGCCGTGGCACGAAGGCACACCCGCCACGGCCAAGCGCAAAGAGCTTGCTTCAAATCAAGGAAGCGGCGACCCACCCGCGTTAGGCTTGCATTGCAGTTCCGATCGGAACGCCAGGAGACACAAGGAGATGCGGGATGGTCGCGGAGAAAGAGGTCACCGGCGCGCGGCTTGCGAGTTCTCTCATGCCGGACCCTGACCTTTGCACGGAAGAGGAGGTCGTGGGCCTGGTCCATGCCTTCTATTCAAAGGTGCGCAAGGACCCGGTGCTGGCCCCGATCTTCGAATCGCACGTCGCCGACTGGGAGTCTCACCTGGCCAAGCTGGTCGACTTCTGGTCGTCTGCCCTCAGAGGCACGGCTCGCTACAAGGGTGCGCCCATTCCCAGGCATGCGGCATTGCCGGGGCTCACGGCCGCGCTGTTCCATCGCTGGCTCGCCCTCTTCCGCGAGACCACCCAGGCACTGGAGAACGCTGCGCTGCGGCAGCGCGCCGACGAGCTCGCGCATCGCATGGCCGGCAGCCTCTGGTATGGCTATCAGTCGCGGCATGGCGCGCCGAACGGCGGCGGGCAGCCGCCTCCGCAGGGGGCAACAGAGCTGCCCAAGAAGGATCGGGCCATGACACACCCCAGCCTGAACATCATCTGCCAGGAACATCGGGCGCTGTCGGCCATGCTGCGCGCGATCACCCTGCTGCTGGGCGAGCATCGGCGGCGAAACACCTTGCCCGACTTCGATGCGCTGCAGGCCATGCTGTTCTACGTCGACGAGTTCCCGGAGAAGCTGCACCATCCCAAGGAAAGCAGGCTGCTTTTCCCGAGGCTGCGCGGGCGCGATGCGCACACCGACGCGGTGCTCGACCGCCTCGACCGCGACCATGCACGTGGCGAGAAGGCCATCCGCGAGCTCGAACACGCGCTGGTCGGATTCCGGATCATGAGCGAGACGGACCAGGGAGAAGCCCGGCGGCGCCATTTCGAGGCCTTGATGAAGCAATACACCGACTTCTATCTCGATCACATGCGCGTCGAGGAAACCGAGATCCTGCCGCTGGCCCAGGCGGTGCTCAGCGCCGACGAATGGGCCGAACTCGACGCGGCGTTCCTGACGAACCGTGACGCGCTGGCGGGCCGTGAGGCCGACCAGGCGTACCGACCGCTTTTCAGGAAGATCGTCGGCGCACTGAAGGACTCGGGCAGCTTCGGCCTGGCACTCGAAGCCTTCGCAGGCGGCGCCATACCGGCGTTCTCGCCTCCCCACTGATTGCCTCGCAAGGGAGATCGCCATGCACGGACGAATTCTGGTTCCCATCGACGGCAGCCCGGGCTCCAGCCGGGCGCTGGACGCGGCCATCGATATCGCAAGGAGCACGCATGGCCTGCTGCGCCTGGTCCACGTGATCGACGATCTCTCGCTGCCACGCCGGCTCGCCGACACGGACACATGGCTGGACGCATGTCGCCATGGCGGTCGACAGATCCTGGATGCCGCGACGAGAACGGCCGAGGCTCGAGGCATACGCGCAGATGGCGTTCTGTACGGCGACCTCGTCACGCCGCTTTGCGACGCGATCGCGACCGAAGCGAGGGTGTGGCCGGCCGAACTCATTGTTCTTGGCTCGCATGGGCGCCGCGGACGTGGGCGAGTGACGATCGGCAGCGATGCAGAACGCATTCTGCGAAGTTCGGCCATTCCCGTGGTGCTGGTTCCCGTGCCGGTGGAAGAATCCGGCGACCGGCGCCTCTCGACGAGAAGGCCGGCCGTGGCGCCTGCACTGGGATTCTTGTGACGAGCCGGGCGGCCGTGCGGCGCCACTTCCTGGGGTCCGGACCGCGAGCCGCACACCGATGACAAGCTACCGAGAGGCGGACACCCCCACGAGCACGGGCTTGACCTGGATCAAGTGTCGAGCAACGAAGATCCGGATACTGCCGACAAGTCCATTTCCTCGGAAGCATCCGCATGAACCCCATGCACCCGCGGCCATCCGCCACCCTCTCGAGCTTCGACGATCTGCTGCGCGCCGCGCGTGAACAGGCGCAGCCGCAGCGGCTGCTCTTCGTCTTCACTGCAGCCGGCATGCCGGAGGATGCCTCCCCGGCGCAGCGCGAGCGCTTCCACTCGGGCCAGGGCGGCACCTTGACGCCACTGATGTGCGTCGACAAGACGCCTGACGAGCTGCGCTCGTTCGACACCTTGCGCGACGAGTCGCGCCAGTTCGGCCAAGCCTGGGACATCGTGTTCGTTGCCGCCATCTCGGGCATCGGCGGCCGCGTCCTGACCAGCGAAGAGGCCGAAGCGCCGTTGCAGCGCATGGTCGATTCGGTCAAGTCCGGCGCTATCGGCGGCTTCGTTCCATTCGACAACGGGGGCCGGCCGGTGCAGATCGAATGACGTCGCGGCTGCAACGCGCTCCACGCCTGCGCTCAACCTGCGTGGACGCCGAATGAAGGCGTGGCTTCCGCCGGCGTCAGAAGGCGCGCGAGAAGCTCGCGCGCGCTGCGAATCTGGTCGCCGAACGGCAGCTTGCCGACGCCGCGGAAGAACAGGCCCTTCTTCACGTCACCGCGCAGGGCCGCTGCCAATTGGGTGTCGATGCAGAACTGGCCCCAGCCTGCCAGCCCGTCGCGCAATCCACATTGCGCCAGGCAGTCGAACGCGAGCGTGCAGCGCGGCTTGACGTGCGCCACGCTCTGCAGCTTGGCTTCGGCCTTCAAATAGCTTTTCAGCCACCGGGTTGCCACGGCGCGTGCCGGCAAACCGGCGACGCTGGTGAACTCGACCAGATCCTCGTCGCGCGCCTGTGCCAGCACGCGCTTGAACTCGGGATGCGCGTCGCACTCCTGCGTCACGGCGAAGGGCGTGCCGAGCTGCACCGCGGCCGCGCCCAGCGCCTGCACCCGCACGATGTCTTCGAAGCGGCGGATGCCTCCGGCCGCGATCAGCGGAATTTCCTTCTCGACGCCCGCCGTTCGCAGGAACGTCAATGATTGCGGGATCACGTTTTCAAAGTCGAAGCGCGGATCGGCCAGGTCGGCGATTTTCGCCGCCCCCAGGTGGCCGCCGGCCAGGCGTGGGTGCTCGATGACGATCGCGTCGGGGAGCCGCTTCCTGCGCTCCCATTTGCGCACCAGAAGCTGCACGCCGCGCGCATCCGAGAGTATGGGCACCAGCAGCGTGTCCGGGTGGTCCTGGGCGAGCTCCGGCAGGTCGAGCGGGAGGCCCGCGCCGACCACCACCGCATCGATCCCGCACTCGAGCGCGCGGGTCACCGAAGGAGCGTACTCGCCGACCGCGCGCATCACGTTGATGGCGATCAGGCCCCGTCCCCGGGAAAGCGCGCGCGCGGCGCGGATCTCGCGCGCCAGCGCCTCGAGATTGGCAGCGTCGATGTCCTCCTTGGCCTGGCGCGTGGCCGTCTCCCCCGGCGCCAGGTCGCGCGTGCGCGCCATCAGGTCCGGATGGTGGCGGCGCAGATCGACCGACGAGATCGTGCCCATCGCGCCGAGCGCCGCAACGCTGCCGGCCAGCCGATGCGCCGAAACGCCGACGCCCATGCCGCCCTGGACGATCGGCAGAAGGGTTCGCTCACCGAGGCGCAGCGGCTTCAGGGTGCCGTTGCGCAGCAAGCCCATCAGATGATCGGCGTCGTCGCGCGTGTCAGGGGCTGGGAGCAGGTGCTTGTCAATGGTCATGGCGGCCGCGGCAGGGCGCATGCACGCCGCATCTGTTGGAACCCACGAACGGTAGGGCAAGGCCTCGATCGGGGTGTTGACGAAGGTCAAACTTGCGTTTCGCGGCGCGGCGCCGGTCCCAGCGCTTCGTCGATCTCGTTGAAGATGCCGGTCCCGCTGCCATCGTCGACCGGTGCGTGGTCGAACGGGCCGGTGCCGCTGTGATCGGCGTCGGACGCCGGCACGAAACCTCCGCTGCGCAGGTCGAAGACATGCACCTCGCCCTCCTCGATCACGTAGTGCCAACCGTGCAGCGCAAGGCGGCCCGCTTCGACGCGCTCGCGCACCATCGGGTAGCCCATCAGCCGTTCCAGCTGCAGCACGACGCAGCGCTGCTCGGTGCGGCGCAGCGCTTCGGGCGTCACCTGGACCGGCAGCGCGGCCTCGCGCGCGAGCTCGAGCCAGGCCGCGAGGTTGGTCGCCTCGGGCACGGACTCTTCGTACAGCGCCCGGATGCCGCCGCAATGGCTGTGACCGCAGACGACGATGCGCTCGACGCCGAGGCGAAGCACGGCAAATTCGATCGCCGCAGCCGTTCCGTGGTAGCCGGCCGAGCCGTCGTGCGGCGGCACCAGCGCACCGACGTTGCGCACGATGAACAGCTCGCCGGGCCCGGTACCGGTGAGCAGGTACGGGACGAGGCGCGAGTCGGAGCAGCCGATGAACAGGATGTTCGGATGCTGGCCGTCGCGCACCAGGCTCCGGAACCGATCCTGCACGCCGGGAAAATAGTCGTCATGGAAGCGCCTGAGCCGCTGCAGCAGTTCGTCGGGCATCGCACACTGCCTGCTGCGACTATTGGACCAGCGGCGTCTGCGCCGCATCGAGGTCCACGCCCTCGACGCTCGCCTGTCCGGCCAGCAGCTGAAGGCACTGCCGCAGCGCCGTCACATAGGTCTGCTGGCGCAGTGCCATCGCGACCGCGCCGCGCACCGACGCAAAGGACTGGGGCTCGCCGCCCTCGCGCTCCAGCACCTCCACCACGTGCAGGCCGAAGCGGCTGTGAACCAGGCGCGGCAGCACGCCGATCTCGACGTGACCGAAGATCTCGCGCGCGAACTCGGGCGCGCAGTCGGCCGGCGTCAGCCACCCGAGCTCGCCGCCTTCAGCCCCGCTCGGGCAGTTGGAGAGTTCGCGGGCAGCCCGCTCGAAGCCGGTGCTGCTCGCGCCCGCAGGTGCCTTGCCGTCGTGGCAGCGGACATCGAGCAGGCAGGCCTCTGCGCGATTGCGCAGTGCCGCCACGTCCACGCCCGGCGTCACAGCGAACAGGACATGCCGCACCCGCACGCGCTGTCCCGTGCGGTAGCGGGCCGGGTGAGCCGCATGATGGCGGCGGCAGGCCTCCTCGGACGGCTCGGGCAACTGCAGTTCGCGCTCGAGCCAGGCATCGATGGCCTGCGAGGCGGCTTCGCTGAGCACGCCGTCGCCGGGCGCCACGTCCGTGGGTGCCAGCAGGCCACCCCGAATGGCCGCCTGACGCAGCAGTTCGGAACATGCGCGCTGGCGCAGCGCTTCCAGCGACAGGATTTCAGCTTCGGCGTGAAGCGCCACGCCATTGATCCGCGCCACGCGGGTCGCCAGGGCCGGGGCCGCGGCGCCGGGGTCGACAGTTTCGGTGTTCATGAAAGTCGTTCTCCTCGAGCTCAGGCGCCGGCGCGGGGCTCGCGCGGTTGATTGTGGTCGGCCGGCACGTTCAGCCGGCGACTGCGCACGACCTGGTGCGGCCGGAACAGGAACCGGACCGTCCCGAAGCCGCTCCACACATGCACCAGGCGGCTGAACGGGAACAGCAGGAAGATCGTCATGCCGAACACGATGTGGAACTGGTAGGGCCAGGCCAGGGCGGCCAGTGCGGTGGCATCCACCGGCCGCAGCGTGACGATGCGCTGCGCCCAGTCCGCCAGGATCAGCATCACGCTGCCGTCGGCATGCTGCAGCGAGAACGGCAGCGTGATCAGTCCCACAACGAGCTGGACCCACAGCACCAACAGGATCGCGATGTCGGTGGGATGGCTGGTCAGACGGATGCGCGGATCGAATATCCGCCGGTACAGCAGCAGCGACAGGCCGACGAAGCACAGCGCACCGGCGACGCCGCCGGCCACGACGGCCATCATCTGCTTGGTCGCCGCGCTCATGAAGATGCCGTAGACGCTGTGCGGCGTGAAGAGCCCGACCATGTGGCCGAAGAACAGGAACAGGACGCCGATGTGGAACAGATTGCTGCCCCAGCGCAGGGTTCCGGCACGCAGCATCTGGGACGAATCGCTCTTCCAGCTGTACTGGCTCTGGTCGAATCGGATCAGGCTGCCGATCACGAACACCATGAAGCAGACATAGGGATAGACCTGGAAAAGAAAGCCATACACGCCGTTCATGACGATGCTCCTTGTGTCGCGTTGTTCCTGCGCACGAGGTGGATGGGTTGCGGCTGGCCGGGCCTCGCCTGGCCTTTCGACGAGCAGCCGTCGAACGCGACCGGCTCGGCCCAGCTGTCGTCGAGCGCCTCCTCGGCCGGCGGCTCGACCGGTTTCGCCTTCTCCCCGGCCAGTTCGAGCAGGGCGCCGAAGACGCTGGCGTAGGGGCTGCGGCGATCGAGCAAGGCGCTGAAGACGGCATTCAGGATGTGCGCCATCTCGCCCAGGAAGGCGCGTGCCTCGCGCGCCGGCTGCGTCGAGGCGAACTCCAGCACGGCCGGCAGATAGTCGGGCAGTTCGCCATCGGCCAGGAACAAGCCGGCCTTCTCGTAGGTCTGCGCCAGGTCGATCATGGCCGGTCCCCGCTCGCGCGAGTCGCCGTGCACATGCTCGAACAGGTGCAGGGAGGTGCCGCGGCCGCGGTCGAAGAGCTCGACGTAGTCGGCTTCGGCCTCCAGGTCGTCGGCGCGCCACAGCGTGTCCATCAGCGCATCGATCTCGCAAGCGCGGGAAGGCGGCAGGGCGTGCTCGTGCCTCAGCAGCTCGCGCATCTCGGGCAGCGCGGCGCGCAGCTGCGCATCGGGGTAGCCGAGCACGGCCGAGAGGACGCGCAGGCTCTTCGTCATGGGACGCGGGGAATTCAGTGCAAGCATGCTCAAACCTCCGCCCGGATGGGAATGGTGCGCTTCTTCTCGCCGCCGAACAGACTCACCTCGCTGGTGCCTTCCGAGCACCCGTTGCCGAAGGTGAAGCCACAGCCTCCGCGCACGTTGAACGTGTTCTCCGCGTACTCGCGATGGGTCGAAGGGATCACGAAGCGATCCTCGTAGTTGGCGATCGCCATCACCTGGTACATCTCCTCCACTTCCAGCTGGCTGATGCCGACCTGCTCCAACACGGCGTGGTTGATGCGCCCGTCGACGTGCTTCTCGCGCTGGTAGGCCCGCATGGCCAGCATGCGCTCCAGCGCCTGCACGACCGGGACCGTGTCGCCGGCAGTGAGCAGGTTTGCCAGGTAGTTGACCGGGATGCGAAGCTGGTTGACATCGGGGATCTCGCCGTTGCTTCCCATGTGCCCCGCATTGGCGGCGGCGCTGATCGGCGACAGCGGCGGCACGTACCAGACCATCGGCAGCGTGCGGTACTCGGGATGCAGCGGCAGGGCCACCTTCCACTGCACCGCCATCTTGTAGACCGGGCTGTGGCGTGCCGCCTCCATCCACTTGTCGGGAATGCCGTCGAGCCGCGCCTGCGCGATGACCTTGGGGTCGTTCGGGTCGAGGAAGATGTCCAGCTGCGCCTTGTACAGGTCGCGGTCGTGCGGGACGCTGGCGGCCTCCTGGATGCGGTCCGCGTCGTAGAGCAGCACGCCCAGGTAGCGGATGCGGCCGACGCAGGTCTCGCTGCACACGGTCGGCTGCCCCGCTTCGATGCGCGGGTAGCAGAAGATGCACTTCTCGGCCTTGCCGCTCTTCCAGTTGTAGTAGATCTTCTTGTACGGGCAGCCGCTCACGCACATGCGCCAGCCGCGGCACTTGTCCTGGTCGATCAGCACGATGCCGTCTTCCTCGCGCTTGTAGATCGAGCCGGAAGGACACGACGCCACGCACGCCGGGTTCAGGCAGTGCTCGCACAGGCGCGGCAGGTACATCATGAAGGTGTTCTCGAACTGGCCGAGCATGTCCTTCTGCACCCGGTCGATGCCGTCCAGGTTCTTGTCCTTGCTGCGCCCGGAGAATTCGCCGCCGAGAATTTCTTCCCAGTTCGGTCCCCAGACGATCTTGTCCATCTGCTTGCCGGTGATCAGGCTGCGCGGGCGGGCCGTGGGCGTCGCCTTCATCTCCGGCGCCGACTGCAGGTGGCCGTAGTCGAAGGTGAAGGGCTCGTAGTAGTCGTCGATCTGGGGCAGGTTCGGATTGGCGAAGATGCGCATCAGCAGCTTCCACTTCGCGCCCTGCCGAGGCTCGATGCTGCCGTTGGCCTTGCGCACCCAGCCGCCGTTCCACTTGTCCTGGTTCTCCCACTCCTTCGGGTAGCCGATGCCGGGCTTGGTCTCGACGTTGTTGAACCAGGCGTACTCCATGCCGGGCCGGCTGGTCCAGACGTTCTTGCAGGTGACGGAACAGGTGTGGCAGCCGATGCACTTGTCCAGATTGAGCACCATCGCGATCTGCGCGCGAATCTTCATGCGACTTCTCCTTGCGCCTGTACGGGGCGAATCAGTTCATCGGCCACGGGCGTGTCGAGCCAGTCGATCCGGTTCATCTTGCGCACCACCACGAACTCGTCGCGGTTGGTGCCGATGGTCCCGTAGTAGTTGAAGCCGTAGCTGAACTGCGCGTAGCCACCGATCATGTGGGTGGGCTTGAGCACGATCCGGGTCACCGAGTTGTGGATGCCGCCGCGCGCGCCGGTGATCTCGGAGCCCGGCGTGTTCACGATCTTTTCCTGCGCGTGGTACATCATCACCATGCCCGGGTTGACGCGCTGGCTCACCACCGCGCGCGCCGCGATGGCGCCGTTGACGTTGAACAGCTCGATCCAGTCGTTGTCGACGATGCCGGCGCGCTTCGCGTCGTCCTCGCTCAGCCACACACAGGGACCGCCGCGGCTCAGGGTGAGCATCAGCAGGTTGTCGGTGTAGGTCGAGTGGATGCCCCACTTCTGGTGCGGCGTGATGAAGTTCAAGGCGATCTCGGGGTTGCCGTTCGGCTTGACGCCCTGGATGCCCGCGGTGGTCTTCAGGTCCACCGGCGGCCGGTAGCTGGCGAAGCCCTCGCCGAACGCAAGCATCCACGGGTGGTCCAGGTAGAACTGCTGCCGCCCGGTCAGCGTGCGCCATGGGATCAGCTCGTGCACGTTGGTGTAGCCGGCGTTGTACGAGACGGTCTCGCTCTCGATGCCGCTCCAGGTCGGCGAGCTGATGATCTTGCGCGGCTGCGCCTGGACGTCGCGGAAGCGGATCTTCTCGTCCTCGCGGTGGATCGCCAGGTGCCGGTGGTCGCGCCCGGTCTGCTTGCCCAGTGCCTCCCACGCCTTCACCGCGACGTGGCCGTTGGTCTCGGGCGCCAACATCAGCACGACCTCCGCCGCGTCGATGTCGCTTTCGATCTTCGGCATCCCGCAGGTCACGCCGGGCTCGGTGACGAAGCCGGAGAGCTCGCCGAGCTGCTTCACCTCGGCCTGGGTGTTCCAGCCGATGCCCTTGCCGCCGTTGCCGGCCTTTCCCATCAGCGGTCCCAGTGCCGTGAAGCGCTTGTAGAGGTTGGGGTAGTCGCGCTCGACCACCTGCAGGCTGGGCGCGGTCTTGCCCGGCACCAGCTCGCACTCGCCGCGCTTCCAGTCGCGGACCTCGAAGGGCTGGGCCAATTCCGCAGGGCTGTCGTGCATCAGGGGCGTCATCACCAGCTCGCGCTCCACCCCCAGGTGGCCGACGCAGACCTCGCTGAACTTCCGGGCGAAGCCTTTGTAGATGTCCCAGTCGCTGCGCGCCTGCCAGGCCGGGTCCACCGCCGTGGAAAGGGGATGGATGAAGGGGTGCATGTCGCTGGTGTTGAGGTCGTTCTTCTCGTACCAGGTGGCCGTGGGCAGCACGATGTCGCTGTAGAGGCAGGTGGTGCTCATGCGGAAGTCGAGCGTCACCAGCAGATCGAGCTTGCCTTCGGGCGCCTTGTCGTGCCACACGACCTCCTCGGGCTTGGCCTGCTCGGCGCCGAGGTCCTTGCCCTGCACGCCGTTGCTCGTGCCGAGCAGGTGCTTGAGGAAGTACTCGTGCCCCTTGCCGCTGGAACCCAGGATGTTGGAGCGCCACACGAACATGTTGCGCGGCCAATTGTCCGGGTGGTCGGGGTCGGTGCAGCTCATCTTGAGCGAGCCGTCCTTCAGCGCCTGGACGGCGTAGTCCTTCGGATCGACGCCGGCGGCCTGTGCGTCGCGCACCACCTGCAGCGGATTGGTCTGCAGCTGAGGCGCGCTCGGCAGCCAGCCCATGCGCTCGGCGCGCACGTTGTAGTCGATCATGCTGCCCGCATAGGCCTTCCTGTCGGCCAACGGCGAGAGCACTTCCTCCACGCCCAGCTTCTCGTAGCGCCACTGGTCGGTGTGCGCGTAGAAGAAGCTGGTGCTGTTCATCTGGCGCGGCGGGCGGATCCAGTCGAGCGCAAAGGCCAGCGCGGTCCAGCCGGTCTGCGGGCGCAGCTTCTCCTGCCCGACGTAGTGCGACCAGCCGCCGCCGCTCTTGCCGATGCAGCCGCACATCATCAGCATGTTGATGACGCCGCGGTAGTTCATGTCGCTGTGGTACCAGTGGTTCATCGCCGCGCCGATGATCACCATCGACTTGCCCTGCGTCTTGTGCGCGTTCTCGGCGAACTGGCGCGCCACCGTGATCAGCTGCGCGCGCGGCGTGCCGGTGATGCGCTCCTGCCACGCCGGCGTGTAGGGGGTGTCGTCGTCGAAGCTGCTGGCCGCCAGCTCGCCGTCGAGCCCGCGCGCCACGCCGTAGTTCGCCACCTGCAGGTCGAAGACGGTCGCCACCAGCGCGTCGCGCTGCTCGCCGGCCTTGCCGAGCGCGATGCGCCGGACCGGCACGGTCCGCACCAGCACGTCGGTCTGCTCGTTGTGGGGGAAGTGCTCGCTGGCGATGCCGCCGAAGTACGGGAAGCCGACCCGGGCCGTCTCGGGGCTCGGCGAATCGCCTTCGAGCACCGACAGCCGCAGCTTCACCGCGTTGCCGTGGCGCGCCTCCTTGGCCTCGAGGTTCCACTGGCCTTGGTCCGCACGTCCGTCGGGCCCCCAGCGGAAGCCGATCGCGCCGTTCGGCAGCACCACCCTGCCCTCTTCGTCGAAGGCGACGGTCTTCCATTCCGGATTGTTGGCCTGGCCCAGCTTGCCGTTGAAATCCGATGCCCGCACATAGCGGTCGGGCACCATGACGACTTCGCCGCCGGGGAGCTGGTGCTCCTTGAGCATCACCAGCATCGGCATGTCGGTGTAGCGGCGCACGTAGTCGTCGAAATAGGCGCTGCGCTCGCGGCCGCCGTCGGGAAAGTAGAACTCCTTCAGGATCACGTGGCCCATCGCCATCGCGACCGCTGCATCGGTGCCCTGCTTCGGATGCATCCAGATGTCCGCCAGCTTGGCGACCTCGGAATAGTCCGGCGTCACGGCCACCGTCTTCGCGCCCTTGTAGCGCACCTCGGTGAAGAAGTGCGCGTCGGGGGTACGGGTCTGCGGCACGTTGGAGCCCCAGGCGATGATGTAGCTGGAGTTGTACCAGTCGGCCGACTCCGGCACGTCCGTCTGCTCGCCCCACACCTGCGGGCTGGACGGCGGCAGGTCGCAGTACCAGTCGTAGAAGCTCATGCACACGCCGCCGATCAGGCTGAGATAGCGGCTGCCCGCGGCGTAGCTGATCATCGACATCGCCGGGATCGGCGAAAAGCCGATGATGCGGTCCGGGCCGTGCTTCTTGATCGTGTAGACATTGGCCGCGGCGACGATCTCGTTGACTTCGTCCCACGAGGAGCGCACGAAGCCGCCGAGGCCGCGCACCTGCTGGTAGTCGCGGCGCTTGGCATCGTTCTCGACGATCGAGGCCCAGGCGCTGACGGGGTCGTGCGCGATGCGCGCCTCCCGCCAGCTCTTGAGGAGCCTGCCGCGCACCATCGGGTACTTGACGCGGTTCGCGCTGTACAGGTACCAGCTGTAGCTGGCGCCGCGCGCGCAGCCGCGCGGTTCGTGGTTGGGCATGTCCCAGCGGGTGCGCGGGTAGTCGGTCTGCTGGGTTTCCCACGTGACGATGCCGCCCTTGACGTAGATCTTCCACGAACACGAGCCGGTGCAGTTCACGCCATGGGTCGAGCGCACGACCTTGTCGTGCGCCCACCGGTTGCGGTAGGCATCTTCCCAGGTGCGGTCTTCGCCCGTGGTGACGCCATGGTCGCCGGAGAAGGATTCCCGTGGCTGGCTGAAATAGCTGAGTCGGTCGAGGAAATGGCTCATTGAATGGGCTCCGGAAAAGTCGTGGTTCAGGGGTTCTTCACGTACGCGTTGGCGCGCAGGTAGAACCACCAGTTGAGAATGAGGCACAGGGCGTAGAACGCCGCAAAGCCGTACATGGCGAGCTCGGGCGTGGCGGCCTTGATCTGCGCGCCGATCACCACCGGCGCGATGAAGGCCCCGTAGGCCGCCACGGCCGAGGTCCAGCCGAGCACCGGGCCGGCCTGCTGCCGGTCGAAGATCACGCCGATGGTGCGGAAGGTCGAGCCGTTGCCGATGCCGCTGGCCGTGAACAGGACCACGAACAGCGCCATGAATAGGAGGAAGTACTCCTCGGGCGTGGCCGAACGGTAGGCCAGCAGCATCACGTAGCCCACTGCCGTGGAGGCCACGACCATCACCGCCGAGATGATCTGGGTCACGATCGAGCCGCCGATCCTGTCGGAGATCCAGCCGCCCACCGGCCGCACCGCCGCGCCGATGAAGGGGCCGATCCAGGCGTACGTCAGGGCCGAAGGCGCATTGGGGTTCTTCAGCACGTGCTGCATCACGCCGGAGGCGTCCGGCACGTGGCTGACGCCGAAGATGACCGTGATGGCCAGCGGCAGCGCCATCGAGAACCCGATGAACGAGCCGAAGGTCACGATGTACAGCAGCGTCAGCGACCAGGTGTGCCGGTTGCGGAAGATGCCGAACTGCTTGGCGATGCTCTCCTTCATCGGGCCGAAGGCCGTGAGCTTGAGCACCAGCAGCGTGCTGACGATGATCAGCGGCATGGCGATCCACATGTTCAGCACGCCGAGGCCCGTGGGCGCCGGCAGGTACAGGTAGAGCCCGAGCCCGGCCGGGACGAAGGACAGCGTGTAGAGCCAGACGATCTTCAGGAAGGCGACGATCGGGCTGCCCGTGTCCGGCGAGACGGTCTTCAGGTTGTTCATGCCGAACCAGCAGAAGGCCGCAAGCGGCACCAGCGACAGCAGCCAGGCGAAGCCCGCGTTCTGGATCCAGGTCGGCGTGCCGGCCGCGATCTTCCCGAAGATCCAGCCGCTGTCCTTGACCAGCGTCATCGGCTCGCCGCCGAAGCCGCCGAACAGCCCTGCCGTCATCACGAGCGGAATGACGATCTGCATGCTCGTCACGCCGAAGTTGCCCAGCCCGGCATTCAGCCCCAATGCCGTTCCCTGCAGCCGCTTGGGAAAGAAGGTGCTGATGTTGGACATCGAGCTCGCGAAGTTGCCGCCGCCCACGCCCGACCACAGCGCCATCAGCTGGAAAGCCCACAGCGGCCAATCCTTGTGCTGCAGCACGATGCCGGTGCCGATGGCCGGTGCCAGCAGCATGGCGGTGGTCAGGAAGATGGTGTTGCGCCCGCCGGCCAGGCGGATCAGGAACGAGGCCGGGATGCGCATCGTGGCGCCGGCGAGCCCGGAGATCGCAGTCAGCGAGAACAGTTCGGCCTGGCTGAACGGAAAGCCCAGATTGAGCATCTGGACCGTGATGATTCCCCACATGCCCCAGATCGCGAAGCCGCACAACAGGCTGGGCACCGAGATCCAGAGGTTGCGATAGGCGATGCGGCGGCCGGTGGACGCCCAGAAGGCCTCGTCTTCGGGTCGCCAGTCGGCGATGTCGGCGCCGTTCGCGGGCGGCAACGGCCCCTTGATGTCGATGGTGGTGGTCATGCGGGTTCCTGCAAGGAGGGGGAAACGGATGAGCCGTCGAGGCTGAAGGCGTGGGCACGCCGGCCCATGACCTCGGTGCCGCGCACCTCGGTCCAGTACATCCAGATCAGCGAGACCCAGACCACGCCGTACATCAGCATGAACGCGCTGGAGCGGATGCCGGTGAGGTCGAGCAGCGCGCCGAACATGATCGGCAGCACGAAGCCGCCCAGCCCGCCGGCCAGGCCGACGATGCCGCTGATGGTTCCGATGTTCTCGGGATAGTCGTCCGCGACGTACTTGAAGACCGAGGCCTTGCCGAAGGCGAAGGCGATGCCGAGCAGGAACATCAGGCCGGTGAAGGCGTAGACGTTCAGGCCGATGTGAAAGGTCTTCGGCCCGGCGACGGTGAGGATGGTGAAGTCGGTCTGCGGGTAGCTCAGCAGGAACAGGCAGATCCAGCTCACCCACATCACCCACCAGGTGACCGAATGTGCGCCGTACTTGTCGCTCAGCCAGCCGCCGACGGCACGCAGCACGCCGCCCGGCAGCGAGAAGCAGGCGGCCAGGAGCGCCGCGGTACGGATGTCCAGGCCGAACTCGCCGATGTAGTACTGCACCATCCACAGGCTCAGCGCGACGTAGCCGCCGAACACGATGCTGTAGTACTGGCAGTACTTGACGACCTTCGGGTCTTTCAGCGCGCGCAGCTGGTCCGAAAAGCGCGTGTGGCTCGGCACGCGGTGCGCCGGGTCGCTCGCGCTGAACACCCAGAACAGCAGCAGGGTGCCGAGCATGACGGCGGCGTACACCTGCGGCACGACGGTCCATCCGAAGGCGACGACGAGCGCCGGCGCGATGAACTTGTTGACCGCCGCGCCCGAATTGCCTGCGCCGTAAACCCCCATCGCGAAGCCCTGGCGATTCTTCGGGAACCAGCGCGCCACGTACGGCGTGCCCACCGAGAACGACCCGCCGGCCAGGCCGACGAACAGGCCGATGACCAGGAAGTGCCAGTACGCCGTTGCATAGCTCATCAGCCAGATGGCCGGCACGGTGAGGGCCATCAGCAGCGCCATCACGATGCGGCCGCCGTACTTGTCGGTCCAGATGCCCAGGGGCACGCGGATCAGGGAACCGGTGAGTACCGGCGTGGCGGTCAGCAGGCCGAACTCGGTGGCGTTGAGGTCCAGCGCCTTCTTGATCGGAATGCCGATCACGCCGAACATCATCCACACCATGAAGCACACGGTGAATGCCAGCGTGCTGACCATCAGCACCGACAGTGCCTGGCTGTTCCTGCTCATGACGAAGTCCGCTCGTTGATCATGGGTCGACTGTAGGAAGCGCCGGCGCCTCGCACCATCCTTCGGTGGAGGGGCCGCAACGCGGCATCGGGAGGATGTCGCCCGATGCGGCATCCTTCGGAAGAACTATCGACGGGGGAAAGCGCTGCGCGTTTGCGCTGGATCAATCCAGGCCGCGCTCGACGGCGATGACGGCAGCCTGCACGCGCGAGCTCACGTTGAGCTTGCGCAGGATGTGCTGGACATGGATCTTCACGGTGGTCTCGGCGATGCCCAGCGAGCGTGCGATTTCCTTGTTGCCCTGGCCACTGGCGATGCCGCGCAGGATCTCATGCTCGCGCGGCGACAGTGCATCCAGCGGCGACACCCGTGCCGCGGGTTCCGCAGCCTTCGCGGGCTGCGGCGCGGCGGCATCGCGATAGGCCGCGACCAGCTTGCCGGTCATCTCCTCGGCCACGATGCTCTCTCCGCGCATCACCCGCCGGATGGCGGCGGCCAGTGCGTCGCCTTCGATGGTCTTGAGCAGGTAGCCGCTCGCGCCTGCACGCAGCGCACCCGCGAGGTCGCATTCATCCTCGCTGACCGTGAGCATCAGCACCCGCGCCGCGGGCACGGCCTCGCGCAGCGCCGGCAAGGCATCGACGCCGGTGACGCCCGGCAAGTGGTTGTCCAGCAGGATCAGGTCGGGCTTGAGTTCCTGGGCGCGGCGCTGGGCTTCCCCGGCGTCGCCGGCGTCGCCGACGACCTCGAAGCCCGGATCGCGATGCAGCAGTGCCATCAGTCCGCGCCGGAAGAGCGTGTGGTCGTCCACCACCAGGATGCGGATCTTCGTCGGGACGGGGTTCATGGGTACGCAAGTCATCTTCAGGCTACGCGAAGTTGGGGCGCCGCCGCCTGGACGGCGGTGCCGGACGGCATCGGCAGGGTCAGGACGACCGAGGTGCCCCGGCCGGGCGAGGACATCACCTCGAGCTGCGCACCCAGGCGCTCGGCGCGCTCGGCCATGATGCGCATGCCCACGTGGGTTTCGTCGGGCCCGCCGTCGCCCTCGGCAAACCCGAGACCATCGTCGCGCACCTCGAGCCGCCATTGCGGCGCCTGCTGCACGTCCAGCCACACGCGGCCGGCATGCGCGTGCTTGCGAACGTTCGACAAGGCCTCCTGCACGATGTGAAGCACCTGGATCTGCGTGTCGGGGAGCAAGGGCATGCCATGACCCTGCATCTGGAGAGTGGCTTTCAATCCGCTCTGGTGCTCGAACTTCCGAAGCGTGGTGAGCAGTGCCGGCTCGATGTCCTCGCTGTTGGTCCGGGTGCGGAAATGCATCAGCAGCTCGCGCACATCGCCGTAGCTCTCGCGCACGCCGACGTCGATCTCCCCCAGGACGTGCTGGACCTGGGTGCCATCGCCCGCAGCGAGCGCGTCCCGCATGAGCTGGACCTGGATCTTCAGGAACGCGAGCGATTGGGCGATCGAGTCGTGCAGCTCGCGCGCGAGCAGCCCTCGCTCCTGCGAAATCGCGGCCTCCAGCTCCAGCGAATCCAGTCGCAGGTTTTCCATGGCCCCCGCGAGATGGACGGTGAGCGATTCCAGCAGCGAGCGCTCCGCCTCGGAGATCGTGATCCGGGCGTGGAAGAACAGGTCCACCTCGCCCATCAGGCGCTCGTGCAAGCGTATCGGTATGGAGACCACAGTCTCGAAGCCCGCCTGGACGCAATGCTGCATCCGCACGGGCTGCATGGCACGGATGGCGATCACGCGCGCGCCCGATGCGGCCTGCGCCGAGCCGCAATGGCAGTCGCCGGCCTTCAAGCAGTTCTCGGCATCCGTCATCGCCTGGGGCAGGCCCTGCGAGGCCAGCATCAGGTAGCGGCGGTTTGCCTCGTCCGACCAGCGCAGGGCGACGCCATCCGCACGTGCGATCCGGGCAATGCTCTCGGTGAATCCCTGTGCCAGCTCGTCGAGCGTGGTGGCCTTGGCGGCCAGCGCCGTGACTTCGTAAAGACACTCCAGACGGCCGCGCTCTTTTTCCAGCAACGCCGTTTTCTCCCGCACCCGGCGCTCCAGGTCCCGGTACATGGACTGCAGTTGCTCGGCCATGTCGTTGAAACCCTCCGCCAGGGTTCCGAATTCGTCCGTGCTGGTGCGCGCGACGCGGCCGCCGAGGTCGCCAGCCTGGAGGCGATGAAACGCGTCCTTCAGCAGGCCCAGCGGCTCCAGGACGAAGCGATAGCCGGTATGGACCAGCACCGCCGCGGCAATGAGCGCGATACCCATCATCGCGACCTGCAGCAGATGCATCAGCGCCGTCCAGCGCGACAGATGGTCTTCGATGGCGGCCACCAACGCATCGATGTCCAGCGTGAAGGCGACCGCGTCGGCGCCCAGGTCCATCGTGGCGGGCACGCCCGGGGTCATCGGCTCCCCCAGGCGGCCGCGAAAGGCGACCCAGTCGCGTTCGACCACGGCGAAGCGCTCGCGGACGGCTTTGTCCCAGGGCACGAACAGGGGTCGTTCGGCGTCGCCGTCGCGCAGCAGCTGGAGGCTGCGCTCGAACTCCGCCACCTGTTGCGTCAGCGCCTGCACGTCCGGCTCGCGTGCCGACAGCACGATCCGATAGGTGCGCATGCGCATGCGCCCCGCTTCGTTGACCGCGGCAGCGCCACCCTCGATCTGCCACGACATGTAGACCAGCGTCGCAATCGCACCCAGGGCGGCCAGCAGGAAGGGCATGGCAACGAGCGCCAGCTTGGCGCCAAGCGTCCACTGCCTGGGTTTCATCATCGCGCGTGAGTCTTTCGTTGGGCTGCCCGATTCTCGAAGCCCGATCGGCATGCTTGATTGATCCAGATCAAGTACCCAAAGGCCCACCGGACTACGCTGTCGACACTCAACGTACCAGGAGATCGATCATGTTCAAGCGCATTCTTGTCGCCACCGATGGCTCCCAACTGGCAGAAAAAGCTGTCGCCAAGGCCATCGATCTGGCCACGGAACACAAGGCCGAGCTGACCGCCTTTACCGTGGTGCCGCGGCAAGCCAAGAGCCACATGGACGGGGCTCTCAAGTTCGAATCCGAAGAGATGGACCGCATCGAGGGCCGGCGCGCGGAGCAGGCCAGGACCATGCTCGAGGCGATCGAAAAGCGCGCCGAGGCATGTGGCGTCCGGGTGAGTTCGGCCATCGTCAGGTCCAGCCGCATCGCGCATTCCATCGTCGATGCAGCCGGCAAGCACGGCAGCGATCTCATCGTGATGGCCACGCATGGACGCACCGGACTGACGAGCGCCTTCCTGGGCAGCCAAACCGCACAGGTGCTTGCACAGTCCGACGTGCCCGTGCTCGTACTGCGCTGATGTCCGGCATGGCCACAAGCCTTGTCTCGCGCGCCCTTGCGGTCGGCCCCGGGCATGGGCGCGAGGCCCTGCAGACCGCGTACTGGAAAGAAATGATGCCTGCCGCACTGGCCCCCGCACCCGCAAGCACGCAGTCGTCGATCTCCGCCGACGTGCTGGCCCGCTTTGACGTGTCCGGGCCTCGCTACACCTCCTATCCGACGGCGGATCGCTTCGTGGAAGCTTTCGGTCCCGCCGACTACGGTGACGCTGCGCGCCAGCGAAGGCTGCTGGGCATCAGCGCAAGCAAGGCCCCGATCTCGCTCTACGTCCACATTCCGTTCTGCGCATCGCTGTGCTATTACTGCGCCTGCAACAAGATCATCACCCGGCATGCCTCGCGTGCGCGCGAGTACCTGCGGTACCTGGAGAAGGAGATCGCCTTGCAAGAGGCGCAACTGGGCGCGCGCACGCCGGTGAGCCAGCTTCACCTCGGCGGCGGGACGCCGACCTTCCTGAGCGACGACGAGCTGACCGAACTGATGCGGATGTTGCGCAACGCCTTTTCATTCGCGCCCGATGGCGAATACTCGATCGAGATCGATCCGCGCACGGTCGATGCCGGCCGACTCGCGCACCTGGCCCGACTCGGCTTCAATCGCCTGAGCTTCGGAGTCCAGGACTTCGAGCCGGCCGTACAGCAGGCGGTGCATCGGATTCAGCCCGCGCAGCAGGTGTTCGATCTCGTCGCATCGGCACGCACACTGCAGTTTCAGTCCGTCAACGTCGACCTGATCTACGGGCTGCCGCGACAGACCGTCGCGTCCTTCGACCGGACGCTTGCGCAGATCTGCGAGCTGCGACCGGACCGCATCGCGCTCTATGCCTATGCACACCTGCCCGAGAGGTTCAAGCCGCAGCGACGGATCGCCGCCGGCGAGTTGCCCTATGCGGCCACGAAGATCGAGATGCTGTCGCGCTCCATCGGCACGCTCACGGCCGCCGGCTACGTCTACATCGGCATGGACCACTTCGCGTTGCCGGACGACAGCCTGGCCGTCGCCAAGCGCCAGGGCCGGCTGCACCGCAACTTCCAGGGCTACAGCACGCAGCCGGACTGCGATCTGGTCGCTCTCGGCGTGTCGGCGATCGGAAGGGTCGGCAGCACGTACAGCCAGAACGCGAAATCCCTGGAGGACTACTACGACCACCTCGACCAGGGACGCCTGCCGGTGGCGCGCGGGCTCGCGCTGTCGCGCGACGACGTGCTGCGCCGCACAGTGATCATGGCCATCATGTGCCAGGGGTACGTGGACTTCGAGTCGGTGGGCATCGCCCACCTGATCAACTTCGGCGAGTACTTCGCGTCCGAACTGGGCACTCTCCGCCAGATGGAGGCGGATGGGCTGGTCCACGTGACCGACCGCGATCTCACCGTGACGGACACCGGGTGGTTCTTCGTGCGGGCGGTGGCCATGGTCTTCGACCGCTACCTGCAAACGGACCGCAAGCGCGCCCGCTTCTCCCGGGTCATCTAGTGGAGCGCAACATCCAATTCGGAAGTGCCTGCCTGGCGTGGTACCCCTTCGAACCAAGCAGCACACAAGCACAAGAAGGAGCGTCGCATGAAGCGCGATGACGCTGTGTTCGACTCGCTGCCTGTGCAGCCCATCAGCCGCGACGTGCTGCAGGAAAAGTACCTCAGGCCGGGCGAGGAGGAGGTCGAGGATCTCTTCGCGCGCGTGGCAAGGGCACTGGCGTCGGTGGAGGCCGACGGCGAACGCGAGCAGTGGCAGGCGCGCTTTCTCGCCAACCTGCGCGCAGGTGCCATCGGGGCCGGACGCATCATGAGCGCGGCCGGCACCGGGCTCGACGCGACGCTGATCAATTGCTTCGTGCAGCCGATAGGCGACTGCATTCAGGGCACGGACGAAGCCGGTTACGCCGGCATCTATGAAGCCTTGCGCGAAGCCGCGGAAACCATGCGCCGCGGCGGCGGGGTCGGCTATGACTTCTCGCGGATCCGGCCGCGCGGTGCGCAGGTGCGCGCTACCGCCTCGCTGGCCTCCGGCCCGTGCAGCTACATCGACGTGTTCGACCGGTCCTGCGCGACGGTCGAGAGCGCGGGCGCGCGCCGCGGTGCGCAGATGGGCGTGCTGCGCATCGACCACCCGGACGTGCTGGAGTTCATCACCGCCAAGCGCACCCCGGGACGCTGGAACAACTTCAACGTGTCCGTCGCTGTGACCGACCCCTTCATGCGCGCGCTGGAGGCCGACGAGCATTGGGCGCTGGTGCACAGCGCCAGGCCGGGGGCCGAACAGATCGCGCGAGGCGCGACGCAGGCCCTGGACGGCAAGTGGGTCTACCGGCGTCTGCCGGCGCGCGAGCTGTGGGACACGATGATGCGTTCGGCCTACGACTTCGCCGAACCGGGCATCCTGTTCACGGACGCCATCAACATCGACAACAACCTGCGCTACTGCGAGCACATCGAAGCGACCAATCCCTGCGGCGAGCAGCCGCTGCCGCCTTACGGCTGCTGCGACCTCGGGCCGATCATCCTGCCGGGCTTCGTCGAGCACCCGTTCGGCATCGGGGGCGCGGCACGCTTCGATTTCCAGCGCTTCGACGACAGCGTCGCCTTGCAGGTCCGTGCCCTCGACAACGTGCTGGACCTCAGCTTCTGGCCGCTGCCCCAGCAGCGCGCCGAAGCGATGGCCAAGCGCCGCATCGGCGTGGGCTTCACGGGCCTGGGCGACACGCTGGCCATGCTGTGCCTGCGCTATGACCAGCCGGAGGGCCGGGCCATGGCCGCACGCATCGCGCGCAGCCTGCGCGACGCCGCCTACGCGGCTTCGGTGGCGCTGGCGCGCGAGAGGGGCCCCTTTCCTCTTTTCGATGCAGAGCGCTACCTGGCGCGAGGCACTTTCGCCAGCCGCCTGGACCAGGCATTGCAGGAGCAGATCCGCATGCATGGCATTCGCAACAGCCACCTGGTGTCCATTGCGCCGACCGGCACCGTCAGCCTGGCATTCGCCGACAACGCCTCGAACGGCATCGAGCCGGCGTTCTCCTGGACCTACCGGCGCAAGAAGCGCGAGGCCGACGGGAGCGTTGCCGAGTACGAGGTGGAAGATCATGCCTGGCGCTTGTACCGCGCCCTGGGAGGCGACACCGGGGCGCTGCCGCCCTACTTCGTCTCGGCCCTGTCGATGCCGGCGGCGGCCCATCTGGCGATGATGGAAGCGGTCCAGCCCTTCGTCGACACCGCCATCTCCAAGACCGTCAACGTGCCGTCCGACTACCCGTACGAGGACTTCAAGGAGCTCTACCAGCACGCCTGGACAGCCAAGCTGAAAGGTCTTGCCACCTACCGGCCCAACACCATCCTGGGCTCGGTGCTGGAACTCGCCCCGGCCGGCAGGGAAGAGCCGCCCGCGCGCGTCGACGCTGCCGCGGCCGACCCGATGCGCGCGATGATCGCCAGCCGCCCGACGGGTGCATTGAACGCGAGCGCCGAGAAGATCGAGTACTGGACGCAGCAGGGCCGGCAGACGCTGTACCTGGTGGTCTCGTTCCTGCCCCTGCCGGACGGTCGCGAGCGGGCCATCGAGTTCTTCATGCCCGTCGGCCAGAGCGGCGAATCGCAGCAGTGGATCACTGCGAGCATGCGCCTGCTGTCTCTGGCCGCGCGGGGCGGCTTTCTCGACCGGGCGCTTGCCGACATGCGCAAGGTCGCCTGGGACCGCGGTCCCGTGCGCCTGGGCAACCACCTGAAGGCCGACGGCACCGCGGTGCCCATGTGGCACGACTCCGAGGTCGGCGCCATCGCCTACGCGATCCAGATGCTGATCGCCAAGCGCAGCGGCTCAACGCCCACTGCACCGGTGCCTTCGACGCCGGCGTTCGCCGTGGCGCCTGCGCCGATCGGCGCCAAGTGCCCGGAATGCGGTGCCCACGCAATGATCCGCAAGGACGGCTGCGACTACTGCACGCAGTGTGGACATCTGGGAAGCTGTGGATGAATCTCGACGGGGGAACTCGACATGTCTGCCGATGCGAACCATTGCGAATCGACCGCCGAACCGGCCAGCCCGCCCATCACCGGACGGCAACTGGCCAGGCTTCTGCATGCGCGCCGTACCGTGCTGCCCAAGCGGCTCGGCTCGCCGGGGCCCGAGCGGGCCGAGCTCGATCAGATCCTCGCCGCCGCAGCCGCGGCGCCCGATCATGGCGGGCTGGTGCCGTGGCGCTTCGTCATCGTTCCGCCGCGTGAAAGGGAGCGCCTGGCCGCGGTCTTCGAGCAGTCCCTGCAGGAACGCGATGCCACGGCCACGCCGGATGAGCGCGGAAGAGCACGCGAGAAGGCATTTCAGGCTCCGGTCCTGATGCTCGCGATCGTGCGACTGGGCCCCGAGGGCGGAGACATTCCGGCCGCCGAGAGAATCCTGTCGGCCGGATGCGCCATCCAGAACATGCTGCTGACCGCGACGGTCCTGGGTTACGAATCGGCGTTGACCTCGGGCAAGTCGCTGGAATCGGCCGGACTGCGCGCCTTGTTCGCCCTGGACGAGCACGAGGCACCGCTGTGCTTCATCAGCCTGGGCACGATGGTGGCCTACAAGGCCGGCCCGGCGCGGCCCGAGATCGGGCGCTACGTCTCCGAGCTGAAGCACGCGCCATGAATTCGTCTTCGCGCTTGGCCTCCCTCATCGCCTCGCCGGCCGCCGGGTTCGAACAGCCCTTCGAGATGATGGCTGCCTGCCATGAACGCCTGCTTCGCACGCTCGGGCTGCTCGAGCGCTTGCGTGCACATGTCGCGCGTCACGGTGCCGATCCGCAGGCGCAACAGGCTGCCCGCGACGTCATGCGCTATTTCGACATGGCCGCGCCGCAACACCATCTCGACGAGGAGATGCATGTGTTCCCCGCACTGATCGAGCGCGGCGACCCTCCCGTGCTCGCGCTCGTCGCTCGCCTGCAGCAGGACCATCTCCAGATGGAGGCCCGCTGGCGCATGGTGCGCGCGATCCTCGAACGGGTGGCGCACGCCGACATCCACGCCGTTCCGGCGCCCGATGCATCGGAGATCGACGCCTTCACGCGCTTGTATGGCGCCCACATCGAAGCCGAGGAGCAGATCGCCTACCCGGCCGCCGTCGCGCTGCTCGACGATGGCGCGCGCAACGCAATGGGCACCGAGATGCGGCGTCGCCGCGGCGCGGCCTCCTGAGACCAGGCGTTCCGGAGAGCCCATCAACCGTGGCTGTCGGGCGCTCGGCGGGGCCGGCGCGCGGCCTGCCTCCCCACGCCCGAGCAGCTCGAAGCGGTATCCGTGGCGCCGGGCTCGGTGAGTTCGCGAGCGACGCCGGTTTCGATGCGGACCTTGATGCAGATCAACATCCCGCAGCAGCCCCTTTCCTAGCATAGATGCATCTGAAATACACCTTCTGCGCCATTCGCATCCACAAGGAAATCCACGTGAAATCTGCAGTCTTCTCTTCCACCGTCGACGTCCGGGTCCTGGAACCACGCTTTCGTCATTCGCACATCTTCTCGACCTTCGGCGCTCTCGACGACGGCCAGGCGATCGAACTCGTGAACGACCACGATCCGCTGCCGCTCTACGCACAGTTCCAGGCGCAGTGGCCCGACGGCTTCGCATGGAACTACCTCGAGGAAGGCCCCTCGGTGTGGCGCGTCGCGATCACCAAGGTCCCGACCTTCAAAGGTCATGCCAGCGGCTGCTGCGGCGGATGCTGCGGCGCCTAGGCGCCGAGCCATCCCTCGATGACGCAAGGAAATGTCATGAGAAACAACAGCAGGCTGTGGCGCTGGCTCGCCTTCATCTTCGTCCTGTCGTTCGGTGCGCTGGGCTACCTGGGCATGCAGATCTACCTGACGGCCCCCCCGATCCCGACGTCCGTCACGACTTCCAACGGCGATGTGATCTTCACCGGCGAGCAGGTCCAACGAGGCCAGCAGGTCTGGCTGTCGACCGGCGGTCAGCAGCTGGGCTCCGTGTGGGGCCACGGCAGCTACGTCGCACCCGACTGGTCTGCGGACTGGCTGCACCGCGAAGCGGTTGCGCTCAAGGAGCGCCATGCGCAGGCCTACCGCAAGGCGTCTTCCGCGCTGACTGCGGCCGAACGCGGTGCGCTCGACGCCACGGTGGTCGACGAGATGCGGCGCAACACCTACGACAGCACAAGCGGCGTGATCACCGTTTCCGCGGAACGTGCTCTGGCGATTCGCGAGGTGGCAGCCCACTATGACGCGCTGTTCGGCCACGATGCATCGGTCGCCAAGCTGCGCGACCAATATGCCATGACAGACGGGACACTGCCCGATCGCGCCGACCGCCAGGCGCTGACGGCCTTCTTCTTCTGGTCGGCATGGGCGGCCGCCGCCGATCGGCCGGGCGAGACGGGACTGAGCTACACAAGCAACTGGCCGCACGAGCCGCTGGTCGGCAACACCATGACCAGTTCCGCGGCCGTGTGGTCGATGGTCAGCATCGTGCTTCTCCTGGCCGCCATCGCGGCCATGCTGTGGCTGCACGGCAGTCAGAAGCACGAAGCGCAAGCCCAGCCGCCCAAGGCCGACCCGCTGATCGGCGCCGCCGCGACACCTTCCATGAAGGCCACGCGCAAGTACTTCTTCGTCGTGATCGGACTGATGCTTCTGCAGATCGCGATGGGGGTCGTCACCGCCCACTATGCCGTCGAAGGCCAATCCTTCTTCGGCCTGCCACTGGCCGAGTTGCTGCCCTACGTGGTCAGCCGCACGGTGCACACGCAGATCGGCATCTTCTGGATCGCCACCGCATGGCTGGCCACCGGCCTTTACATCGCCCCCTTGCTGTCCGGGCGCGAGCCCAAGCTTCAGAAGCTGGGCGTGGATGTGCTGTTCTGGGCCCTGATCGCCATCGTGGTCGGCTCGACGCTGACCGGCTGGCTCGGCACCCTGCAGCGCCGCGGCGTGGACTTCAGCTTCTGGCTGGGCAACCAGGGCCTGGAATACACCAGCATGGGCCGCGTCTGGCAGGTCCTGCTGTTCGTGGGCCTTCTGTTCTGGGTCTTCCTGCTCGGTCGCGCGCTGTGGCCGGCATTGACCAAGCCTTCGGCATCGCGAGGCCTGATCGCGATGGTGTTCCTGTCGGCCACCTGCATCGGCGGCTTCTACGCCACCTCGCTCACCTGGGGACAGCACACCCACTACTCGATGATCGAGTACTGGCGCTGGTGGCTGGTGCACCTCTGGGTGGAGGGATTCTTCGAGGTGTTCGCCACTGCCGTCGTCGCGCTCATCTTCACGCGCCTGGGCCTGGTGCGCACCGAGAGCGCCAACCGCGCGATCATCGCCGAGACCATCGTGTTCCTGTTCGGCGGCATCCTGGGCACCCTGCATCACCTGTACTTCACCGGCACGCCGACCTCGGTGATCGCTGTGGGCGCCGTGTTCTCCGCGCTCGAAGTCGTGCCGCTCACCCTGATCGGCCTGGAGGCATTGCAGACCTACCGCCGTTCGCAGGCCATGCCCTGGCTCGCCGCCTACAAGTGGACCATCATGTGCTTCGTGGCCGTCGGCTTCTGGAACACCATCGGCGCCGGCGTGCTCGGCTTCGCCATCAACCCGCCCGCCTCGCTCTACTACGTGCAAGGCCTCAACATGACGCCTGCCCACGGGCACGCCGCGCTCTTCGGGGTCTACGGCATGCTGGGCATCGGACTCATGCTCTTCTGCCTGCGCGGCTTGTACGAGCGCCATCTGCACGCCGACGGCCTGCTCAAGCCCGCGTTCTGGAGCCTCAACATCGGGCTTGCCATGATGGTGTTCCTGTCGCTGTTGCCGGCCGGCATCTACCAGGCCTGGGCCAGCGTCACGCAGGGGCTGTGGTTCGCCCGCTCTGCCGAGGTCGTGCATTCCAGCGTGATGGAAATCCTGGTCTGGATGCGCGTACCGGGCGACATCGTCTTCGCTCTGGGTGCGGCGCTCCTGGCCGGGTATGCGATGCGTCTGCTGCGCCGTCCGGCGTCGCAACCCGCATCGGCGACCTTGCCGGGCCCGAAGGGCCGCAGGGGCTTGGCCGTTCAGGCGGGCCGCACAGCCCCACGTTGACACGACTGGCTGGCGCCGCCATGAAGCTCACAGCCTTCACCGACTACAGCCTGCGCGTGCTGATCTACCTCGCCGCGCAGCCGCAGCGGCGCGCCACGATCGCGGAGATCGCAACTTCCTTCGGGGTGTCGGCGCATCATCTGACCAAAGTGGTCCATTTCCTGGGCAGACACGGGTGGCTCGCCAACGTTCGCGGCAAGGGCGGCGGCTTGTCGCTCGCCAAGGCGCCCGAGTCGATCAACATCGGCGACGTCGTGCGCCACACGGAGGCCGGCACGATCGTCGAGTGTTTCGGCGAAGGCGGCGGCGAATGCCGGATCACCGGGCTGTGCCGTCTGCGCGGGGTGCTGGACGAGGCCGTTGCGGCGTTCCATGCGGTCTTGCGCCGCTACACGCTGGCGGATCTCGTCAGCAACCGGGAGGCGCTTTCGGCCATCTTCTTCGTCGACAGAGCAGCGCGCCCCCGCCCCACTGAGAAGAGGGCTGCATGAGCTTCCCTTACGAAGGGCCCGAAGCCCTGAGGCAACCGGTGACGACAGCGCTGTCGCGTGTGGTCGACCCGGAAGTCTCGCTCAACATCGTCGATGTCGGTCTGGTCTACGGCGTCACTGTGGCCGGCGACACGGTGCACGTGCGCATCACGATGACGTCGGCCGCCTGCCCCGTGGCCGATCTCATCATCGAGGACGCGGAGCTCGAGTTGAACAAGGTGTTGCCCGAGCACTTCAAGATCTGTACCGAGCTGGTGTGGGAACCGCCCTGGACGCCGGACCTCATGAGCCGGGACGCCAAGCGATTCATGGGATGGTGAACGCCGAACGCTCCATCGCCGGAGGCCGCCGACGGGCACCGGCACCTCGAACTCGGAACGTCGCGCGCGTGCTGTTTGGCGCCCTGGTGGGCCTGTCCTTGGCGGGCGGCGTCGCGGGCGGACTCTGGCGCCTCGGCGTGGCAGTGCCGGACCCGTCGTCTTTCACCCGCACGGGCCAGGTGCTCCTCGCGCATGCGGCCTTGATGATCTGCGGCTTCCTGGGAACGGTGATCGGCATCGAACGCGCCGTGGCGGTCAAGCACCGGGCGGCTTTCCTCGCCCCGCTCGCTGCGGGCTCGGGCGCACTGTGCCTGGCCCTCGGGCAGCACGCCCTCGGCGCATGGCTCGGCGTGGCAGCGGCGCTGCTCTTCCTTGCGGTCAACGCGGCGGTCGTGCGGCGCCAGCCGGCCGCGCACACCCTCGTGCTGCTGGCGGGCGCGGCCGCCTGGGTGGCAGGCAGCCTCCTGTTCGCGTTGGGCCAGGGCAGCCATGCGGTTCTGCCTTGGTGGTTCGCCTTCCTGATCATGACCATTGCCGCCGAGCGCCTGGAGATGACGCGGCTCATGCGACGACGCCCAGCAGCCAACATCGTGCTCCATGCCGTGCTGGCGCTGCTGCTGGCAGGTGCTGCATGGTCGGGCGTGGCGCCGCGCGCCGGCGGGCTGGCCTATGGCACGGCACTCGTGCTGTTGGCGGCGTGGCTGGCGAGCTTCGATGTCGCGCGACGCACGGTGTTCGCGCACGGCCTCACCCGCTACATGGCCGTCTGCCTGCTTGGCGGCTACGTCTGGCTCGGGGTTGCCGGCGTCGCGTGGGTCGCGATGGCACTCGGCTGGGACACCCGCGATGCGGCGTTGCACGCGTTGGGACTCGGCTTCGTCCTCAGCATGATGATGGGTCACGCGCCCGTGGTGCTGCCGGCGATCGCGCGGGTCAAGCTGCGATTCGGCGCCTACTTCTATTTGCCGCTGGCCGCCCTCCATCTGTCGCTCCTCGTGCGGCTCGCGCTCGGAACCTTCGACGAAGCGCTGCGGGCGGCCGGCGCCACCTTCAACGCGGCAACCATCGGCTTCTTTGCCGCCACCGTGGCCGGCGCGGCCGTGGCGTGGCGTATTCAACATGGCGCCGGCGGCGCCGGAAAGTCCAGGTAATGGCCCCCTTCACCGCGATCAAGCCAACGCAATCACCTGCGGGCCCTCAGCCCCGCCTCGCCTTGTGGCAGCTCGGCTTCCGGCCGTTCTACCTGCTGGCCAGCGCCTTCGCAGCCCTGTCCATCGGGCTGTGGGCGGTGCAGTTCGCCGGCTGGCTGCCGCTGGCCTATCTCCAGGGCCCGCTGTGGCATGCACACGAGATGCTGTTCGGCTTCATGCTCGCCGTGATCGTCGGCTTCCTCTTCACCGCAGGGCGCAACTGGTCCGGCCGGCCGACGCCTGCCGGCTTGCCGCTGGCGGCCCTGGCGGCACTCTGGGTGGCAGGGCGCATCCTCGTGCTCACGCCTTTCGGCTGGACAGCCGCGCTCGTCAACGCCGCGTTTCCGCTGGCCAGCGCGCTGGCCCTGGCCATTCCGCTCATGAGCGCTCGCAATCGCCGCAACTACTTCTTCGTCGGGTTGCTGCTGCTGCTGTCGGGGGCGGCGCTGGCGTTCCATCTTTCGGCGCTCGGCGTGATCTCGGCGCCGGCATGGATCGGCATCCAGCTGGCGCTGGATATCCTGCTGTTCATCATGGCGGTCATGGGCGGCCGGGTCATTCCGATGTTCACCAACAACGGCGTGTCCGGCGCCAACGCGACGCGCCAGCCCCTGGTGGAACGGGCCGCGCTCGGCTCCGTGCTCGCCCTGTTGCTGGTGGGCGTGTCGGGCCTGCCGCCGATCGTCGCGGCCGCTGTCGCCCTCTTTGCGGCGCTCGCGCATCTGGTGCGGTGGCTGCTGTGGCGGCCGTGGAAGACGCTGGACAACACACTCGTTCTGGTGCTGCACCTGGCCTACGCCTGGATCCCCGTTCATCTCGCGTTGCGGGTACTGGCCTCGCAGGGCTGGGTGTCGCCCTCGCTGGCAACTCACGCGCTGACCGTGGGGGCCGCGGGAGGACTCATCATCGGAATGATGGTCAGGACCGCACGAGGCCACACGGCCCGGGTCCTGCGCGCCGATCAGTTCGACACCGCCTGCTTCCTGCTGGTCCTGCTCGCGGCAGTGGTGCGGATTCTGTTGCCGCTCCTCGCACCGTCGCAAACGATCGTTGCGGTGCTTGTTTCCGCCGCCTTCTGGACGTCGGGCTTCGGCCTGTATGCGGTGCGCTATTGGCCCGTGCTGACACGGCCCCGCCTGGACGGCAAGCCCGGTTGAACCTGCCGACCATCATCGACGTCGAACATCGATGCGAGGCTCAATCCGAGGAAGCGTGCTGCACCGCTTCACGCAGCGCGGACCACACGGGAGGCGAAGGCTTCGCCCGAAGCTCGGTGTTCGCGGGTTTGAATCTGGCGCCGCGCAGATGGAGGGCGAGGGCCGCATCCATGGTCTGAACGTGCTTTTCATACCAGCCCCTGAGTTGACGCGCCATCTCACGCACCTGCAGCAGCTTTCCTTCCCCGGCCTGCAACGCACCTTCGCGCATCACCCCCAGCACCACGCGATGCTGGATCTCGTGGTCCTTTTGCGACGCATGGCCGGTCGCCCGCATCCAGACGTCCTCGCGCGCAAAGTTCTCGGCGGCGCAAAGGACCAGATCCTGCCAGGCTGACGGCAATCGCGCGTTGTCGGCGTTGTCGACACTTGTGAGGAGGCCGATGAACTTCTCGCGATCGTGATCCATGAAAGGCAAGCCGAGCGAAAGTGCTTCTGAACGATCCAAGGCAGCCATGTGGTCTCCTTTTGATGATGATGACTCAAGGCTATCGACGCGCGACGAACGCTGTTTTGACATGGCTCAAGGATTGGGCATCCGGTCGATGGTTCCAGACCAGCACCAGGTTCACCATCACTGCCGACACGATCGAATAGATGACCCGGCTCGGTTCGACGAGCGCGAATGCCGCAGCGACGACCACGGCGTCGCATGCCAACTGCACCGTTCCAGCGCGCCATCCTCGCTGCCGCTGCAGGAACAAGGCCACCACGCCGAATCCACCCGAGCTGGCGCCATGGCGGAACAGGATGAGCAAGCCGACGCCGATCAGCAAGCCGCCGGCGACGGCCGCGAACAGTGGATGTGCCGGATGCACGGTGAGCGCCCTGCCTATTCCTTCGACGCCGAGGGACAAGCCTGCGATCACGAGGCCGGTCTTGCCGGTGAACCGCGGTCCGAATGCGCGCCACGCGAATGCCATGAATGGCAGATTCACGAGAGTCAATGCCCAGCCGAGCGTCCAGCCGGTGGCATAGCTCGTCAGGAAGGCCAACCCCGGCATCCCGCCGGTCAAGAGGTTGGCGCTTTGAAGCATGCCCAATCCCAGGCCGAGCAACAGGATCGCGGTCCCGCACCCTTGAATGTCGTCAAGCAGCGTGTGCCGCCTTGCGAGGTCGCCGCGTGAACCTTGATCCATAGCCGAGTGTCCTTGTTGCGGCGGAAACGGACCTTGCGCCAGAGCAAGGTTCCGGGCGCTGCCGGCCTGAAACCCCCCAGGTGAACTGCGCGGAAGGTCGACATGACACTCACAGACCTTGCGCTAGCGCAAGGGCGTGTGGCGCGCCTCAGATTCCAATGGCGGCGCAATTCCCCCATTCCTGAAGGAGACCCCATGGACGACGATCTGGTTCGGCGAATCGCCAGCCATCCTCAATACCAGGCGCTCAAGGCCAGACGTACGCGCTTCGGCTGGATCCTGACCCTGCTGATGCTGGTGGTGTACTACGGCTTCATCATGCTGGTGGCTTTCAACAAGCCTTTCCTCGCGCAACGGCTGGGCGACGGCGTGATGACGCTGGGCATCCCGATCGGCTTCGGCGTGATCCTCTTCACCATCGCGATCACCAGCTACTACGTGAAGCGCGCCAACGCCGAGTTCGACACGCTGTCCGAGGCGGTGGCGAAAGGAACACTCAAATGAACATCCTGTCCCTCACCGCACGCCGGACACTCGTGCTTGCCAGCCTGTTCGCCGCCTGCGCGGCGGCCTGGGCGGCGGGCGCCGATCTGGGCCAGGCCCAGAAGCAGGCGACCAACTGGACCGCCATCGGCATGTTCGGGATGTTCGTCCTCGGCACGCTGTACATCACCAAGTGGGCGGCAGCGAAGACCAAGTCGGCGGCCGACTTCTACACCGCCGGCGGCGGCATCACCGGCTTCCAGAACGGTCTGGCGATCGCGGGCGACTACATGTCGGCGGCCTCCTTCCTGGGCATCTCGGCGGCCGTGATGGCCGCGGGCTACGACGGCCTGATCTACTCCATCGGCTTCCTGGTCGGCTGGCCGGTCATCACCTTCCTGATGGCCGAGCGGCTGCGCAACCTGGGCAAGTTCACTTTCGCCGACGTGGCGGCGTTCCGCTTCAAGCAGTCGCCGGTGCGCATCTTCGCGGCGTCCGGCACGCTGGTCGTGGTGGCCTTCTACCTCATCGCCCAGATGGTGGGGGCGGGCCAGCTGATCAAGCTGCTTTTCGGCCTGGAGTACTGGATCGCGGTGGTCATCGTCGGCTCGCTGATGATGGTCTACGTGCTCTTCGGCGGCATGACCGCCACCACCTGGGTCCAGATCATCAAGGCCTGCCTGCTGCTGGGTGGCGCCAGCTTCATGGCGCTGTCGGTGCTGTGGCACTTCGGCTTCAGTCCCGAGGCGATGTTCGCCGGGGCCGTGAAGATCAAGACCGACCTCGCGCTGAAGGACGGCAAGACCGCGGAGGCGGCGGCGGCCATCGGCCAGTCGATCATGGGCCCCGGCAACTTCGTCAAGGACCCGATCTCGGCCATCTCTTTCGGCATGGCGCTGATGTTCGGCACTGCCGGCCTGCCGCACATCCTGATGCGCTTCTTCACGGTGCCGAGCGCCAAGGAGGCGCGCAAGTCGGTGATGTGGGCCACCGGCTGGATCGGCTACTTCTACCTGCTGACCTTCATCATCGGCTTCGGCGCCATCACCTTCGTGCTCACGAACGCGCAGTTCGTCGACGCCAAGGGCGGGCTGATCGGCGGCGGCAACATGGCGGCGATCCATCTGGCCAACGCGGTGGGCGGCAACGTGTTCCTCGGCTTCATCTCGGCGGTGGCCTTCGCGACCATCCTCGCCGTCGTGGCGGGCCTCACGCTGTCGGGCGCCTCGGCGGTCTCGCACGACCTGTATGCGACCGTCGTCAAGAAGGGCAAGGCCGACAGTGCCTCGGAGTTGCGCGTCACGCGCATCACCACGGTCGCGCTCGGCGCGCTGGCAGTGCTGCTCGGCATCGTGTTCGAGAAGCAGAACATCGCTTTCATGGTGTCGCTGGCCTTCGCCATCGCGGCGTCGGCGAATTTCCCGGTGCTGTTCATGTCGGTGCTTTGGAAGGGCTGCACGACGCGCGGCGCGGTGATCGGCGGCTTCCTCGGGCTGATCTCGTCGGTGGCGCTGACGGTGGTTTCGCCGTCCGTGTGGGAGGCGACGCTGGGCTACCCGAAGGGCTCGGCGCTCTTCCCCTATGCCTCGCCCTGCCTGTTCTCGATGACCATCGGCTTCCTCGGCATCTGGATCTTCTCGCTGCTGGACAGCAGCAAGCGCGCCGACATCGACAAGCAAGGATTCCTGGCGCAACAGGTGCGCTCGGAGACCGGCATCGGAGCCGCCGGCGCCAGCGGCCACTGAGGATTGGCCACCATGCGGCGCTGCGAGGACGGGACCATGCCGGGACTGTGTCCCCTCGGCCTCGCAAGCTTCGCCGGCGACGACCCGCAGGCCATCGCGCGGCAGATCGACGAGGCCGCCCGTGTCGCCGACCTGGCGGCCTCGGCCGCGCGCATCGATGCGATGGTGGCGGCGCTGCACGCCGGCGGCCTGAAGATCGAGCGCATCGCGAAGCTCGTCTGCGAGCTCAACGCGCGTGTTTTCGCGCGGCTGTGGTCGATGGTGGCGCCGCCGCAGCTGGTGGCCAACAGCTGCCTGGCCGTCATGGGCAGCGAAGGCCGCGGCGAACAGATCCTGAAGACCGACCAGGACAATGCCTTGTTTCTGCGCGACGGCTACGAATGCCCGGGCCTCGAGACCATCGCCGCGCAGTTCAGCGTCGGCCTGGCCGAGCTGGGCTATCCGCCCTGCCCCGGCCGCATCATGATCGACAATCCGCTCTGGCGGCAGCCGTTGGCCGCCTTCAAGGAGACGCTGCACGACTGGGTCTACGGCACGCAGCCAGACGGACCGATGCACCTGGCCATCTTCCTCGACGGCCTGGCGGTCGCCGGCGATGCCGAGCTGCTCACCCAGGCGCGCGATCATCTCGACCGGATCCTCGATCGGACCGATGTCTTCTTCGCGCGCTTCGCCAGCGCGATCGACCTCTTCGATCCGCATCCGAACTGGTGGCACCGGCTCATGGCGCGCCACGACGAAGCGCTGGACCTGAAGAAGCTCGGCATCTTCCCCATCGTGCACGGCGTCAGGGCGCTCGCGTTGCAGCAGCGCCTGCGCGTGAACGCCACGCAGGAGCGGCTGCGCCTTTTGGTCGAGCGCCAGCAGATCGACCCGGACCTTGCGCGCGACGTGCTCGATGCGCTGCATTTCCTGATGGCGCTCAGGCTCGGCTGCCAGCTGCGCCAAAAAGAGGCCGGGCAGGTGCCGGGCAATCGCGTGCTCCCGTCCGAGCTCGGCACCCTGGAGCGCGACACGCTGCACGCCGCGCTGGGCATCGTGCGGCGCTTCCGCGGCGAAGTCCATCAACGCTTCCGCCTCGATGCCTTGTAGCCCGGAGAGCACGCATGTCCGAAGGCTCCAAGCCCCAGCGCCTGTTCGGCCTGTTCGCGCTCGGCTGGCTGCTGCTCAACGTGCCGCTGCTCACGCTCTGGGATCGCCCGGTCATGCTGTGGGGAGTGCCGTTGATGCCGTTGGCGCTCTTCGGCGGCTGGGCCGGGCTGATCGCACTGGCCGCATGGGTTGCCGAGGCACCCGGCGAGCCTTGACATGCCTGCCGCGCCCGTCGTCGTCGTTGCCGCGTTCGGCTACCTGGCACTGCTGTTCGCGATCGCGCATGTCGGCGACCGCCGGGCGCGCGAAGGGCGTTCGCTGATCGGCAGCCCCTGGGTCTACACCCTGTCGATCGGCGTCTACTGCACCGCCTGGACCTACTTCGGCAGCATCGGACGCGCCGCCTCGTCGGGGCTGTGGTTCCTGCCGATCTACCTCGGCCCGACGCTCGCGATGCTGATGGCCTGGACGGTGCTGCGCAAGATGATCCGCATCGCGCGCACCCACCGCATCACCTCCATCGCCGACTTCATTGCCAGCCGGCACGGCCAGAGCCCGCTGCTGGCGATGCTGGTGACGCTGATTGCGGTGGTGGGCATCCTGCCCTACGTGGCACTGCAGCTCAAGGCGATCGCGAGCGGCTACGCGCTGCTGGTCGATGCCCCCGCGCAACCGCTGGCCTGGTGGCGCGACAGCACGCTCTACATCGCGCTGGTGCTGGCCGGTTTCACGGTGGCCTTCGGGGCGCGCCATCTCGACACCGCCGAGCGCCACGAGGGCATGGTGGCGGCGATCGCCTTCGAGTCGCTGGTGAAGCTGCTGGCTTTCCTGGCCGTCGGTGCCTTCGTCACCTGGGGCCTGTTCGACGGGCCCGCCGACCTGTTCGGCCGCGCCGCGGCCCGGGCCGAGCTGGCGCCGCTGCTGGGTCTCGGAAGCGGCGCCGCCGGCGGCTTCGCGGGCGGCCAATGGTTTGCGCTGACGCTGCTCGCAATGCTGTCGGTGCTCTTTCTGCCTCGGCAGTTCCAGATGATGGTGGTGGAGAACGTCGACGAGCGCCACCTGCGGCGCGCCACCTGGGCGTTCCCGCTGTACCTGCTGCTGATCAACCTGTTCGTGTTGCCGATCGCGCTGGGCGGCCTTCTGCACTTCCAGGGCGGCAGCGAGAACCCCGAGACCTTCGTGCTCTCGCTGCCGCTGGCAGCCGGCCAGCCCGGGTTGGCGCTCGCCGCCTTCATCGGCGGACTCTCGGCGGCCACCGGGATGGTGATCGTGGAGGCCATCGCGGTCTCCACCATGGTCTGCAACGACCTCGTGATGCCTCTGCTGCTGCGGGCCGGCCTGCGCAGCGCGCGCGACCTGAGCGGCGTGCTGCTGGGCGTGCGCCGGGCGGTGATCGTGGCGCTCCTGCTGCTGGGCTACCTCTACTACCGCATCGCCGGTGAAGACTATGCGCTGGTGAGCATCGGGCTGATCAGCTTTGCCGCCGTCGCGCAGTTCGCGCCGCCGATGCTGGCAGGCATGTACTGGAAAGGCGGCACCCGCCTCGGTGCGCTGGCCGGCTTGGGCGCGGGCTTCGCGCTGTGGGCCTGGACGCTGATGCTGCCCTCGATCGCCAAGTCGGGCTGGATCCCGGCCCGGTTCATCGCCGAGGGGCCGTTCGGCATCGCCTGGCTGCGGCCCGAGCAGTTGCTGGGCCTCGGGGGGCTGGACAACCTGACGCACGCGCTGTTCTGGAGCCTGCTGGTCAACTGCGTTCTCTACTTCGGCGTCTCGCTCCTGGGCCGCCCATCGGCGCGCGAGACGAGCCAGGCGCTGACCTTCGTCGACGTGTTCGAGCGCAGCGCGGACCATGCCGCCGACACCGGCCCGGTGTTCTGGCGCGGCACCGCGAGGCTGGCCGACCTCCGCCGGCTGGCCACCCGCTTCCTGGGCGCGGACGCCACGGAAAAACTGCTGCACGACTATGCGCGGCGCAACGGCTTGGCCGGGCCGCAGCAGATCGCTGCCGATGCGCGGCTGGTGCAGTTCGTCGAACGGCAGCTCGCGGGCGCCATCGGCAGCGCCTCGGCCCGGGCCATGGTGGCGTCGGTGGTCGAGGAAGAGGCTCTGGAGCTGGACGACGTGATGCGAATCCTGGAGGAGGCCTCGCGAGAGGCGGCCGCACTGCGCGCGCACTCGCAGGCGCTGGAAGAGAAATCTCTCTCGCTGGAGCATGCGACCGCCGAGCTGAGCGAGCTCAACGAGCAGCTCAAGAGCCTCGATCGGCTGAAGGACGACTTCATTTCCTCGGTGACGCACGAGCTGCGCACGCCGCTGACCTCGATTCGCGCGCTGGCCGAACTGATGCTCGACGACCCCGGCATGGACCCCGCGCCGCGCCAGCGCTTCCTGGGCCTGGTGGTGGTCGAAACCGAGCGCCTGACGCGGCTGGTCAACCAGGTGCTGGACATGGCGAAGATCGAGTCGGGCGCGGCCGAATGGCGCAGCACCGAGGTCGACCTTTGCGCGCTGGCGCGGCAGGCGGTGCAGACCACGCAGGAACTGTTTCGCGAGCGCGGCGCGACCGTGACGCTGCACCTGCCCGAAGCGCTGCCGCGGCTGCAGGCCGACCCCGACCGCCTGACGCAGGTGCTGATCAACCTGCTGTCGAACGCGGCCAAGTTCGTGCCCCCCGGCAGCGGTCATGTCGAGCTGAGCCTGCATGCCGATGGCGGCCGGGTCGTCTGCACCGTGCGCGACAACGGCCCCGGCGTGCCGCCCGGGCAACAGGCGCTGGTGTTCGAGAAATTCCGGCAGGGCGGCGATGCCGGGCATCGGCCGCAGGGAACCGGCCTGGGCCTGCCCATCAGCCGCCGCATCGTCGAGCATTTCGGGGGGCGGATGTGGCTCGAGCCGGCATCGGGCCCAGGCGCATGTTTCGGCTTCGAGCTTCCCCTGCAGCGCGAGCCCGCACGCGCGGAGGCAAGTCCATGAGCTCCAAGGTGCTGATCGCCGACGACGAGCCCAACATCGTCATCTCGCTCGAATTCCTGATGAAGCGCGAAGGCTACGACGTGAGCATCGCACGCGACGGCCAGGAGACGCTGGAGGCCATCCGGCGCCTGCGGCCCGACCTGGTGCTGCTGGACGTCATGATGCCGCTGCGCTCCGGGCTGGAGGTGCTGCAGGCGGTGCGTGCTGACGAGGCCCTTGCCGGGACCCGGATCCTCATGCTCACGGCCAAGGGCCGCGAGACCGACGTCGCGAAAGGCCTGGCCCTGGGAGCCGATGCCTACATGACGAAGCCCTTCTCGACCCGAGAGCTGGCCGAGCGCGTGCGCCGGATGCTGTCGCCACCATGAAAGCGGACGCGGGCGAACTCGCCGCCATGCTGGCGCCCGGCGCTGTGTTGGCG
>DATFFA010000046.1:0-46770 GCA_035250605.1 Variovorax sp. | reverse complement strand
TGCGACAGCAGGCGGCGCTTGGCCTGCTCCATCTTGTTCCATAGCGGCGCGTTCTCCGGCACCGACAGATCGGGAATGGTGCGGGTGGTGCTGCAGGCAAGACACAGGTCCGGCAGCAGGCCCTCGGCCCCGGCCACCGGTACCATCCAGTTGCAGCCCGAGGCGCTTTCGAAGTTGGCGCAGCGCCGCAATTGCCGCCCCTGCGGATCGCCGAACACGGTGAAGAAATCGGTGTCGTCGACCGGCGCCAACGGCAGTACCCCCAACTGTTCCACGACGTAGCCCAGCGGGGTCTGGCAGGCCAGGCAACGGCTGTTGCGCAGAAATACCGGGCGGCCGCACCGGCACTGGTAGGCGCGGCTGATGCTGGGCGCGGCAATGGGCTCGGCCGGCGTCTCGGCAAGGGCCGCTGCGGTGGGTGTCTCCGGTTGTGACATGCGTTCTTTCCTGTTCGCACCGATTCTGGGGCCGCAAAAGCGCCTGCCGTGTCAGCGCAAAGGCCGATATCCTTGGGACGCCAGCGCATCGCCCGGCGCCACCCTCTCCTCGATGAAACCCGAAGAAGAACCCTCCGCCGCCGCTGCCGCGACGGCGCTGCCATCCCTGCGCGAGCGCTACGGCGCGCGCTACCGCTGGCTGCTGCTGCTGTCGGTGATGGTGGGCACCATGGCCTCGATCATGTCCTCGACCATCGTCAACGTGGCGATCCCGGACTTGAGCCACCACTTCGCCCTGGGCCAGGAACGTGCGCAGTGGGTCACCTCCGGCTTCATGGTGTCGATGACGGTCTCGATGCTCACCACGCCCTGGCTGCTGGGGCGCTTCGGCTACCGGCGCACCTACGTGGGCACCATGGTCCTTCTGATGGCCGGCGGCATTGCCGGCGGCCTGGCCGGCCAGTACTGGCTCGTGCTGCTGGCGCGCGTGGTGGAAGGCCTGGCTGCCGGCGTGGTGCAGCCCATTCCCGCCATCATCATCCTGCGCGCCTTCGAGCCCCACGAGCAGGGCCGCGCGAGCGGATTGTTCGGCATGGGCGTGGTGCTGGCACCGGCCGTGGGCCCCAGCATCGGCGGCGTGCTGGTCGACCTGTTCGGCTGGCGCTCGATCTTCTTCATGGTGGTGCCCTTCTGCCTGGTGTCGCTCTGGCTGGCCTACAAGTTCGTGCCGACCACGGCGCCGGGCGGCGCGGTGGCCGAGCGCGGCGAAAGGCTGGACTGGGGCGGGCTGGCCCTGGCCACCGTGGGCACGCTGTGCCTGCTCAACGGGCTGGTCGAACTGCGCGGCGGCTCGGCCTGGGAAAGCGCGTTGCTGCTGGCCGGCGCGCTGGCCTCGCTGGCCGGCTTCATCACCTGGCAGAAGCGCCTGGCCGGCGGCGGCGGCGCGCCGCTGATGAACCTCGGCCTCTTCGGCTACCGGCAGTTCGCCATGGGCAGCATCGTGGCCTTCATCTACGGCACCGCGCTGTTCGGCTCCACCTACCTGCTGCCGGTGTACATGCAGGTCGGGTTGCAACTGTCGGCCTCGCACGTGGGCACGGCCCTGCTGCCTTCGGGCATCGTGCTGGCGCTGACCATCGCCTGGGTCGGCCGGCTGGCCGACCGGCAGCCCACCTGGATGCTGGTGAGCACCGGCCTGGCGCTGCTGGCGGCCTCCTTCGCCTTGATGGTGACGCTGCGCCTGGGCAGCTCGATCTGGTGGCTGGTGCTCTTCGCCATCATCGGGCGCATGGGGCTGGGCTTCATCCTGCCCTCGCTCAACCTGGGGTCGATGCGCCCGCTGGAGAAGCCGCTGATCGCGCAGGGGTCCAGCGCGATCAACTTTCTGCGCATGCTGGGCGGCGCCGCCGGCGTGAGCCTGTGCGCGATCGTGCTCGAATGGCGGCTGGCCGCGCGTGGCGATTCGCTGGCGAACACCGCCCCCAGCACGGCGCGGCTGGCGGCCTTCGACGAGGTGTTCATGCTGCTGGCCGGGCTGTGCGCACTGGCCGTTTGCGCCGCGTGGCAGCTAAGAGAAAAGCGCGAGCCCTGAGCCCTGCGCTGCGTTCTAATCACCCGCATGTGCCAGCTTCTCGGAATGAACTGCAACACGCCGACGGACGTGACTTTCAGCTTCTCGGGCTTCGCGCAGCGCGGCGGTCGCACCGACCACCATGCCGATGGCTGGGGCATCGCTTTCTTCGAGGACCGCGGCCTGCGGCACTTCGTCGACCACCAGCCGGCCTGCGAGTCGCCCGTGGCCGAGCTGATCCGGCGCTACCCGATCAAGAGCCGCAACGTCGTTGCCCACATCCGCAAGGCCACGCAGGGGGCGGTGAACCTGCAGAACTGCCATCCCTTCGTGCGCGAGCTGTGGGGACGCTACTGGGTGTTCGCCCACAACGGCGACCTGAAGGACTTCCGGCCGCGGCTGCACGGCAACTTTCACCCGGTGGGCAGCACCGACAGCGAGCATGCCTTCTGCTGGATCATGCAGGAGCTGGCCAAGTCGCACGCCGACGTGCCCACGGTCGATGAGCTGACGCTCACGCTGCGCGAGCTGGCGCCGCGCTTCGCACGCCACGGCACCTTCAACTTCATGCTCTCCAACGGACAGGCGCTGTGGTCGCATACGTCGACGAACCTCTGGTACATCGAGCGGCGCCATCCCTTCCTGACGGCCGAGCTGTCGGACGAGGACCTGTCCATCGACTTCGCCGAGCACACCACGCCCGACGACCGCGTGGCGGTGGTGGTGACCGCGCCCCTGACCGTCAACGAGACCTGGACCGCCTTCGCGCCGGGCGAGCTGGCGGCCTTCGTGGACGGGCAGCGCCGGGCCTGAGCCCGGCCGAGGCTCAGCGCAGCTCGGCCTCGAGCGCGTCGATGAACATCGCCGGCACGTCGAAGCCGGTCTGGTCCGTGATCTCCTGGAAGCAGGTCGGACTGGTGACGTTGATCTCGGTGAGCGAGTTGCCGATCACGTCCAGCCCGATGAGCAGCAGCCCGCGCTCGTTGAGCACCGGGCCGATGGCCTCGGCGATGCGCCGGTCCTGCTCGGTCAGCGGCTGCGCCACGCCCTTGCCGCCGGCGGCGAGGTTGCCGCGCACCTCGCTGCCCTGCGGGATGCGCGCCAGGCTGTAGGGCACGGGCTGGCCGCCGATCACCAGGATGCGCTTGTCGCCCTGCGTGATCTCGGGCAAGAAGCGCTGCACCATGATCGTCTCCGCGCCGTGCTTGTTGAGCGTCTCGACGATGGAGCCGAGGTTCAGCCCGTCGGCCCGCACGCGGAAGATGCCCATGCCGCCCATGCCGTCCAGCGGCTTCAGGATGATGTCCTGGTGCTCGGCATGGAAGGCGCGCACCGCATCCGGGTCGCGCGTGACCAGGGTGGGCGTGGTGTACTCCGCGAACTCCATGATCGCGAGCTTCTCGGGATGGTCGCGCAGGGATCGCGGCTTGTTGATCACGCGCGCGCCCTCGCGCTCGGCCTGCTCTAGCAGGTGGGTGGCGTAGATGTATTCGGGGTCGAAGGGCGGGTCCTTGCGCATCAGCACCAGGTCGAAGGCTTGCAGGGGGCGCTCGATCACGGCTTCCTCGCGGAACCAGGTGGCTTCGCCGGTCAGCGTGATCTCGCGCACCTTCGCGACGACGGGGCGGCCGCGCTGCCAGGTCAGGTCTTGCGGCAGGCAGGCCGAGAGCTTGTGGCCGCGGCGCTGCGCCTCGCGCATCATCGAGAAGGTGGTGTCCTTGTAGATCTTGAACTGCTCGAGCGGATCGGCAATGAAGAGGATGTGCATCAGGATGTCTTTCCGGCGTTCGATGAAGGGCGGGCCGCGTCTGCTGCCGCAGCGGCCCGGGCGTCTTGCTCGATCTTGCAGGCAGGCCCGATGTCCTTGCCGGCGAAGGGTTTGGGTGCTGGGTGCTGCATGGCCCTGGGTCGGCTAGATCTCGATCTTCGAACCGAGCTCCACCACCGCGTTGTTCGGCAAGCCCAGGAAGCCCGCCGCTCCGCTCGCACTGTGGTGCATCTGGGCGAACAGCTTCTCGCGCCACGGCGCCATGCCGCTGCTGAGCGTGGGAATGACCACGTCGCGCGAGAGGAAGTAGCTGGTGGTCATCGGCTCCAGCTGGCAGCCGCGCAGGCGCGTATGCTCGAGCGCGCGCGGCAGGTCGACATCGTTCTTGAAGCCGTAGTGCACGATCACCTGCCAGCAGTGGTGGCCGAGCGCCTCCATCTCGATGCGCTTGTCCATCGGAATCCAAGGCACCTCGTGGTTGCGCACGGTGACGAACAGGTTCTGCTCGTGCATCACCTTGTTGTGCTTGAGGTTGTGCAGCAGCGCATTGGGCACGACGCCGGGCTCGGCGGTCATGAAGACCGCGGTGCCGTCGACCCGCGCCGGCGGATTGACGAAGACCGAGTCCAGGAAGCCGCGCAGGTCGATGGCCTCGGCCATCTGCATCTGGCCCATGAGGCGGCGGCCTTCCTTCCAGGTCAGCATCAGCATGAAGACGGAGCCGCCGATCACGAGCGGGAACCAGCCGCCCTCGAACAGCTTGAGCAGGTTGGAGGCGAAGAACAGGAAGTCGACCACGAAGAAGGCGCCGGTCGCCGCGATGCACAGCGCCAGCGGGTACTTCCAGGCGTAGCGGATCACGAAGAAGGTCAGCACCGTGGTGATCAGCATGTCGGTGGTGACGGCGATGCCGTAGGCCGCGGCCAGGTTGCTGGAGGAGCGGAACATCACCACCGCGAGCACGATGGCGACGAACAGGCCCCAGTTGACGAACGGGATGTAGATCTGCCCCGCGGCACGCACGCTGGTGTGCTCGATGTTCAGGCGCGGCAGGTAGCCCAGCTGGATCACCTGGCGCGTGACGCTGAAGGCGCCGGTGATCAGCGCCTGCGAGGCGATCACCGTGGCCGCGGTGGCCAGCAGCACCAGCGGGATCAGCGCCCACTCGGGCGCCATCATGAAGAAGGGGTTCTTCACCGCCGCGGGGTTCTCCAGCAGCAGTGCGCCCTGTCCGAAGTAGTTGAGCGTGAGCGCCGGCATGACGATCGAGAACCAGGCGACGCGGATCGGCCGCTTGCCGAAGTGGCCGAGGTCCGCGTAGAGCGCCTCCGCCCCGGTCACGCACAGCACGGTTGCGCCCAGGATGATGAAGCTGGTGCCCGGGTTGTCCCACATGAAGCGCAGCGCGAAGTGCGGGCTGACGGCCTTGAGGATGGACGGGTGGGTGAGGATCTGCGAGACGCCCAGCAGCGCAATGACGAGGAACCACGCCAGCGTGATGGGCCCGAAGAAGCGGCCGATGCCGGCGGTGCCGTGCTTCTGCACCGCGAACAGGCAGAACAGCACGACCAGCGTGATCGGGATCACGTAGTGCTTGAAGTGCGGCGACACCACCTCCAGGCCCTCGACTGCCGACAACACCGAGATGGCCGGGGTGATGACGCCATCGCCGTAGAACAGCGAGGTGCCGAAGATGCCGACCACCAGCAGCACGTGGCGCAGCCGGGGCTTGTCGACCACCGCCTGCGAGGCCAGCGCCAGCATTGCGACCAGGCCGCCCTCGCCCTCGTTGTCGGCTCGCAGCACCAGCACCACGTACTTGAGCGAGACGATCACCGTCAGCGTCCAGAAGAACATCGACAGAATGCCGTAGACGTTCTCGACCGTGAACGGCACATGGCCGTGGCCGAACACCTCCTTGACCGCATACAGGACGCTGGTGCCGATGTCGCCGTAGACGACGCCGATGGCCGCGAGGATCAGCGCGGCGGAGGAGGATTTGGTGGGAGACACGGAAATCGATGCACAAGGGTGTGCGGCGTGAACTTCACGCCCGGCGCTTCGGCGGCCTCATGCGGCCTGTCCTGTCGCCCTCCGCCCTCGGGGTTTGCGTTGCTGTGGGGTCGCTATTTTGCCGCCACCCGGACCCGCCGCAAGACCGGGCGATTAAGAAATCATTCGTACGTCTCGGCGTCCGGATCGGTGGCCTCCATTTCGTAGCTGGCCGCCACCATGGCCAGCCGGCCGATCACCCCGTACATGTAGAAGCGGTTCGGGGCGCTCGCGCCAGGCTTGGCGCCCGGCTGCGGTAAGTGCGCACTCTCCGAGAAGGCCAGCGGCACGAAGCTGGCGCCCGGGATGTTCAGGTTTTCGTCGGGGCTGCGCTCCGCATGCACCCGGTAGAAGCCGCCGACCACGTAGCGATCCATCATGTAGACCACCGGCTCGGCCACGCCGTCATGCACGCGCTCGTTGGTCAGCACGCCTTCCTGCACGATCAGGTCGCCCGAGGCGCGCACCTCGTCGTTGGCGGCGGCGCCGCGGGCGCGTGCGCGATGGTTGAAGGCCTCCAGGTCTTTCACGTCGCGCACCGTCATCACGCCCATGGGGTCGGCGCCGTTGTCCGACTTGACCACCACGAAGGGCTTTTCGTTGATGCCGTATTCCTTGTACTTGCGGCGGATCTTGGTGAGCAGCGCATCGACGTGGCTGGTGAGCACGTCCAGCCCCTTGCCTTCCGCCAGGTCGACGCCGCCGGCGCGGGCGTGCATGGGGTTGATCAGCCAGGGGTCGATGCCCAGCAGCTTGCCGAAGCGCTTGGAGACTTCTTCGTAGCTGTGCAGATGGTTGCTCTTGCGGCGCACCGACCAGCCCGCATGCAGCGGCGGCAGCAGGTACTGCTCGTGCAGGTCCTCGAGGATGCCCGGCGTGCCGGCCGACAGGTCGTTGTTGAGCAGGATGGTGCAGGGGTCGAAATGCTTGAGCCCCAGGCGCCGCCGGCTGCGCACCACCGGTTCCAGGCACACGCTCTCGCCGTGCGGCAGCTCGATCTTCTTGGGCGACTTGATGGCGGGGTCGATGGAGCCGACCCGCACGTTGAGCCCTGCCATGTGGAAGATCCGCACCAGCCGCGCCACGTTGGCCAGGTAGAAGGTGTTCTTCGAGTGGTTTTCCGGGATCACCAGCAGGTTGCGCGCCTCGGGGCAGATCTTCTCGATGGCGGCCTGGGCGGCCTGCACCGCCAGCGGCAGCATGTCGTCGGTGAGGTTGTTCCAGCCGCGCGGATAGAGGCTGGTGTCGACCGGCGCCAGCTTGAAGCCGGCATTGCGGATGTCGACCGAGCTGTAGAAGGGCGGCGTGTGCTCCATCCATTCGAGCCGGAACCAGCGCTCGATGGCCGGCATGGAGTCCAGGATGCGCTGCTCCAGTTCGTTGATCGGGCCGGTCAGGGCGGTGACGAGGTGGGGAACCATGAGGCGGCCTTGTTATGCGTGTTCTGCGACGAAAGGTGGAGTGGAATTGTAGGATTTGAGGGCACCCGCCAGGATGACAAGCGCCTGCTCTCGGCCCTTCAGCTCCGAACTTCGCCTTGCCCCAGCACCACGTATTTCAGCGAGGTCAATCCCTCGATCCCCACCGGCCCGCGCGCATGGAACTTGTCGGTGCTGATGCCGATCTCGGCCCCCAGTCCGAACTCGAAGCCGTCGGCGAAGCGGGTGCTGGCATTGACCATCACACTGGCCGAGTCGACTTCGCGCAGGAAACGCTGGGCATGCATGTGGTCGCGGGTGACGATGGCGTCGGTGTGGTGGCTGGAATAGCGGTTGATGTGGGTGATGGCCTCGTCCACGCCCTCCACCACCTTGATGCTGATCACCGCCGCCAGGTATTCCTCCGACCAGTCGGACTCGACCGCGTCGACCACCCGGGCACCCGGGGGCAACGCGCCCTCGGCCCGCAGGATGCGCGCGGCGGCGGCGTCGCAGCGCATCTCGACCCCCTTGGCCGCGAAGATGGCGCCGATCTCGGGCAGGAAGCTCTCGGCCATCGAGGCTGCGACCAGCAGGCCCTCGGCCGCGTTGCAGGGGCTGTACTTCTGCGTCTTGGCGTTGTCCACGATGCGCACCGCCATGTCCAGTTCGGCGGTGTCGTCGACGTACACATGGCAGTTGCCGTCCAGGTGCTTGATCACCGGCACCTTGGCCTCGCGGCTGATGCGCTCGATCAGGCCCTTGCCGCCGCGCGGGATGACGACGTCCACGAACTCGGGCATGGCGATCAGGCGGCCCACGGCCTCGCGGTCGGTGGTCTGCACCAGCTGCACTGCCTCCACCGGCAGCCCGGCCTCGGCCAGCGCCTCGCCCACCAGCGCGGCCAGGGCCTTGTTCGAGTCGATCGCCTCCGAGCCGCCACGCAGGATCGCCGCGTTGCCGCTCTTGATGGCGAGGCTGGCGGCCTCGATCGTCACGTTGGGCCGGCTCTCGTAGATCATGCCGAAGACGCCGATGGGCACCCGCATCTGGCCCACCCGGATGCCGCTGGGCTGCTGGCGCATGCCGATGACTTCGCCGATCACGTCGGGCATGGCGGCCAGCTGCTCGCAGCCCAGCGCCACGGTCTCGATGGTCTTGGGCGTGAGCTTGAGGCGGTCGACCATCGGGGCCGAGAGGCCGGCGGCCTGGGCGCGCTCGACGTCGCGCGCGTTGGCGGGTGCCAGGGCTTCGGCGCTCTCGCGCAGGCGCCGCGCCAGCGCCTTGAGCGCCTGGTTCTTGGTCGCCGCGGGGGCCTTCGCCATCAGGGCGGAGGCCGTCTTGGCCTGCAGCCCCAGGGCCTGCATGTGTTCGTTGACGTTGAAGGCGTTCATGGCGGTCATTTTCCCACGCGAGGCCCGCGGGACTGGGCGGCGCATGGAAACGCCGGGTTCCTGAAAAAGCAACGCCGCAGGGGCGGCTTCAACCGCGCGCCGGCGCCGCGCACGCCCGGCACAGCATCAGCGCCAGCCGCTGCAGCGCCTGCCAGCCGCTGGCCGGCCAATCGGGCTGCTTCAGGCCCTTGACGATGCCGTCGACCACATGCGCGGCGCGCAGCAGGCGGGCCAGCGCGCGATCGTCCAGCCGCGGCAGCACGCGCTCGAAGGTGCGCTCGCGCGGGCCCCAGATGCGGTTCTCGCGCAGCGCCATGGGCAGCGGGCGGCCGGCGGACATGGCGTCCTTCACCCGCTTGAGCGCGCGGATGTCCTCGGCCAGCGTGTAGTGCACCAGCACCTCGGCCTCGCCCTCGGCCTGCAGGCCGTCGAGCATGCGCGCGACCCGCTGCGGATTGCCGCCCAGCACCGCCTCGGAGAGCTTGAAGACGTCGTAGCGCGCCACGTTGTTGACCGCGGCCTCGACCTGCTCCCAGCCGAGCTCGCCCGCGGGATAGAGCAGCGCGAGCTTCTGGATCTCCTGGTGTGCGGCCAGCAGGTTGCCCTCGACGCGGTCGGCGAAGAACTGCAGGGTGCGCTGGCCCTCCTCGCCGCCCTTCACGCGCTGGTCCTGGCGTGCCAGCCGCTGCGCGATCCACTGCGGCAGCGCGGCGCGCTCGATGGTCTCGACGGGCAAGGTGACGCCATGGGTCTCGAGTGCGGCAAACCAGGTGCCGGTGCGCGTGGCCTTGTCCAGCCGCGGCAGCAGGACCAGCGTCAGGGTGCTGTCGTTGCCCACGGCCGCCTCGGCGATCTGCTGCAGCGCGGCACTGCCGTCCTTGCCCGGCTTGCCCGAGGGGATGCGGATCTCGACGATCTGCCGGTCGGCGAACAGGCTCAGCGAGCCGCCGGCCGCCAGCACCGCGCTCCAGTCGAAATGGGCGCCGGCCACGGTGTAGGAACTGCGCTCGGTGTAGCCCTGCTGACGCGCCGCGGCGCGGATCGCGTCGGCCGCCTCCTGCGCGAGCAGCGGCTCGTCGCCGTGGATCACGTAGAGCGGCTTCAGCCCCTTCTGCAGGTGGGCTTCGAGCTGGGCCGCCGCGAGCTGCATCAGAGGCTCTTGACGGCCGCGAGCCGGCGCAGGGTCTGCTGGGCGATGTCGGCCTGCATGTCGCGGTACAGCAGCTCGGTCTCGCTTTCCTTGGCGAGGGCGGCGGTTTCGTTGTAGGTGATGTCGCGGGACTGCTCGAGCACGGTCGGGCCCAGCAGCTCCTTGCCGCCGGGCGTGCGCAGCCGGATGCGCATCGTGAGGCGCAACTGCAGCTCGCGCACCTGGCCGGACGAGTTGGTGGAAAGCACGGCGCTGCCGCGGGTCTCGGACAGGACGTCGAGGATCGCCTCGGCCCGCTCCTTCTCCTCCTCGGGAATCAGCTCGACGTTGCCGGCGGCGCGGAACTGGCGGCGCAGCGCCACCACGTAAGCCGACTTGCCCGGCACCGCCAGCGACTTGAAGGCGAAGTCCGGCGCCCGGCGCAACTGGAAGCCGCAGCCGGCAAGCGCAAGCGTGGCTGCCGCGCCGGCGAGCAGGGTGCGGCGCGAGGGGATGGGTCTGTTCATGTCCACGGTCATATCACCACGTTGACCAGCCGCCCCGGCACCACGATCACGCGCTTGGCCGTGGCACCTTCGGCGTGCTTGACGAAGGCCTCGCTCGCCAGCGCGATCTTCTCGATCTCCGGCTTGGTCGCATTGGCCGGCACGCGCAACGAGCCGCGCAGCTTGCCGTTGACCTGCAGCATCAGCTCGATTTCGTCCTGCTCGAGCGCGACCGTGTCGACCTCCGGCCAGCGCGCGTCGAGCAGGGCGCCGTGCAGCTTGTCGTAGCCGAGCGCATGCCACAGCGCATGCGTGATGTGCGGGGTGGCCGGGTAGAGGCAGCGCAGCAGGATGCCGAAGCCTTCGCGCACCGCCGCCCGGTCGCCCGGGCTGCCGTTGGCCTTGAAGCTCTCCAGCGCGTTCAGCAGCTTCATCGCGCCCGACACCACGGTGTTGTACTGCATGCGCTGGTAGTCGTAGTCGATCTGCCGCAGCACGGTGTGCACCTCGCGGCGCAACACCTTGGCCTCCTTGCCGAAGGCCGAGCGCGGATCGACCGTCTCGATGTCGATCTCGGTGCCTTCGGGCACCGCCGCCTGGGCCGTTCCCAGCGCGACGCCGTAGTTCCAGACCCGGCGCAGGAAGCGGAAGCTGCCCTCCACCGCGGCGTCGTTCCACTCCAGCGTGGCCTCGGGCGGCGCGGTGAACATGGTGTAGAGGCGCGCGGTGTCGGCGCCGTACTTCTCGATCAGGTCCTGCGGGTCGACACCGTTGCGCTCGCTCTTGCCCATCTTTCCGACGCCGCCGTACTCGACCGCCGTGCCGTCGGCCAGCGTGCCGCCGGTGATGCGGCCCTGCGCGTCCAGCACCTGCGTCACCTCCGAAGGCGGGAAGTACTCCTTGCCGCCCTTCTCGGTGCGCCGGTAGAAGATGTGGTTGAGCACCATGCCCTGCGTGAGCAGCTTGCTGAAGGGCTCGTCGACCTTCACCAGCCCGAGGTCGCGCATCACCTTGGTCCAGAAGCGTGCGTAGAGCAGGTGCAGGATTGCATGCTCGATGCCGCCGATGTACTGGTCCATGGGCATCCAGTACTTGGCGCCCTCGCCGACCATGGCCTGGTCGTTCTTCGGATCGCAATAGCGCATGAAGTACCAGGCGCTGTCGACGAAGGTGTCCATGGTGTCGGTCTCGCGCCGCGCCGGCTTGCCGCAGACGGGGCAGACCACGCCGGCATGGAAGCCTTCGTGCTTGTGCAGCGGATTGCCCGAGCCGTCGGGCACGCAGTCGGTGGGCAGCACCACCGGCAGGTCCTTCTCGGGCACCGGCACCGCGCCATGCTCGTCGCAGTGGATGATGGGGATCGGCGTGCCCCAGTAGCGCTGGCGGCTCACGCCCCAGTCGCGCAGGCGCCAGGTGGTCTGCATCTCGCCCAGGCCCTTCAGGTGCAGCGCATGCGCCACCGCCTTGACGGCCTCGGCATAGGACATGCCGCTGAAGTTGTCGGAGTTGATGGTCACGCCGCGCTGCTTGTCGGCGTACCAGTCCTGCCAGCGGTGGTAGTCGAAATGCGGCTCGTCGTCGACCAGCACGACCTGGATGATCTCGATGCCGTACTTGTTGGCGAAGGCGAAGTCGCGCTCGTCGTGCGCCGGCACGCCCATCACGGCGCCGTCGCCGTAGCCGATCAGCACGTAGTTGCCGACCCAGACCGGCACCGGCTCGTCGGTGATCGGGTGGAGCACGTGCAGGCCGGTGGGCACGCCCTTCTTCTCCTGCGTCGCCAACTCGGCCTCGGTGGTGCCGCCGCTCTTGCATTCCTCGATGAAGGCGGCGACCGTGGGGTCCAGCTTCGCGGCATGCAGGGCCAGCGGATGCTCCGGCGCCACGGCGCAGAAGGTGACGCCCATGATGGTGTCGGCCCGCGTGGTGAAGACGTACATGCGGCCGCCCTGGATGAGCTCGCCCTTTTCGTCCCTGATGTCGTGCGGGAAGGCGAAGCGCACGCCCTCGCTCTTGCCGATCCAGTTCTCCTGCATCAGCTTGACGCGCTCGGGCCAGCCCGGCAGCTTGTGCTGGGTGTGGTCGAGCAGTTCCTCGGCGTAGTCGCTGATCTTCAGGTAGTAGCCGGGGATCTCGCGCCGCTCGACGGTCGCGCCGGTGCGCCAGCCCTTGCCGTCGATCACCTGCTCGTTGGCCAGCACGGTCTGGTCGACCGGGTCCCAGTTGACCACCTGGGTCTTGCGGTAGGCGATGCCCTTCTCGAGCATCTTGAGGAACAGCCACTGGTTCCACTTGTAGTAGCTGGGATCGCAGGTCGCGATCTCGCGGCTCCAGTCGATCGCCAGGCCCATGGCCTGGAGCTGGCCCTTCATGTAGCCGATGTTCTCGTAGGTCCACTTGGCCGGCGGGACGCCGTTCTTGAGCGCCGCGTTCTCGGCCGGCAGCCCGAAGGCGTCCCAGCCCATGGGCATCAGCACGTTGTAGCCGCTCATGCGCAGGTAGCGCGTGAGCATGTCGTTGATGGTGTAGTTGCGCACATGGCCCATGTGCAGCTTGCCGCTGGGATACGGCAGCATCGAGCAGGCGTAGTACTTCTTCCTTTTCGCGTCCTCGGTCACGCGGTAGGCATCGGCGGCGGTCCAGGCTGCCTGGGCGGACGACTCGACATCGCTGGGTTTGTAGCTGGGGTTCATGGGACTTCGACAACAGCCCGGCATCGGCTGGCCGGGGAAGGCGGATTATCGCGGCTGCGGCGCCGAGGCGGCGTCCGGCGGCGAACCCGGGCAACGAAGCAGCCAAGAGCACGCCAGAAATGCTAGGCTGGCGCCCCGACGGCAAAGACGACGGAGGCAAAAGATGGAAAGCAGCACGCAGCCGAATCTTCAGGCCCACCAGCTCGTTCGCCGCACCATTGCGCTGGTGCTGGCAGGCGGACGGGGCTCGCGCCTCAAGCAATTGACCGACCGCCGGGCCAAGCCGGCGGTGTATTTCGGCGGCAAGTTCCGCATCATCGATTTCGCGCTCTCCAACTGCCTCAATTCGGGCATCCGGCGGATGGCGGTGGTCACCCAGTACAAGTCGCACTCTTTGATGCGCCACCTGCAGCGCGGCTGGAGCTTTTTGCGTGCCGAGCTCAACGAGATGGTGGACGTACTGCCGGCCCAGCAGCGCGTCGGCGAGGAGCACTGGTACCGCGGCACGGCCGACGCCGTCTACCAGAACCTGGACATCATCCAGACCCCCTCGACGCCGCACGACTACGTGGTCGTGCTGGCCGGCGACCACGTCTACAAGATGGACTACTCGATCATGCTGGGCGACCACGTCGCGCATGGGCGGGGCTGCACGGTCGGCTGCATCGAGGTGCCCCGCATGGAAGCCGTCGCCTTCGGCGTGATGGCGGTGGACGACGAGCGCAGGATCACCGCCTTCCTCGAGAAGCCGGCCGACCCGCCGGCCATGCCAGGCCAGCCCGAGATGGCGCTGGCCAGCATGGGCATCTATATCTTCGACTCCGAGTACCTGTACCGCCTGCTGGAGGAAGACAGCGCCGACCCGGCCTCCAGCCACGACTTCGGCAAGGACATCATCCCGCGCACCGTCGCCCAGGGGCGGGCCGTGGCGCACCCCTTCGGCATGTCCTGCGTGACGCGCGCGCGCCACGGCGCCGACGCCAAGGCCTACTGGCGCGACGTCGGCACGATTGATGCATTCTGGGCGGCCAACCTCGACCTGGCCTCGATCACCCCCGAGCTCGACATCTATGACACCAACTGGCCCATCTGGACGTACCAGCGGCAGCTGCCGCCGGCCAAGTTCGTGCTCGACCGCGCCGGGAAGCATGGGATGACGGTCAATACCATCGTCTCGGGCGGCTGCATCGTGTCGGGCTCGCACGTCAAGGATTCGGTGCTGTTCTCGGGCGTGCGGGTGCACTCCTTCTGCAGGATCGAGGAGGCGGTGCTGCTGCCGGACGTCCAGGTGGGCCGCGGCGCGCGGCTTCGCAAGGTCGTGATCGATCGCGGCTGCGTGATTCCCGAGGACATCGTCGTCGGCGAGGATGCCGCCTCGGATGCGGCGCGCTTCGAGCGCACGGAAGGCGGCGTGGTGCTGATCACGCGCGAGATGCTGAAGCGGCTAGCGTCCGAATGAGGATCCTCCAGGTCAGTGCCGAGCTGTTCCCGCTGCTCAAGACCGGTGGCCTGGCCGACGTGGCCGGCGCGCTGCCCCGGGCCTTGCTGGCCGCGCATCAGGACGTGCGGGTGCTGCTCCCGGGCTTTCCGGCCATCCGGGATGGCGTGGCCGACGCGGTCCAGGTGGCCGAGCTGGAGGCCCCGTGGGGCGAGCGCGTGCGCCTGCGCCTCGGCCACATCAGGACCGAAGGCGCGCCGGACCTGCAGGCCTACTGGATCGACGCGCCGTGGCTGTACGACCGCCCGGGCAATCCCTACGAGGATGCGCAGCGACAGCCCTACGGGGACAACCACCGGCGCTTCGCGCTGCTGGGCTTTGCCGCAGCGCGGATCGCGCACGGGCTCGATCCGGCCTGGCAGCCCCAGGTGGTTCATGCGCACGACTGGCATGCGGCCCTGGCCCCGGCCTACCTGGCATTCGCGCCCCGCCGCGGGCATCCGCGCGTCGGCAGCGTCTTCACGGTCCACAACCTGGCTTACCAGGGGCTGTTCGCGCCCTGGGACTTCGCGGACCTCGGCCTGCCGGCCACCGCCTGGGGGATGGATGGCCTGGAATATCACGGCCAGCTCTCCTTCATGAAGGGCGGCCTGGGCTTCGCCGACCGCATCACCACCGTGAGTCCGACCTACGCCCGCGAGATCCAGACGCCCGGGCAGGGCTGCGGACTGGACGGCCTGTTGCGCCGTCGCAGCGGCGTTCTCAGCGGCATCCTCAACGCGGTCGACGACCGGGTCTGGAACCCGGCCACCGACGCGCTCCTGCCGCAGCGCTTCGGGCCGGGGCAACTGGCCGGCAAGATGCGCTGCAAGGCGGCGCTGCAGGCGCAGCTCGGGCTCGCGCCCGGGGCCGAGACGCCGCTCTTCGTGGTCGTGAGCCGCCTGACCGAGCAGAAGGGTCTGCACCTGGTGCTCGGCGGGCTCGACGCCCTGCTGGCGCAAGGAGGCCAGTTGGCCGTGCTCGGCAGCGGCGATGCCGGGCTGGAGCGCGCATTCCGCGAACGGGCCACGGCCGCGCCGCGGTCGGTCAGCGTCACGCTCGGCTACAGCGAGCCGCTCGCGCACCACCTCTTCGGCGCCGGCGACGTGACCCTGGTGCCCTCGCTCTTCGAGCCCTGCGGCCTGACGCAGATGTACGGCCTCAAGTACGGCAGCCTGCCACTGGTGCACCGCGTCGGCGGGCTGGCCGACACCGTGGTCGATGCCACGCTGGAAGACATGGCCGACGGCCGGGCCACCGGCTTCTGCTTCGACACCTTCGACGCCGACGGCTTCGGGCGCGCACTGCGACGCGCCTTCGCCCTCTACCGCCGCCCGGCCGACTGGGAAGCGGTGCGCGCCAGCGCGATGGCCCGCCCCGCCGACTGGGGCAGCGCGGCCGCCCGCTATCTCGACATCTATGCCCGGGCGCTGGCCTGAGGCGACGACAAGCACTACCCCTCCGACATCATGTCCATCGCCGATTTCTCGTACGACCATCCCGACCGCGACGTCGCGGCCTTCAAGCGCTCCGTCGCCAACAAGCTGATCTATGCGGTCGGCAAGGACCCCGTGGCCGCCAGCCCCGACGACTGGCTGCACGCGACCGCGATGGCGGTGCGCGATCAGCTCGTCGAGCGCTGGATGTCGACGACGCGCGCCCAGTACACCCAGAAGCTCAAGCGGGTCTACTACCTGTCGATGGAGTTCCTGATCGGGCGCACCTTCACCAATGCCCTGCTCGCCCTGGAGCTGCAGGACACCGTGAAGGAGGCGCTGGCCGACTTCGGCGTCGACATCCAGGCGCTCGCCGAACGCGAGCCGGACGCCGCGCTCGGCAATGGCGGCCTCGGGCGGCTGGCGGCGTGCTTCCTCGACTCGATGGCCACGCTCGGGGTGCCGGGCATGGGCTACGGCATCCGCTACGAGTACGGCATGTTCCGGCAGCGGATCGTCGACGGACAGCAGGTCGAGACACCCGATTACTGGCTCACGCGCGGCAACCCCTGGGAGTTCCAGCGCCCGGAGGTGACCTATCGCGTGCGCTTCGGCGGCCATGTCCAGCGCCTGGACGGCAAGGGCGCCTCCCACGACGCGGCCAGGTGGATCGACACGCATGACGTGCTGGCGATGGCCTACGACACCATCATCCCGGGCTACGGCACGCAGGCGACCCAGACGCTGCGCCTGTGGTCGGCGCGCGCCACCGAGGAGATCGACCTGTCGGCCTTCAACCGCGGCAACTACATGGCGGCGGTCGAGAGCAAGAACCACTCCGAGAACGTCTCGCGCGTGCTCTACCCCGACGACTCGACGGCCTCGGGGCGCGAGCTGCGGCTGCACCAGGAGTACTTCTTCGTCAGCGCCAGCGTGCAGGACATGCTGCACCGCCATCTGCGCAACCACACCGGGTTCGACACGCTCTCCAGGCAGATCAGCATCCACCTCAACGACACGCACCCCGTCCTGGCAGTCCCGGAGCTGATGCGCCTGCTCATCGACGAGCACGGGCTGTCCTGGGACACGGCATGGTCCCACACCCAGAAGGTGTTCAGCTACACCAACCACACGCTGATGCACGAGGCGCTGGAGACCTGGCCGGTCGAGATCCTGGGGCGCGTCCTGCCGCGCCACCTGCAGATCCTGTTCGAGATCAACGCACGATTCCTCCACGCCGTGGCGCACTCGAACGGCCACGACGTGGAGCTCATGCGGCGGATGTCGCTCATCGACGAATCCGGCGAGCGGCGCGTACGCATGGCCTACGTGGCGGTGCTGGCCAGCCATTCGATCAATGGCGTCTCGGCCCTGCACTCGGAGCTCATGAAGCAGTCGATCTTCGCGGACTTCGCGCGCCTCTTCCCGGAGCGCTTCAACAACAAGACCAACGGCGTGACGCCGCGTCGCTGGCTGGCGCAGGCCAATCCGCCGCTGGCGGCCCTGCTCGACGCGCGCATCGGCCGCGGCTGGCGGCGCGAGCTGTCGCAGCTCGAGGCGCTGCGGCCGATGGCGCAGCAGCCGGCCTTCGTGCGCGCCTTTCGCCATGCCAAGCGCGAGAACAAGCTGCGCCTGGCCAACTGGATCGAGCAGAACCTGGGCATCGTCGTCGATACCGACGCCATGTTCGACGTCCAGGTCAAGCGCATGCACGAGTACAAGCGGCAACTGCTCAACGTGCTGCATGTGGTCACGCGCTACCACCGCATCCTGCACGCGCCGCAGGCACATCACGTGCCGCGCGTGGTGGTGTTCGGGGGCAAGGCCGCCTCGGCCTACCACATGGCCAAGCTCGTGGTGCGGCTCATCAACGACGTGGCGCAGGTGGTCAACAACGACGAACGGGTGGGACAGCTGCTGAAGGTCGTGTTCGTGCCCAATTACAGCGTGAGCCTGGCAGAGATCATCATGCCGGCGGCCGACCTGTCCGAGCAGATCTCGACCGCCGGGACCGAAGCTTCCGGCACCGGCAACATGAAGTTCGCGCTCAATGGCGCACTGACCATCGGCACGCTCGATGGCGCCAACGTCGAGATGCGCGAGAGCGTGGGCGCTGAGAACATCTTCATCTTCGGCAACACCACGCCCGAGGTGGCCGAGATCCGCGCCGGCGGCTACCAGCCGCGCGCAATCTACGAATCCGATCCGCATCTGCGCCGCGTGCTGGACAGCATTCGCGACGGCGTCTTCTCGCCTGCAGAGCCGGCGCGCTACCAGGAAATCTACGAGGCCCTCGTGAACTGGGGCGACCAGTACCTGCTGCTGGCCGACTATGCAAGCTACGTCAAGACGCAGGACAAGGTCGACGCGCTGTATCGCCATCCCGACGCGTGGGCACGCATGGCGATCCTCAACGTGGCGGGCATGGGCGGCTTCTCGTCGGACCGCACGATCGCGCAGTACGCGCACGAGATCTGGCACACCCGGCCGGTCAGGCTGGGCTGACCACGGCGGGGTCGGCGACGGGCGGCTACCTGGCGGGCGCCTGGGTCACGAAGCCGATGCGGCTCAAGCCCGCCTTGTTCGCGATGCCCATCAGCTCGACCACCCGGCCGTAGGGGACGGTCTGGTCGGCGCGCAGCTGGACCTCGGTGTCGCGGCTGTCGGCAGCGGCCTTCTGGAGCCGGACCGCGAGCTCCTCGGGCGTCACGGGCTGGTCGTTCAGGAAGAGCCGGCCGGCGGCATCGACCGAGAGGCTCACGAACTTCGGCGTGTCGGTGGGCTGGCCGGCATCGGTGCGTGGCAGGTCGAGCTTGATCGAGCTGGCCATGAACGGGGCGGTGATGATGAAGATGACCAGCAGCACCAGCATCACGTCCACCAGCGGCGTGACGTTGATGTCCGACAGGGGCCGCTGCCCGCCGGCACCGATGGCGCGGCCGCCGGTGGCGCTGCTGCCGAGGGAGGTCCGACCGAAGGCCATGGAAGCGTCCGGGTGCCGCTAGGCGGGCATCGGCCGGGCCGGCGGCAGCGGCGGCTCGCGCGCCGGGTCTTCGCCCAGGGCGCCCAGCAGGTCGTGTGCGAAGCCCTCGAGCTCGGCCTCGATGCGGCTGACCACGCGGCCGAACACGTTGTAGGCCAGTACGGCCGGGATGGCCACTGCCAGGCCGAAGGCGGTCATGATGAGCGCCTCGCCCACCGGACCCGCCACCTTGTCGATGGTGAAGCCGCCGGTCTCGCCGGCGATGCCCGTCAGCGCGCCGTAGATGCCCCACACCGTGCCCAGCAGCCCCACGAAGGGCGCGGTGGCGCCGACCGTGGCGAGCAGGATCTGTCCGGACTGCAGGCGCCGCAGGGCGGCGTGCAGCGCGTCGCGCAGCACCCGCGTGAGGCGCTGGGCGCGGGCCACCGCACCGCCGAGCGTGGCGGGATCGGGCTGCGCGCCGAGCTGGCGGACTGCGCTCACCGCCGGCCACACCAGGGCGGCGCGGTCGAAGCCCCGCAAGCGCTCCTCGGCATCGCCCAGCGAAGCGGACTGCCAGAAGGCCGCGATGCTGCGCACCACATCGTGGGTGCCGCCTCGCAGCAGCCAGCCCTTCCAGAGAATCACGACCCAACTCGCCACCGACATCAGCAGGAGCAGCGCCGCCACCGAGCGGCTGACGCCATCGCCATGGGTGAGCAGCTCCAGGATCGTCATGCGGAGGACGTCAGCGCAGCCCGAGGACGTCGAACATGTCGAACAGCCCGGTCTTGCGCTCGGCCAGGAAGCGCACGGCGCGCAGGCTGCCCTGCGCGTAGGTGGCGCGGCTGGCGGACTTGTGGGTGATCTCGATGCGCTCGCCGGTGCCGGCGAAGAGCACGGTGTGATCGCCCACGATGTCGCCGCCGCGGATGGCCGCGAAGCCGATGGTGGAAGGATCGCGCTCGCCGGTGATGCCCTCGCGCGCATAGACCGCGCAGTCCTTGAGATCGCGGCCCAGCGCGCCGGCGATCACCTCGCCCATCTTCAGCGCGGTGCCCGAGGGCGCATCGACCTTGTGGCGGTGGTGCGCCTCGATGATCTCGATGTCGTAGCCGGTGGACAGGGCCTTGGCCGCCATCTCCAGCAGCTTGAAGGTGACGTTGACGCCCACGCTCATGTTGGGCGCCATCATGATGGCGATGTCCTTGGCCGCGGCGGCGATCTCGGCCTTCTGCGCCTCGCTGAAGCCGGTGGTGCCGATCACGGCCTGCACGCCCAGCTCGCGGCACACCGCCAGATGCGCCAGCGTGCCTTCGGGGCGGGTGAAGTCGATCAGGACCTGGGCGTCCTGCAGGCCGGTGCGCAGGTCGGACACGATGGGCACGCCGCTGGCAGCGCCGAGGAAGGCGGCGGCATCGCTGCCGAGCGCCGGGCTGCCCGGGATGTCGAGGGCACCGGCCAGGCGGCAGTCCTGGGCCTCGCGCACCGCCTCGATCAGCATGTGGCCCATGCGCCCGGAGGCGCCGGCAATGGCGATGCGGCGCAGCGCCGGCGTGGAAGAAGAAGAGGAATCGGTCACGCGAGGGAACCTTCGTGAGATGCCGGCCGGTGCGGCCGGCGGATCGGCGTGCTAGCGCGTCGCTTCGAGCGGCGGATAGCTGGGGGGCAGCGGCGGCAGGGACGCAGAGGAGCTCTCGGCTTCGGCCTCCTTGCCCTTGTCCTTGCCCGGCTCGAATTTCTTGAGCTGGTCTTCGGTGGCTTCCAGCACCGGCACCTTGCCGGCGCGCCCGCGGGCATCGACCGCGGCGACGAATTCCTGCTCGCTGGGCATCGGGTCGCCCTCGAAACGGTCGAGCAGCTCGCCGTTGAAGAACAGCGTGAGGCGCCGCTGCTGGGGCTCCACGCCCTGCCGCCGGATGGTGAAGACATAGTCCCAGCGGTTGGAATGGAACACGTCGGTCAGGAGCGAGGTGCCGAGGATCTCGCGCACCTGCTGGCGCGGCATGCCGGGCTTGAGCAGCTCGACCTGCTCCTTCGAAACGAAATTGCCCTGCACCACTTCGACCTTGTAGGGGGTGATGGCGCTGAGCGCGGTGCGCGAGCGCTCGGTGAAGCTGCTGCAGGCCCCCAGGCTCAGCGTCGCGGCGACGGCGCCGGCGAGCAGCCAGAGGCGGCTTTGGGAAATCTCAGGCATGGAAAAGGGCCAGGAGGGCAAGCGATATGATCGGGCCATTGTAGCGGCTGGCCCTCCGTGGGCCCTCGCAGGGACGGGCGCAGGAACCATCATGGCCAACATCGACGAACTCAAGAACACCGGCCTCAAGGCCACGCTGCCGCGCCTGAAGATCCTCGAGATCTTCCAGAACGGCGGCCAGCGCCACATGACCGCGGAAGACGTTTTTCGGGTGCTGCTCAACGAGCATTCCGACATCGGCCTGGCCACGGTGTACCGCGTGCTGACGCAGTTCGAGCAGGCGGGCATCCTCGAGCGCAGCCACTTCGAGAGCGGCAAGGCCGTCTACGAGCTCAACGAAGGCACCCACCACGACCACCTGGTGTGCACCGGCTGCGGCAAGGTCGAAGAGTTCTACGACCCCGAGATCGAACGCCGCCAGCAGATGATCTCGAAGGACAAGGGCTGGATCCTGCAGGACCACGCGATGTCGCTGTACGGCCTGTGCGCCAACTGCGCAAGCAAGCGTTAGCCACGCCCCGGTCGCCTAGTCGTCTTCCCGCGCGCCTTCCATCGCCTTGTGGTGGCGCGCCACGAAATCGGCGTAGGTGTCGATGCCCCGCAGCTGCAGGATCGAATTGCGCACCGCCGCCTCCACCAGCACGGCGATGTTGCGGCCGGCCACCACCTGGATGATCACCTTGCGCACCGGGATGCCCAGCACGTCCTGGGTCAGCGGCGCCGAGGGCATGCGCTCGTAGTCGCGCTCGAAGCTGTCGCGCCGCACCAGGTGCACGATGAGCTTGAGGCGCATCTTCCGGCGCACCGCCGTCTCGCCGAAGATGGCCCGGATGTCCAGCAAGCCGATGCCGCGCACCTCCAGCAGGTTCTGCAGCAGCTCGGGGCAGCGCCCTTCCAGCGTGGCCTGGTTGATGCGGTAGAGGTCGACCGCATCGTCGGCCACCAGGCCGTTGCCGCGCGAGATCAGCTCCAGGCCCAGCTCGCTCTTCCCCAGCCCCGACTCGCCCGTGATCATCACGCCCAGGCCGAGGATGTCCATGAACACGCCGTGCATCGAGGTGCGCTCGGCGAAATGCTTGGACAGGTAGGCGCGCAACAGGTCGATCACGAAGGCGGAGGATTCCCGCGTCGCAAACAGGGGCAGTTGCGCCCGCTCGCAGATCGACAGCAGCTCGTCGGGCGCCGTCTGGCCGTCGGCCAGCACCAGCATGGGGGGTTCCAGGGTCACGATGCGGGCGATGCGCCGAACGCAGTCGTCGGGCGAGCCGCGCGTCAGGTAGGCCACCTCGCGTGCGCCGAGGATCTGCACCCGGTACGGATGGATGTAGTTGAGGTAGCCGACCAGGTCTGCGGCCGACTGGGCGCGGCTGATGACGCCGGGGTCGAACTGGCGCTCCGAGGCGCCCAGGCCGGCGAGCCACTCCCAGCGGAGCGACCCGCGGAACTCCTCGAACATCGCGTCGGCGCTGATGACGGTCGGCTTCATGCGCCAGACGGTCCCGGACGACGAAATGCGCGCTTCAAGCGACTTGGGCCGATTGCCATCCTGCAATCAGGGCATGCAGCTGGGCGGCGTCGTTGCTCGACTTGATCTGCTCGCGCAAGCCGGCATCGCTCAGCAGTTCGGCGATCTCGGAAAGTATTTCAAGGTGTTTCTGGGTCGCCGCTTCGGGCACCAGAAGGAAGATCAGCAGCACCACCGGCTGTTCGTCCGGGGCGTCGAAGCCGATCGGGTTGGCCAGTTGGAAGACCGCGGCCATCGGCGACTTGAGGCCCTTGATGCGGCCATGCGGAATGGCCACGCCGTGCCCCAGACCGGTGGAGCCCAGGCGTTCGCGGGCGAACAGGCTGTCGGTGATGAGGGCACGGCCGAGGCCATGCAGGTTTTCAAACAGCAAGCCCGCTTCTTCGAAAGCTCGTTTCTTGCTGGTGGCGTCAACGCTCACGAGGACTTGAGCGGGCGGCAGGATGGACGCGAGTCGGTTCATGTTGGGGCAGGGCGGGGGCGATTATGCACCCGCCCGGCAAAAAGCAAAGGGCCGCCCAAAGGCGGCCCGCAAGAGTGTTTGCCCGAGGTGGCACTACATCACGCGTTTCGGCGCTTCGTGGAAGTGGTTCTTGAGGGACTCCTTGTGGCGCACGACCTGGCGGTCGAGCTTGTCGACCAACTGGTCGACGGCCGCGTAGAGATCAGCGTGGCTCGACTCGGCGAACATGTCATTGCCCTTGACGTGAATATTGCATTCGGCCCGTTGGCGCCCTTCCTTTTCCTTCTGCTTTTCCACCGTGAGGATCACCTTGATATCGACCACCTGGTCGAAATGGCGGGTGATTCGGTCCAACTTGCTCGTGACGTAATTGCGGAGCGCGGGGGTGACGTCGAGGTGATGACCGCTGATCGTCAAATTCATGAATGACCTCCTGGAACTGACGGTTGGGGAAAAAGACCCTGCTTCATGGAGGTGAAGCCTGGCCGGCGAAAAACAATGGGAGTGAGAAGAGAAGGAGAGAGAGAGAGCGAGGAAGAGGAAAAGAGAGAGGGAGAGGAAGACGGGGGAGCTTCGGTTCACTATGCCCATGCTGTCATCGAATTGCAATCCCTCTGGGCGCAAACCCCCGGACGGCCCCGGGGTCATGGCCCGGCCGCTATCAATTTTGTAGTGCTAAAGACCGCGCGCCGCGCTCAGCGCCAGGCGGCGCGCAGGCGTTTTTGCAGATCGATGACGGCCGCCGGGGGCGGCACGGCAGGCGCGCGTGCGGGCGGCGGCGGCCAGGTGAGCTGCTCGAAGCCCCGGGCCTCGGCGGCCGTGATGAAGCGCGTGCGGCCGGCGTAGAGATGCCGGTCCCCGCGCACCGCCTGCTGGGTGACGTAGAAGCGCTGCGGCACGATCAGGTGCAGGTGGTCGCGCGCGCGGGTCATGGCGACGTAGAGCAGGCGCCGCTCCTCCTCCAGCTCCTGCGCGCCCTGCGCCACGTCCGCGGGGATGCAGCCATCGACCACGTTGAGCACATGCACCGAGCGCCATTCCTGCCCCTTGGCCGAATGGATGGTGGACAGGATGAGGTAGTCCTCGTCGAGCAGGGGCGGGCCGGGCCGGTCGCTGGTGGCCTCGGGCGGATCGAGGGTGAGCTCGGTGAGGAAGCGCTCGCGCGAGGCATAGCCCGAGGCCAGCCGCGCCAGCTGCTCGACATCGCCACGGCGCAGGCCTGCATCGTCGTGCAGCCGCTCCAGGTGCGGCAGGTACCAGCGCAGGGCGAGCTCCATGTCGGCCGGCCAGGCGAGTTCCGGCGCACGCAGCTGCGCATAGATGGCCGCGAAGCGCGCCCACTCCTCCTTCGCGGTGGCGGGCGGCTGGAAGGTCTGCACGACGGCGCCGGGATCTTCGGCCTGGGCCATCGCATCGAGCAGCCGCGTCGAGGTGGCAGGACCGATGCCGGGGATCAGCTGCGTCACGCGAAATCCCGCCATGCGCCCGCGCGGGTTCTGCGCGAAGCGCAGCACCGCCAGCAGGTCCTTCACATGCGCGGCTTCGAGAAACTTGAGGCCGCCGTACTTGACGAAGGGGATGTTCCGCCGCGCCAGCTCGAGCTCCAGCGCCGCGCTGTGGCTCGATGTGCGGAACAGCACCGCCTGCGATTTCAGCGCCAGCCCGCCCTCGCGATGCGCGAGCACGCGTTCGGCCACGAAGCGGGCCTGCTGGGCCTCGTCGGGCACCAGCACCAGCTGCGGCCGGCCCACCGAGGGCTTGTCGGTCCACAGGGTCTTGGCATGGCGCTCCGCCGCCGCCGCGATCACGGCGTTGGAAACGTCGAGGATGGGCTGCGTCGAGCGGTAGTTGCGCTCCAGCGTGACGATGCGCGCCGGCTGCGTGAACTGACCGGGAAAGTCGAGGATGTTGCGCACCGTTGCGCCACGAAAGGAGTAGATGGCCTGGGCGTCGTCGCCCACCACGGTGAGGCCGCGGCCGTCCGGCTTGAGGGCGCGCAGGATGGCAGCCTGCAGCAGGTTGGTGTCCTGGTACTCGTCGACCAGCACGTGGTCGAAGCGCGCGCCGATCTGTGCCGCGAGCGCGGGCTCCGCCACCATCTCGGCCCAGTACAGGAGCAGGTCGTCGTAATCGAGCACCTGCTGCGCCTGCTTGGCCTCGACATAGCCGCCGAACAGGCGCTTGAGCTCGGCCTCCCATTCGGCGCACCACGGAAAGGCCTGCGCCAGTACCTCGGCGAGCGGCGCGCCGCCGTTGACGACGCGCGAGTAGATCGCGAGACAGGTCCCCTTGCGCGGAAAGCGGCGCTCCATGGCGGCCAGGCCGATGTCGCTGCGCACCAGGCCCATCAGGTCCTCGGCATCCCCGCGGTCGTGAATGGTGAAGCTGGCGTCGAGCCCGATCTGCGCCGCGTATTCGCGCAGCAGCCGGGCGCCGACGCCATGGAAGGTGCCGGCCCAGGGCAGCGCCGGCGGCGCCTCCGAGCGCAGCCCGAGCACCTTGGCGAGGACCTGGCCGGCGCGCCGCTCCATCTCTTGCGCCGCCCGGCGCGAGAAGGTCAGGAGCAGGATGCGCTGCGGGTCGGCGCCACGTGCGATCAGGTGGGCCACGCGGTGCGCCAGCGTGCTGGTCTTGCCCGAGCCGGCGCCGGCGATCACGAGCAAGGGCCGCGGGTCCGCCTGCGCCTCGCCGGCTCCGTGCTCGACGGCCGCACGCTGCGCCTCGTTGAGTTCGGCGAGCACCGCGGCAAGACGCTCTTCCGGGCGCAGGGGGACGGGAATCGCGATACGCATCGGCCGCCACTTTACTGGATATCCATCCAGATCCGATCAGGAAAATGCAAGAGGCCGGTGACATAATCGCGCCTCGCTGCAACCGGAGACTCGGATGGAAACCGTTCCGCCTCGGCAGCTTTCAACTCCCCGGTGACGCGTCGTTGGCCAGGGATTTGAAAGCGCCCCACCCTCGCCAACCGCCACAAGCACCACACGGGAGTGAGCCATGCTCAACATCTTCACGCTCGCCAACGGGCGCCTCGTCCAGGAAGAAATCGAGGCGCTCGAGGAACTGTCGCAATTCCAGCCGATCTGGGTCGACCTCGAGGCGCCCACGCTGGAAGAAAAGCGCTGGATCAAGCAGTACTACGGCCTGTCCATCCCCGAGGACGCGATGGACGAAGACATCGAGGAGTCGGCGCGCTTCTACGAGGAAGACAACGGCGAGCTGCATGTGCGCAGCGACTTCCTGATCGACGACGACGAGAACCCGCGCTCGGTGCGCGTGGCCTTCATCCTCAACCAGCACAACGTCGAGCTGAGAAGCCGCGGCGTGCTCTTCTCGATCCACGACGAGGACGTGCCGGTGTTCCGCCTGCTGCGCATGCGTGCCCGCCGCGCGCCAGGGCTGATCGAGGACGCCAAGGAGGTGCTGCTGAAGCTCTTCGACGCCGACGCCGAATACTCGGCCGACTCGCTGGAGAACATCTACGACGAGCTGGAAGTCGCGGGCAAGAAGGTGCTGGAAGGCAACGTGAGCGACGAGCTGGCCGGCGAGGTGCTGGCTGCCATCGCCCGCCAGGAAGACCTGAACGGGCGCATCCGCCGCAATGTGATGGACACGCGCCGCGCCGTCAGTTTCATGATGCGCAGCCGCATGCTCAACGCCGATCAGTTCGAGGAGGCACGGCAGATCCTGCGCGACATCGAGTCGCTGGACAACCACACGGCCTTTCTTTTCGACAAGATCAACTTCCTGATGGACGCCACCGTCGGCTTCATCAACATCAATCAGAACAAGACCATCAAGATCTTCTCGGTGGCCAGCGTGGCGCTGCTGCCGCCCACGCTGATCGCGAGCGTCTACGGCATGAACTTCAAGCTCATGCCCGAGCTGGAATGGGGCTATGGCTACGCTTACGCGATCGTGCTCATGATCGCCAGCGCGCTGGTGCCCATGTGGTACTTCCGGCGGCGCGGCTGGCTCAAGTAGGCTCGTTCCCGCTCGCCCGAGGCAATCCGGCCAGCCAGCCGTTCATCAGCGCCAGGCTGTAGCGGCTTGCCACCGCGGAGACGAAGCGCATGAAGTCGGTATGGGCCTGGTCGTCGGCCCGGTCCGAGATCGTGCGCACCGCAGCGAAGGGCACGCGGAAGTCGTGGCAGACCTGCGCCACCGCGGCCCCTTCCATCTCGCAGGCCAGCGCATCGGGCAGCTCGTGGCGCAGTGTCTCGCTGTCGGCCGCCCGGGCGATGAAGCGATCGCCGCTGACCACCAGGCCGCGGTGCAGGCGCGGCGCATGCAGCCCGAAGTCGTCGACCACCTGCCGGCCCAGCAAGGCGACCGGATCGCCCAGCAGCCCTTCGGCCACGGCCGCCAGCGCATCGCTGATGGCGGTGTCGGTCGCGAAGCGCGCGTGCCCGGTCAGGGGCACCTCGTAACGGGGAAAGATCGGCGAGGCGTCCAGGTCATGCTGCAGCAGCCGGCTCGCCACCACCACGTCGCCCACCCGCACGCCGGGCGCCAGCCCGCCGGCCACGCCGGTGAAGACGATGGCGCGCACGCCGAAGCGCTCCAGCAGCACGGTGGCGGTGGTGGCCGCCGCAACCTTCCCGATGCGCGACAGCACGGCCACCACGGTCTGCCCCTGAAGGTGCCCGACCCAGAAATCACGGCCGGCGACACGCACGCGCCTCTCGTCGGGCATCGCTGCGAGCAGCGCGCCCAACTCCTCCTGCATGGCAGCCACGATCGCGACCGGCGCCGCCATGGCAGATGCCCCGCTACTTCTTGCTGTCGCGCAGTTCGCGACGCAGGATCTTGCCGACCGGCGTCTTCGGCAGTTCGGTGCGGAACTCGATCACCTTGGGCTGCTTGTAGCCGGTGAGGTTGGCGCGGCAGAAATCGCGGACCTGGGCCTCGGTGAGATCCGGGGTTTTCTTGACGATCACCAGCTTGACCGCCTCGCCGGTCTTGTCGTCGGCGACGCCGACGGCCGCGCATTCGAGCACGCCCGGCACCTGCGCCACCACATCCTCGACCTCGTTCGGGTAGACGTTGAAGCCCGAGACCAGGATCATGTCCTTCTTGCGGTCCACGATCTTGAAGTAGCCCCGCTCGTCGACGATGCCCACGTCGCCGGACTTGAAGTAGCCGTCGGCCGTCATGACCTTGGCTGTCTCGTCCGGACGCTGCCAGTACCCGGCCATCACCTGCGGGCCCTTGATCGCGATCTCGCCCGGCTGGCCGACCGGCACCTCGCGCCCGTCGTCGTCCAGCAGCTTCAGGTAGGTGCTGGGCAGCGGCACGCCGATGGTGCCGGTGTAGGCGGTACTGGTGGTCGGGTTGCAGGTGGCCGAAGGCGAGGTTTCCGACAGGCCATAGCCCTCGCAGATCGGGCAGCCGGTCTTGTCGAGCCACAACTTGGCCACCGCGCCCTGCACTGCCATGCCGCCACCGACCGAGACCTTGAGGTTCTTCCAGTTGACGGTGTTGAAGTCCGGGTGATTGGCCAGCCCGTTGAAGAGCGTGTTGACCGCCGGGAAGCTGTGGAAGGTGTGCTTCGACAGCTCTTTCAGCACGGCCGGGATGTCGCGCGGATTCGGGATCAGGATCAGCTTGCCGCCGGTGCGCATGGAAAGCATCATGTTCACCGTGAAGGCGAAGATGTGATAGAGCGGCAGCGCGCACACGCTGGTGGGCTGCTCGCCGGCCGGCACCTTCTGCATGACGGGGTCGTTCCAGGCCTCGGACTGCAGCACGTTGGCGATCACGTTGCGATGCAGCAGCACCGCGCCCTTGGAGACGCCGGTGGTGCCGCCGGTGTACTGCAGCACCGCGACGTCGTCGGGCCCGACGGTCGGCGGCTGCAGCTTGCGCCCCGACCCTTTGTCCAGCGCGTCGTTGAAGCGCACGGCGCCGGGCAGGCTGTACTCCGGCACCATTTTCTTGACGTTGCGCACCACGTAGTTGACCAGCGCGCCCTTCAGCAGGCCCAGGCGATCGCCCATGCCGCTCAGCACCACGTGCTTGACCGGCGTGGCGGCGATGCACCGCTGCAGCGTGTTGCCGAAGTTCTCCATGATCACGATGGCCCTGGAGCCCGAATCCTTGAGCTGGTGCTCCAGCTCGCGCGGCGTGTACAGCGGATTCACGTTGACCAGGATCAGCCCGGCACGCAGGATGCCGCAGACCGCGATCGGGTATTGCAGGCAGTTGGGCATCATGACCGCCACGCGGTCGCCCTTGGACAGCCCCAGGCCCTGAAGGTAGCCGGCGAAGGCGCGGCTCAGCTTGTCGACCTCGGCGTAGCCCATGTCCTTGCCCATGAAGCTGTAGGCGGTGCGGTCGGCGAACCGGGAGAAACTCTCCTCCATGAGCTGGACCAGCGAGGCATAGCGCGAAGCGTCGATGTCGGCCGGCACGCCTTGCGGGTAGCTGCTGAGCCAGGGGCGGTCTGTCATGGATCTGTCTCCTCGAACGAATTCTGGTTTCTGCTTACGAAAACGCCGCCCGGCCTCGATGGCACCGGGCGGCGGGCGCTGGTGGCGCCCACCTTCTTTACTCGATCGCCTTCCCCATGTCCTCGACCACCTTCTTGGCGTCGCCGAAGACCATCATGGTCTTGTCCATGTAGAACAGCTCGTTGTCCAGTCCGGCATAACCCGCAGCCATCGAGCGCTTGTTCACGATCACCGTCTTGGCCTTGTAGGCCTCCAGGATCGGCATGCCGTAGATCGGCGTGCCCTTGGTGAGCGCCGCGGGGTTCACCACGTCGTTGGCACCCAGGATGATCGCCACGTCGGCCTGCGCGAACTCGCCGTTGATGTCTTCCAGTTCGAACACCTCGTCATACGGCACGTTCGCTTCGGCGAGCAGGACGTTCATATGGCCGGGCATGCGGCCCGCGACCGGATGGATCGCATATTTGACCGTCACGCCCTCTTTCTTGAGCTGGTCGGCCATTTCGCGCAGCGCGTGCTGCGCCTGCGCGACCGCCATGCCATAGCCCGGAACGATGATGACGGTGTCGGCCTGGCTCATCAGGAAGGCGGCGTCTTCGGCGCTGCCCGGTTTCCACGGCCGCTGTTCCTTCGACCCGCCGTCGCTCGGCCCCGCATCGGCGCCGAAGCCGCCCGCGATCACGCTGATGAAGCTGCGGTTCATCGCGCGGCACATGATGTACGACAGGATCGCACCCGACGAACCGACGAGCGCGCCGGTGATGATCATCGCGGTGTTGCCGAGCGTGAAGCCCATCGCCGCCGCCGCCCAGCCCGAATAGCTGTTGAGCATCGACACGACGACCGGCATGTCGGCGCCGCCGATCGGGATGATCAGCAGGAAACCGATAAGGAAGCTCAGCCCGGTAACCGTCCAGAATATCCACGGGCTCTGGTCGAAGGTGAAATAGGCGACCAGCCCGATGATCGCGGCGAGCGTGCCGAGGTTGATGATGTGCCGGCCCGGCAGCATGATCGGCGAACCCGACATATTGCCGTTGAGTTTCAGGAAGGCGATGACCGATCCCGAGAAAGTGATCGCACCGATCGCGATACCGAGGCCCATTTCGATCCGGCTGACGGTGAAGATCTCGCCCGCGGCATCGGCGATGCCGAACGCTTGCGGGTTGAGATAGGCCGCCGCTGCGACCGCGACGGCCGCCAGGCCCACGAGGCTGTGAAACGCCGCGACGAGTTGCGGCATCGCGGTCATGGCAATCCGCCGCGCCATCACGATACCGATCACGGCGCCGATAGCGATCGCGACGAGGATTTCGACCAGCCCGACCGTATCGAGGAAGCCGTCGGCGGTGGCCGGCGCATGGGTGAGCAGCGTGGTAACGACGGCAATCAACATGCCGGCCATGCCGAAACGGTTACCGGCCTGTGCCGTCGCCGGGCTCGACAGCCCGCGCAGCGCGAGGATGAACAGGACGCCCGCTACCAGATAGGCGACCGAGGCCCAGGGATTGACCGCAAGGCCGTGGCCGCCGGTCGCGGCGGAAAGGATCGACTGAAACTCCATCTCAGCGCTCCTTCTTCTTGTACATCGCGAGCATGCGCGCGGTGACGGCAAAGCCGCCGAAGATGTTGATGCTCGCCATCACGACCGCGGCGAGGCCGAGCCATTTCGACGAGGCCGAACCCGCGGCGGCGCTGGCAATCAGCGCGCCGACGATGATCACCGACGAAATGGCGTTGGTGACGCTCATCAGCGGCGTGTGCAGCGCCGGGGTCACCGACCACACGACGAAATAGCCGACAAAGCACGCCAGTACGAAAATCGAAAAAATCGCGATAAAATCCACGGGCTCGCTCCCCTGCTGATTCCGTTTCGCGCACCTCTTGCCGCGCGCCGCTGTATGTGTCGACTCCAAAGCTCCCAAAAAGAAGCGCCCGCATTCCTCAGCGTGAGAAATGCGGGCGCTTTGCGACATAAAATATCGCTTTGCCGGGCCAGCCGGCGATGTTTTTTACATTTTCGGGACGAGCACCGCGTCGATGACATGGACGACACCGTTCGCCTGGCCGACATCGGCCTGCGTCACCGTCGCCTTGTTGCCGCTGGCGCTGGTCAACAATATGGCATCGCCGCTCTTGGTCGCGGTCAGGTCCTGCCCGTCGGCGGTCTTGAGCACCGCCTTGCCGCCGCCTTCGGCGATCTTCGCGGCGAGGTCGGCCGCGGCCAGCTTGCCCGGAACGACATGATAGTTGAGCACGCCGGCGAGCACATCCTTCTGCGCCGGGCGCATCCAGCCATCGCGCGTCACGGGCGGCACCTGCACAAAGGCGGCATCGGTCGGCGCGAAGACCGTGAACGGCCCCGCACCCGACAGCGTCTGGGCCAGGCCAGCCTGCGTCACCGCCGCCGCCAGCGACTTGTGATCGGGCGAGGCCGCGAGATTGGCGGCTATGGTGTTGCTCGCCAGCATCGCCGGCGGGCTGGCGGCGGGCGCGGGCGCCGCCGTTTCGCCGCCTGCGACGGTCGTCGTCTCGGCCGGCGTTTCCTTCTTGTCGCCGCAGCCCGGCAGCGCGAGCGCGGCTGCTGCGGCCGTCAGAATCAGATGGGTTTTCATAGTCCTATCCTTCCCACGACGACCGCAGCGGCGCGAATCGTCAGCCGAGCGTCGGCATCAACACGCCGTTGATGACGTGAATATTACCGTTCGACTGTTCGACGTCGGGCTGGGTGATGAAACCGCTGCTGCCCTGCGTGCCGTCGACCTTGATATTGCCCTGCACCTCGGTGAAGGTCAGCGTCTCGCCCTCGACGGTCGCGAGCGTCGCCTTGCCGCCGCCGGCCTTGATCTTCGCGTAAAGATCCTCGGCGGTCACGCGGCCCGGAACGACATGATAGGTCAGCACCTTGGCGAGCGATTCGGTGTTGTTCGGGTTCATCAGCCAGTCGGTCATCGGCTGCGGCACCGCGGCAAAGGCCTGGTCGGTCGGCGCGAAGATCGTGAAGGGCTGGCCCGCGAGCTTGTCCGACACGCCCGCGGCGGTCAGCGCATTGGCCAACGTCTTATGGTCGGGCTTGGCGGCGATTTCGAGCGCGATGCCCGTGGGCTGCGCGGGTGCAGCCGGTGCAGCGGCTTCGGCCGGTGCGGCGACTTCGGTCGTTTGGGCCGGAGCGGCGGTTTCCTGCGCGTAAGCGGGCGACAGGGTAGCAAGCACAAGGAGGGGAGTGGCGAAAAGCTTCGCAGACGACATCAATCATTCTCCAGTTGGTTGAAACTCAGGGTTGGGGAACCCTGAACGCATAGTAACCAAAGGAGGTTTCATGAAAAGGCCGAAAACGGCCATTTTTTCCATTTGCGTCAGCGGCCGACGATCAACTGCGCCATAAGCTGCTGGATTTTCTGCGGATCGCTCTTGCGCGAAATCTTGACCTCAAGCGGCGTCGCGGCGCCCGACACCCACACTTTCATGTCGGCATCGAGGTCGAAAGTCCCCGCCGTTTCGAACGAGAAACGCGTGACCGAACGCCAGGGAATACTCTGGAAATCCTTCTTCGATCCCGTCAGCCCCTGCACATCGACGAAGATGAAGCGCAGGTTCGTCAGCAGCACCGTATCGCGAATCGTCCGGAACGCCGCGAGCACGCGCTCGCCCTCGATCAGCCACACCTGAAATTCGGCCTGCGCGCCGGCGATGTCGATATCCCCGGCGCTGAACAGTCCCATCGCTCTAGCCCAGCAACCGCTCGTTCACGACCTTGCCGCCCTGCGTCAGGCGCACGGCGTTGCCGATTTCCTCGTCGAGCACCGGCTTGCCCGCTTCCTTGTCCCAAAAGGCCGAGAGGAAGTTGAACAGGTTGCGGCTGAACAGCGCGCTGGTGTCGGCGGGCATCAATGCGGCGATATTCTTCGCGCCGATGACGGTGACACCGTGGATCTTCTTCGCTTCGCCCGAAACCGATCCTTCGACATTGCCGCCGCTTTCGGCCGCCATGTCGACGATCACGCTGCCCGAGCGCATCGCCCTGAGCTGCGCGTCCGAAATCAGCCGCGGCGCGGGGCGCCCCGGGATCAGCGCGGTGGTAATGACGATGTCCTGCTTGGCGATGTGCGACGACACGAGTTCGGCTTGCGCCGCCTTATATTCGTCGGACATTTCGGTCGCATAGCCGCCCGCGCCCTCGCCCTCGATCCCCGCGACACTCTCGACGAAGATCGGCTTGGCGCCGAGCGACATGATCTGTTCCTGGGTCGCGGCGCGGACGTCGGTCGCGCTGACCTGCGCCCCCAGACGGCGTGCGGTCGCGATCGCCTGAAGCCCCGCGACGCCGACGCCCATCACGAACGCCTTGGCGGCGCTGACGGTGCCTGCGGCGGTCATCATCATCGGAAAGGCGCGGCCATAGGCGTTCGCCGCGATCAGCACCGCCTTATAGCCCGCGAGGTTCGCTTGGCTCGACAAGATGTCCATCGACTGCGCCCGCGTGATGCGCGGCATGAATTCCATCGCGAGCGCTTCGAGCCCGAGCTTCGCATAGGCATCGACGCGCTCGCGCTCGCCGAACGGGTTGAGTCCGGCGGCGAGCCAGGCGCCGTCGGCAAAGCCCGACAGTCCCTTCGGATCGGGTCCCTGGATCGCGAGGATGATGTTCGCGCCCTTCAGCACATCGGCGCGGCTGCCGACCTTCGCACCCGCGGCACCATAATCGGCATCGGCGATCGAAGCGTGATCGCCCGCCCCAGACTCAATGGCAACTTCGGCGCCCAAGCCAATGAATTTCTTCACGGTTTCCGGGGTAGCGGCGACGCGGGTCTCGCCGTCGGCGAGCTCCTTCAGGACAGCGATGCGCATGCCGGTCGGGTCAGGACGCGATGAGAAGGACGACGCCGATAACGACGACCGCGGTGATGATCGAGCCGATCTTGAACAGGCTGATGAAACCCGCATAGGTTTCTTCGGCTGCCTTCATTTCCTGCTGTGCCATCGCTTTTCCCCTTGAACGGTCATTTACCGTGCGCGAACGCACAGCGCCGCGCCCAGAATCGGTTATCGCGCCGGTCTTAGCCACGCGCCCCGCGATGCTCAAGTGCGGGTTTTCGTGGACAGCTGCCCCTAGACTTCGATGCGGGAAAAGACGAATGCCCTTAATCGCCCTTTTACCCCTATCGGATACGCATGCAGCCCTCAGCAGAACAAACCCATAGCAATGTCGGTTCAGGGGGCAGATTCGAAACGATGACGAACACGCGCGACACGCGAATGGTGATGATCGTCGACAGCGAGCCTGCCCAGCAGCGCTTTCTGGCGGCCCTTGTATCGCGTGGCGGCTGGCGCAGCGTGATCGCCGCCGACACCGACACCGCACTCGCCAAGCTCGGCACCCAGGAAGGCATGGCGCTCGACGCCGTGCTCGTCGATCAGGGCGCGCCGGGCATGGATATTTCCGAATTCGTCGGCGAACTCCGCCGCTGGCGCCCCGCGCTGCCGCTCGTCGTCATCACGATGCGCAACGGGGTCGAGGTGGCGGTTGGTGCGATGCGCGCCGGGGCGAGCGATTTCGTCCAGAAACCCATCGCCCCCGACCGCCTGCTCGAAGCGCTCGACCGCGTCGTGTCGTCGAGCGGCCCGCAGGGCGAACTCCGCCCGCTGACCGAAAAGCTTCGCGCGCCGCTGGCGTTCGAGGAAATCATCGGGTCGAGCCCCAATTTCCGCAGCGCGCTCGCGATCGCCGCCAAGGCCGCGCGTGCGCGCGTCCCGGTGATGATCAACGGCAAGCCCGGTACCGGCAAGGAAGTCTTTGCCCGCGCGATCCACAGCGCGAGCCCGCGCGCGCGCGGCCAGCTCGTCATGGTCGATTGTTCGGCGGTGTCGCCGGGGCTGATCGGATCGGGGCTGTTCGGCCACGAACGGGGCGCTTTCGCCGGCGCCTTCGACCGCCAGGTCGGCCGGCTCGTCCAGGCCGACGGCGGCAGCATCATCATCGACCATGTCGAGTGCATCCCGCTCGAAACGCAGGCAAAGCTCGTCGAATTCCTGAACAGCGGCGAAGTGCAGATGATCGGCGGCACGATCCGCCAGAGCGTCGATGTGCGCATCATCGCGACCAGCACGAGCCCGCTCGACAAGCTGATTGAGGCCGGCCACTTCCGTGAAGACCTGTTTTACGCGCTGTCGAGCGCGCAATTCACCCTGCCCTCACTCTCCGAACGCCGCGGCGACGTCGGCCCGCTCGCGCGCCACCTGCTCGCGCGTATCGGCGGCCTGCCGGGCATGGGTCCGATCGGGGTCACCGACGACGCGCTGCGCCTGCTCGCCGCCTATGCCTGGCCGGGCAATGTCCGCCAGCTGCAGGATGTATTGTTCCGCGCCGCGGTGAACAGCACGACCGATGTCCTCACCAGCGCCGATTTCCGCGCGATCGAGGCGACGCTCGGCGGCGGCAGCCCAAGCGGCGAAGGCGAAATCGCGATCAACGGCGAAGCGATCGGCGTCACATTGTACCTTCCCGACGGCAACCTCCGTCCGCTCGAGGAGATCGAGGCCGACGTCATCCGCCTCGCGATCGGCCATTACCGCGGCCGCATGAGCGAAGTCGCCCGCCGCCTCGGCATCGGGCGCTCGACGCTCTATCGCAAGCTGAGCGATCTCGGGATCGATACCGCGGCGTAAGGGGCGGTCCACGATGGATTTTGTTCCGCTTATAAATTCCTGCTGGTGGCTCCCGCTCGCGCTGATCGTGGTCGGCGTCTTCGTCGGCCGGACACTTGGGACACCGCGCATCGGGATTTTCGTCGGGCTCGGCGTCACGCTGGTGCCGCCGCTGGCGTTTGCCGCGCTCTATTGGGCAATCAGCCAAGGCGGGTGCAGCGGCGGTGAATGCGGCGGAGCGATGCTCCTTCTGATCCCCATCGGCCTGATTGCCTGCCTGCTCGGCTTCATCGGCGCCGGCATATTTATCCAAGGGCTATGGCGAGCGCTCGTCGCACAATTTATATAATTCTGGACTTATATAAATATCGGCTGATATGATTGCTCCGTCATCAGCAATGGAGAATCCCCCATGTCATTCGATCCCGCCGCCCAAGTCGCCATGGTCGTCCGCAAGGTCGAGGATGTGATCCACGCCGGCCAGCCGTGCCGCGCCGTCGTCGCCTCGCGCGACTATGCGACCGATATCGACGACCTGTGGAACGCGATCACGACGAAGGAGCGCATTCCGCGCTGGTTCGCGCCGGTCGAGGGCGACCTCGAACTCGGCGGGCGCTACCAGATCAAGGGCAATGCGGGCGGCACCGTGACGGCGTGCGAACCGCCGCGCCGCTTCGCGCTGACATGGGAGTTCGGTGGCGGGACCAGCTGGGTCGAGGTCGAACTGGCCGAAGCCGGCCCGGAGGCCACGCGCTTCACGCTCCGCCATATTGCCGCGCTCGACGACAAGTCCGAGGAATTCTGGGACCGGTTCGGCCCCGGCGCGGTCGGCGTCGGCTGGGACCTGTCGCTGATGGGGCTCGCCTGGCATATCGAAACCGGCGAAAGCAACGAACGCTTCGCCGAAGAGACCTGGTCACTGAGCGACGAAGGCAAGACGTTCGCGACATGGAGCAGCGAGGCCTGGACCGCCGCGTCGATCGCCTATGGCACCGCTGATGAGGCCGCAAACCGCGCGGGCGCCAGCACGACCGCCTTCTACACCGGCGCAGCCGCGCCCGAATGAGTCACGCCTTCGATATCCTCGGCGATCCGGTGCGGCGGCGTATCCTCGAACTGCTCGCCGACGGACAGCGCGCTTCGGGCGAGATCGTCGAGGTGATCGCGGCGGAATTCGCCATCTCGCAGCCCGCGGTGTCGCAACATCTGCGCGTCCTGCGCGACAGCGGCTTCGCGACGTCGCAGGCCGACGGACGGCGCCGGCTCTATGCGGTCGCGCCCGAGCGTTTCGACGAGGTCGACGCGTGGGTGCAGCGATTCCGCCGGACATGGGAGCCAAGGTTCGAGGCGCTTGCGACCGAAGTTGCGCGCGGAAAAAAGGCGCGACGAACAGACCAATAATATCCCCTCCCGCTTGCGGAAGGGGCAGCGAGACTTGCGGACTTGTTCGCTAGTCGCAGCGGGGTGGGCAGTTGCGAGGTCAGACGCTCGACTGCGGCTCGCCCCACCCCTAACCCCTCCCGCAAGCGGGAGGGGGACTAAGCAGTCAAAGCCGCATCCCTTAACCCGCGCCAAACGCGCAGCGCCTGACGGTTCTCGGCGATGTCGTGGACGCGGAGCAACTGCGCGCCTTGCGTCGCCGCCTGATAATGCAGCGCCACCGTGCCGCCGAGCCGCTGGTCGGCGGGCGCTTCGTTGTCGAGCGCGCCGATCATTCGTTTGCGGCTGGCGCCGAACAGGATCGGGCAACCCAATGTATGGAACAATGCGAGCCCGTTGATGAGCGCGAGGTTGTCGCCAACCCCCTTGCCGAAACCGAGCCCCGGATCGACGATGATCTTCGCCGGATCGACCCCGGCGGCAACGCACGCCGCGACGCGTTCGGCGAGCATGTCGTAAACGTCGAACAGGATATGCGCATAATCGCCGCCCTCATGCGGGTCGCTCTTGGCCGACGGCGCGTGCATCAGCACGACGGGACACCCCGCATGCACAACCACTTCCATTGCGCGGTCGTCGTAGCGCAGCGCCGAAATATCGTTGACGATCCGCGCGCCGGCAGCGAGCGCGGCCTCCATCACCGCGGCCTTGCGCGTATCGATCGATACCGCGACGCCGCCCCTCGCGAGCGCCGACACCACGCCTTCGATGCGCTTGATCTCGTCGCCTTCCCAGACCAGCGGCGCGCCGGGACGTGTCGATTCGCCGCCGACATCGATGATCGCCGCGCCCGCCGCGCCCATCGCGAAGCCGGCCTCGGCCGCGGCGACGGTATCGACATGCTTGCCGCCGTCCGAAAAACTGTCGGGCGTGACGTTCAAAATGCCCATGAGCTGCGGCTCGTTCAGCCGGATTTTCCGCTCACCAAGTTGCAGCACACCGCGCGGTCGCACGGCACCGGCGCGCTGCGCATTTGCGGCCTGCGCCAGCCGGTCGGGCATGGCCGCAATCCAGCCGTCCCATTCGGGAACCGGAACGATCGCCGATTTGACGGTCAGACCGTCGCGCAGGCTGATATGCCAGGCCGCGAACCAGACCATGGAGTCGGCGATCCGCAGGCAATCGTCGCCCTGTTCGTGCGGGCGGTCGACGAAGCAGGTCGGGCGGCAATAGATTTGCGCATCCGCCGACGCGGCGCCGAGGTCGGGCTTGGTCAGCGGCTGAAACATCAGGCTTCGTTCGCCAGCAACCAGTCCTGCCGCACCGCGTCGATCACGCGGAGTTCCTTGCCATTGTCGACATGCCAGAAGGTCCAGCCGTTGCAGCTCGGCGCACCCTGGAGGCCGGCGCCGACCTTGTGGATCGACCCCGCGGGCTGGCCGTCGCAATCGAGACTGCCGTCGACGCGCACTTTCGCCTTCCAGCGGCGCTTGGTATCAGTCAGCACCGTTCCCGGCGCGATCATCCCGCATTCGACGAGCGTGCCGAAGGCGACGCGCGTCGCGGCCTTCGGCGCCATCATCGTCTTCACCGCGCTTTCGTCGAGCGGCAGCGCCAGCTCGATACGCTCCAACGCGGCCTCGATATAGTCATCCTCACGCTCGATGCCGATGAAATGGCGACCGAGGCGCTTCGCAACCGCGCCCGTCGTGCCCGTGCCGAAGAAGGGATCGAGGATCACGTCACCGGGGTTCGAACAGGCGAGCAGGATGCGATAAAGTAGCGCTTCGGGCTTCTGCGTCGGATGGACCTTGGTCCCGCCCTTCTTGAGCCGTTCCTGGCCGCCGCAGATCGGGATCAGCCAGTCCGACCGCATCTGCAATTCGTCGTTCAGCGTCTTCATCGTGCGATAGTTGAAGGTGTAGCGCGACTTTTCGCCCATCGACGCCCAGATCAACGTCTCATGCGCGTTGGTGAAGCGCGTGCCCTTGAAATTGGGCATCGGGTTCGCCTTGCGCCACACGATGTCGTTGAGAATCCAATAGCCGTTGTCCTGCAGCGCGGTGCCGACGCGGAAGATGTTGTGATAGCTGCCGATCACCCAGATGCTGCCGTTCGGCTTCAGGATGCGCTTCGCTTCCTTCAGCCACGCATGCGTGAAGCGATCATAGGTCGCGAGGCTGTCGAACTTGTCCCAGTCATCGTCGACCGCATCGACCTGGCTGCCGTCGGGACGCAGCAAATCGCCGCCGAGCTGGAGATTATACGGCGGGTCGGCGAAGATCATGTCGATCGACGCGGCGGGCAGCGAGCGCATCATTTCGACGCAATCACCCTGCAAGATGCTGTCGAGTGGCAGGTCCGCGGGGCCCGTTTTCGGCGTCCGCTGCTTCGTCGCCGGCGCCTTGACCCGTTCCATCACACCCATGCTTCACCCCGTTCCTTGCTCGTAAGAAGGCCCTGATGAGTCCAGCGGAGTCCGCCGTCAAGCGCAGGACTCTAAGGATTCCGCCTCTCCAACTGGTTAACGTGATGAGAACGAAACGAGTCTGGCACACCATATGGAGTCGGCGGAGACTCGGAGACTCAACCACTGGTGGTGTGGCGATGAAGACTCACCGGCGAAAAAAATTTCGCATGGGCGGTCAGAGACCCGGATCGACCCCCGTCAGTTCGATCGAACGCTGCCATAACTCGCGCGCCAGCTTTGGATCGCGCGCGTCGCGCGTCGCGCGCGCCGGTCCCGAGCGCCCCGACACCTCGCCAAGCCCCTGCGGCCCCAGATAGTCGCCGCCCTGCACGCGCGCGCCGGTCGCCGCCTGCAAGGTCGGCCAGGCGCCCTGCGCCGCGCTGTTGAAAAAGAGCCCGGCAAGCGGCGTCATCGCGCGCAGTGGCATCGGCAAGTGACGCGTCAGTTCGGTGAGCGCGACGCCGGGGTGGCATCCGATCGCCTGCGTCGCGCGCCCCGCGGCGCTCAGCCTCCGGTCGAGTTCGAACATATGGAGGAGGTTCGCGAGCTTGCTCATCTGATAGCGCGCCCAATTATGGTAGCTACGCGACGCCGACAGGTCGCTGTAATCCATCGCGCCGTTCCGGTGCGCGATGCTGCCGGTGATGACGATACGGTCGTCGACATGAGGGTGGAGCAGTCCGGTCAAGGCGAAGGTGCCGAGGTGGTTGACCCCGAATTGCAGTTCGAAACCCTGTTTCGTGAGCGTTTTGGGCGGGATCATTACCCCCGCGTTGTTGATCAGCACATCGATCCGCGGTCCCGCGAGCACCGCCTTCGCCGCATCGCGAACCTGATCGAGATCGGCCAGATCGAGCGGCTGGAACGACAGTTCGGCCTTTGGCACGTCGACCCGGATGCGGTTCATCGCCCCCTCGGCCTTGTCCTCGTCGCGGCACGCGAGGATCACATGCGCGCCCCGCGCCGCCAGGATCTTGGAAACTTCGAACCCGATTCCGGCATTGGCACCGGTGACAAGGAAACGCCGCCCTGTTTGCGTACCGACATCGTCGGCCGAAAATCCTCTGCTCATCGCCTGTTCCCCTCTTAGGCTTTTAGGCTTCGGGCGGTCAGACCAGCTGCATTTGTGCGACCGGGGCAAAACTGGTCCGATGGTGCGGCGTGGGGCCATGCTGGCGCAGCGCCGCGAGATGCTGCGCCGTACCATAACCCATGTTGGTTTCCCAGCCAAAGCCGGGGAAATCGCGCGCCATCGCCATCATGTACCGGTCGCGATGCTCCTTCGCGATGATGCTCGCCGCCGAAATGCACGGGTGGAGTGCATCGCCGCCGATAATCGCGGTCGCGGTGTAGCGCCAGCGCGGCAGCCGGTTGCCGTCGACGAGTATCTCGGCGGGCTCGAACCCCAGCGCCTCGACCGCGCGCGTCATCGCAAGAAAGGTCGCCTGCAGGATGTTGATGCGGTCGATTTCCTCGACGCTCGCCTCGCCGACGCCCCAGCGGCAGCGCGCCTTGATCTGCGCTTCGAGTTCGGCGCGGCGTTTGGCGGTGAGTTTCTTGCTGTCGTCGAGGCCGTCGATGCCGCCCTCGCAGAGCAGCACCGCCGCCGCGACGACGGGTCCCGCGAGCGGCCCGCGCCCGGCTTCGTCTACGCCGACGATCATTGATCCCGCCGCCCCGGCGAGCCAAATCCCCAATCCCGTTCGCATCGAGCGAAGTCGAGATGCCCATCGGGGTGGCGCAAGGTCGATGGGTGTCTCGACTTCGCTCGACACGAACGGAACAATTGGCGGCTATCAAACATCAGATACGCCACGGCGGATACCTCCGATATTCGGCCGCCTGATACAGGCACAGGCGATTGCCGGCCGGATCGCTCAGCTGCGCCTCGCGCCAGCCCCATTCCTCGTCCTTCGGCATCTGTTCGAAGCGCACGCCGCGCCGCGCCAGATACGCGACCCACGCATCGAGCGCACCGCTCTCCAGATAGGCGGTCGCGCCGCCCGCCGCGCCGTCGCCGACGCTTTCGTCGACATGGATCGACAAGGTAACCCCGTTGGCGGCTTCGAAGCGCGCATATCCGTTGTCGGGGCTATCGACGATCTGCTTCAAACCCATCTGTTTGTAGAAAGCGACCGACACCGCATAATCGTTCGCGGGCAGCGTGATCTGATTGAGCGCCGGGCCGGTGAACAGGCCGTCGTTGCGCACGAACTGCTGCCCCATCGGGCCATGCCCCTGCCCCAGTCCCGGCGCGTCGAGCAGCGACAGTCGCACGAAATCGCGCGCGCGCGCGATCGCGGGTTCGAGCGGCATGCCCTGTGCCAGCCCCGTCGCAATCGCGCTCGCGAGCGTGCAGCCGGTGCCGTGGCTGTGCGGCGTGTCGATGCGCGGCGCTTCCCAGCGCGCGACCTCGCCCTCGCCGGTTTCGAGCAGCCGGTCGATCACCGTCTCGCCCTCGGCATGGCCGCCCTTGACGAGCAGCGAGCAGCCGTGCGCGAGCACCGCCTCCTCGCCGCCGAGCACTTCCAGTTCGGGCAAATTGGGGGTCGCAACCATCGCGCGGTCGAGCAAGGCGCGAAACGCGTCGATCGTCGCCGCGTCGGCGAGCACCGAACCGCTGCTCGCGATCATCACCGGGTCGAACACCAGCGCCGCCTGCGCAAGGTCGGGCCGCGACAGGCGTTCCGCCACCGCTGCGGCGGTCTCGGCGCTGCCGATCATCCCGATCTTGACCGCATCGACGCCGATGTCCGACGCGACGCTGTCGATCTGTGCGAGCACCATCGCGGTCGGCACCGGATGGACGCCCTGCACGCCTAGCGTATTCTGCGCGGTGATCGCGGTGATTGCGGTCATCGCATGGCCACCGAGCATCGTGACGGCCTTGATGTCGGCCTGGATGCCCGCACCGCCGCCGCTATCCGAGCCCGCGATAATCAGGACGCGCGCGGTCACAGCTCTCTCCGCCAATAAATAGGGACAGTCCCTATTTTTTGGAACGCATCGGAGGCAGCGCGCACAGCCGCGCCTGAAAAATAGGGACTGTCCCTATTTATTGGCTCCCACACCGTCACCCCTTATGCTTTCGCTCCGTCGAGGCGGGGAACTTCGCCAGCGCCGCGCCCTCGCGCAGCGGGCGGTCGAGCAGGTCGCCGCCGCAATTGGGGCAAATCTCGTCGAGCTTGTCGGCGCAGTTCGCGCAGAAGGTGCATTCGAACGAGCAGATGAAGGCGCCGTGGAGATTGGCGGGCAGATCGCGTCCGCATTTTTCGCAATCGGGTCGCATTTCAAGCATGGTAAGTCTCTTTCGGTTCTAGAAAATCAAATGGCTATGCTGTCGCCGCGCGCACGGCGTCGCAGATCATGTCGACGACCTGCTCAACCTGTCCGGCATCGTCGCCCTCGGCCATCACGCGGATCAGCGGCTCGGTGCCCGATGGACGGATGACGAGCCGCCCGCGCCCGTTGAGCGTCGCTTCGCCCTCGGCGATCGCCGCGATGACCTGCTTGTCGTCGAGCGGCTTGCCGCCGGCGAAGCGGACATTTTTCAAAAGCTGCGGCACGGGGTCGAACTGGTGCAGCAATTCGCTCGCGGGCTTGCCCGACGCGATGAGCTCGGCAAGCACCTGTAGCCCGGCGAGCGTGCCGTCGCCGGTCGTCGCATGATCCGACAGGATCATATGCCCCGATTGTTCGCCGCCGACATTGAAGCCGCCCTCTTTCATTCGTTCGAGGACATAGCGGTCACCCACCCTGGCGCGCTCGAGCCGCAGTCCCTCGCCTTCGAGGAAGCGTTCGAGGCCGAGGTTCGACATCACCGTCGCGACGACGCCGCCGCCCTTCAGCCGCCCCTGCCGCGCCCAGCTCGCGCCGATCAGTCCCATGATCTGGTCGCCGTCGACGATCCGGCCCTTTTCATCGACGACGATCAGTCGGTCGGCATCGCCGTCGAGCGCGATGCCGATGTCGGCGCCGCTCGCGACCACCGTTTCCTGCAGCAGCGCGGGCGCGGTCGATCCGCATTTGTCGTTGATGTTGGTGCCGTTGGGCTCAACGCCGATCGCGACGACGTCGGCGCCGAGTTCCCAGAACACCGTCGGCGCGCTGTTATACGCCGCACCATTGGCGCAATCGAGCACGATGCGCAGCCCGTCGAGGCGGACGGACTCGGGCAGGCTCTGTTTCACCGCATGAATATAGCGCCCGCGCGCATCGTCGATGCGCTTGGCACGTCCGATGTGACTCGGTTCGGCGAGCTTCGGCTCCTGCCCGAGCAAATGCTCGATCTGCGCCTCGTCCTCGTCGGACAGCTTATACCCGTCGGGACCGAACAGCTTGATCCCATTGTCGTGATAGGGATTGTGACTCGCCGAGAGCATGACGCCGAGATCGGCGCGCATCGAGCGCGTCAGCATCGCGATCGCCGGGGTCGGCATCGGGCCGACCTGCACCACGTCCATGCCGACGCTGGTGAAGCCCGCGACGAGCGCGTTTTCGAGCATATAGCCCGACAAGCGCGTGTCCTTGCCGATCACGACGCGATGCTTGTGCGTCCCGCGCAGGAAATGCGCGCCCGCCGCCATGCCGACGCGCATCGCGACTTCCGCGGTCATCGGGACCTGGTTGGTCAGGCCGCGAATCCCATCGGTTCCGAAAAACTTGCGCATCTTCCCTCAGCTACCTAACCATCGCCCGGCAAATGCCTGCCCCGGCTCCTTACGGGATGGCCCCCGCGGAGCATTTCCCGGCCCAAAAACCGGTTCCCGTTTCTTTCGGGAGGTGCTCTAAGTCACCCTCTTTTGCTTGGCAAGCAGGCCAGAAAAAACGCCGGGAGAATCCGTCTTGAAATCCGCTTGGTTCATCCTTTCGGCGCTCGTCGCCGGCATGCTTCTGGGAATCGGCGTCGAGCTGGTGTCGCCCGACGCCGGCACCGCCTCGCTTCCCTTTGTCGAACCGATCGGGCTGCTCTGGCTCAACGCATTGAAGATGACGATCGTCCCGCTGGTCGTCGCGCTGCTCATCACCGGCATCACCGCGACCGCCGATGCCGCGCGCGCGGGTAAGCTCGCCTTCCGCGCGGTGATGATCTTCCTCGGCGCGATCACGCTTTCGGGCTTGATGACATTGTTTCTGGCGCCGCTTCTACTGCGCCTCTTCCCGCTGTCGCCGGGCGCCGCCGAAGCGCTGCGCCACGGCCTTGGCGGCACGACGCAGACTGGACCGTCGCCGACCTTCGGCGATTTCCTGCTCTCGCTGATCCCGACCAATCCGATCGCCGCGGCGGCCGAAACCGCGATCCTGCCGCTGATCGTCTTCACCACGATTTTCGCCTTCGCGATCACCAAGCTCGAGCCCGTGCAGCGCGCGACGCTGTCGGGGCTGTTCAAGGCGCTGGGCGACGCGATGCTGATCGTCATCGGCTGGGTGCTCGCGCTCGCGCCGATCGGCGTCTTCGCGCTGGGCTATGCACTCGCGGTCAAGGCCGGGGTCGCGGCGTTCGGCGGCCTCATCCATTATGTGCTGATTCTTTCGGCGATCGGCGTCAGCTGCCTTCTTCTCGGCCTCCTCCTCGCATGGCTCGTCGTCGGCATTTCGGTGCCGCGTTTCATCCGTGCGATGGTCCCGACGCTCGCGGTCGCGATCAGCACGCAAAGCTCGCTCGCCAGCCTGCCCGCGATGCTGAAATCGTCGGAAGAACTGGGCGTCGACCCGAAGAAGGCCGACGTCGTCCTGCCGCTCGCGGTCGCACTGTTCCGCTTCACCAGCCCGGCGATGAATCTCGCGGTCGTCGTCTATGTGGCCTGGCTGTTCGGCGTCGAGCTGACCCCGTGGGAGATGGCGGTCGGGCTGGCGGTCGCGATCGCCGCGGCGCTCTCGTCGGTCAGCCTGCCCGGATCGATCAGCTTCGTGACCTCGATCGCGCCGATCGCGGTGTCGATGGGGGTCCCCGTCGCACCGCTCGGGCTGCTCGTCGCGGTCGAGACTTTTCCCGACATCTTCCGAACCCTAGGTAATGTCATCGGCGATGTCGCCGCGACCAAATATGCCGCCGACGGTGTCGACGACGCGGCCCCCGCAGCAGGAGAAACGCCATGAAATATCGCAAGCTCGGCCACGGCCTCGAAGTGTCGGCGATCGGCATCGGCTGCATGCCGATGATCAAGGGCGGCAACATCCTGTACGGCGAAGCCGCCGACCTCGACGAATCGACGCGCACCATTCATCGTGCGATCGACCTTGGCGTCACCTTCTTCGACACCGCGCAAATCTATGGTCCGTTCAGCAACGAGGAACTGCTCGGCGACGCGATCAAGGGCAAGCGCGACGGGCTTGTCATCGCGACCAAGTTCGGCTTCAAATTCGAGGGCAAGCAGATCACCGGCGTCGACGGCTCGCCCGCCAATGCCCGCGCCGCGTGCGAGGGCTCGCTCCAGCGGCTCGGCATCGACACGATCGACCTCTTCTACCAGCACCGCGTCGACCCGTCGGTGCCGATCGAGGAAACCGTCGGCGGGATGATGGAGCTGGTGAAGGAGGGCAAGGTCCGCCACATCGCGCTGTCCGAAGCCGGTCCCGAAACGATCCGCCGCGCCGCCAAGGCTGCGCCGATCACCGCGCTGCAGAGCGAATATTCGATCTGGGAACGCGATATCGAGGACGAGATCCTCGGCGCGTGCCGCGAAAACGGCATCGGCTTCGTCCCCTATTCGCCGCTCGGCCGCGGCTTCCTCGCCGGCGCGGTGCGCAGCCGCGACGAGCTGCCCGAAACCGACTGGCGCCGCAACGACCC